>CAIRXZ010000227.1 GCA_903882645.1 uncultured Acidobacteriia bacterium | reverse complement strand
CGCTCCGGGTCGTTCTGGACTGTCGCCGGCGCCAATGCCATCATCGCTTTGCGCTGCTGCCGCCTTAGCCACAGGTTCGAAGACTACTGGGAAACCCGTTCCCGAGCCGCCTGATTACCCACTTTTTTGTCGTGCACCCATGCCACAGCCCCCGGGCCGGGTGCTACTCGCGCGCCGTCAGGCCCTCGATTCCCTGGACGGCCCTATTTTCCTTCAGGGAACCCTCGATAGGACCCGTATGGAAGCGAACCGGGTCGGACCGACTACCGACGATTGCTCGCAACTGATTGATTAGATGGAGCCACCCTCCGGGCTTGAACCGGAGACCTGCTGATTACGAATCAGCCGCTCTACCAACTGAGCTAGGGTGGCCTTGAGTCGCTGCGAAACGCGGGGCCTTCGAATCCATTTCATTTTAGCAAACCCCCGCGAGACGGCGGGAATCCCGGCACCGCGCGCGACGCGTCCCTTCCCGCCAGATCTTCACAAGGGGGCTGACTGAGACTCGCAGATCTCCAGCGTACGGATTCTTCGCGGACCCACGCGTCGAGAGAGTCTCGACGCGGCAGACACGAGTGTCCGCGCCACGCGGCGCACGCTCCCGGCGTGCCGCGTCCATACTCTTGTGGACGTACGGCACCACACCGGCTCACTTGACCCGGGGGGTTCGCAGAACGAACGGAAGAACTACTTTTTCTTCTTGGCGGGCGCTTTAGCGGGGGGCGCTTTGACCGGGCAGTTTCGGCCGAGGGACTGCAACTGCGTGCAGGCCTTCTTGGCGTTCTCGTTATCGGGGTAATCTTTAATCAGTTGCAGAAATTCGGTGGCGGCGTCGGTCTTGCGGCCTGGTATTTGCTTCAGGCTGAGACCTTTGTAATAGGCCGCCTCCGGGGCGCGCACATTGTCGTCGGGGTACTTCTCCAGAACCGCGTCGAAATCCTGCGCGGCCGTTGCATAATCCTTCTGCGTGTAGTGGGTGTACCCGATGTAGAACTGGGCGGCGGGCGCCTGGGAAGTATTGCCGTAATACTTCAGGTACTCGGCGAACTCCTGCACGGCGAGTTCGGGCTGACCGCCGCTATAGTCGCGTTGGGCGGCGGCATAGAGGTCGGTTGCGGACATGGGCGGCATGCCCGGCGAGGCCCCGGCCGCGCTTCCGCCGGCAGCCGGAGCGGGAGGCGCCGGAGGGGGCGTCTGCAACACCTTCAGCCCGTTGTTCACATCGGTCAACTGCGTCTGTATCTTGGTCAGGGCGGCATTCAAGTCTTGAACCGCCCCTTCGAGGGTGCGGAAATCGCTGGCCATCTGGTCCATGCGCGTGGAAAGCCCCGCCACGGGGGGCACCAGCTTGCTTTCGGTGTCGCGCATACCCTGTTGAAGGCCGGATTGAATCACCGCGACAGCCGTTTTCGCATCGTTGGAGCTGCCGAGAGCCTGCTGGACCAGCACCTCGATCTTGGCGAACTTCTCGTCCTGCGAGCGCTGCAACTGCTTGACGGATTCCTGCAACTGCGCAACGTCGCGCTGCAAATCCATCATGGCTTTGTCGGCGCCGAACGTCACGGCGGGCGCAGCAATCAGCAGGCAGGCGCAAAAGCGTCGGAACATAGACAAACCTCCTCATCAGGGGCGGACGCGGCACGGCCGGCCGCCCCTGGGTTCTCGCATTCGTGTCTCTCTCCTACGGCTCGGGAGAGAAGTGCACGCGCCGGTTCTTCTGCCAGCAGGCCTCGTTGGACTCGGTGCACTGGGGCCGCTCTTTGCCGTAGCTGGTGGCCGTCAGCCTGTCGGCGGAGACGCCCAGTTGCACCAGGAGGTCCTTGGCCGAAGTGGTGCGCTTGTCGCCCAGACCGATGTTGTACTCCGCCGAGCCGCGCTCGTCGCAGTGTCCCTCGATCTTGATTTTGTTGTTGGGGAAGTCCGCCAGGATGGCTTTCAGGGCCGAGGCGTCCTTCGTCAGGGCGTCGCGCGCGTCCGCGCGCAGGTCGCTCTTGTCGTAATCGAAGAAGGCGTCCTGCACTTCGGCGAAGATGCGCTGCTCGATGGTCGGCTTGGGCGGCGGGGGCGGCGGCGGGGGCGGCGGCGGCGGGATCGTCACGTTGACGCTCACCGAACCCGTGGTAGTGCCGCCCGGACCGGTCGCGGTGAGGGTGTAGGTAGTGGAATTGTCCGGCTGCACCCGGAAACTTCCGGTATTCGGCTGCGTCCCGACTCCCTGGTTGATGGAAACGTTGGTTACCTGGCCGGTTACGTTCCAGCGCAACGTGGAAGTCTGGCCGCGCTGAATGGACGCGGGATCCGCCACAAACTGCGCGATAGCGGGCGCGGCTGGCGGCGGCGGCGGTGGCGGCGGCGGCGGCTGCACCACCGGGGCCGGTGGCGGCGGCGGCGGCGGAACCTTCTTCTTACATCCGACCGCGAACACCACCAGCAAAACGCAAAGCAACGCAATAACGATCTTCCGTGAACCGATCATGAATATCGTCTCCTCTGTTCTCCGTTACTTGCCCCAGACTGGGGTCTTGTTATGTCCCTGCGTGGTAAGTTGGCGCGGCTGCGATCCGTCCGCGAGCATGGTCCAGATCTGGCTCGATCCGCCGCGCGTCGACGCAAACACCAGGTGCACGCCATCCGGCGCCCAGCTTGGATTCTCGTTCCTTCCCTCGCTGTGCGTCAACTGCGAGTACCTGTGCGTCGCCACATCCATGGTGAATATGTTGAAGTTTCCAGCCATAAATCCGCGCGTCCACGCGTACGCGACGATCTGCCCGCTGGGGTGCCACGAAGGGTTGGACGCCTCGCCTTCGCCGGGGGTTAACCGTTCGATATCGCCCCCCTCCATATTCGCCTTGAAAATCTGCTCTCCGACGCCTCCGCCGCTGGACCGGCTGGACGCGAACACGATCTCGTTGCCGGTCTTCGGATTGACTTTAGGCTCGGTGTCGTTCCAGCTTCCGGACGTGACCGGCCTCCAACCCGAACCGTCCAGATTCGCGATGAAAATCCGGCAGCAGCCATTCGCCGATGAAGAATATACGATCTGCTTCCCATCCGGGGTAAACGACGGCGACGAATTCACCGACGCGCGCTGGTTGTAAAAACGCAAATCCCGAACCGGATCCACCGAAAAGACAAATATAGCAGGATTGCCGCGGACCCAGCTAGTGAACGCGATCTTGCCGCCGTCCGGAGACACGGCTGGGAAGGCCAGCCAACTGCGGTAACTCGTGATTTGCTTCTGGTTGCCGCCGTCCGGGTCCATGACCCAGATCTCCGGGTGGCCGGTACGGTCGGAATTGAAATAAATGTGGCTGCCGTACAAGGATTGGCCGCCGAACTGCGCGACGATATCGGCGGCGAATTCGTGCGCGATCCGGCGCGCGCCGGCCTCGTCCACGCCGGATGCCAGGTAGCGCTTGCCGATCACCTGCTGGCCGCGGCCCAGGTCGTAGAGCCACCCGTAGAGCACCAGGACGCCGTTCTGCACCGCCGTGTAGCCGAAGGCCATGTAGTCGGCCGAAACCGGCGGTCCCGACCAGTCCTTCATCCACAGGCCGCCTCCGTTCTGGGGCTGCGGCGGCGGTTGCTTCGGATTGCGCCCGCGCGGCGCCTCCACGGGGGGCGGCGGCTGGCGCCAGTCCGAGGCCTGCTGCGGGTTGGCCTTGGGGTACATCGTCTTGGGGACCAATCGCACCGGCCCGGCCCCTTGCACGTCGCTCCACAGCGTCCCGTTGAACGCACCCATCAACGGCTGCGCCTGGCCGTCGCCGCGCAGGTCCGGGATGGCCAAGGCCGGGATTTGCCCCTCCTGTAAGTGAATCGTCATGTCCTGGGCCGTCAGCAACACCAACGCCGCGGCCGGCGCCATCGCGAACCAGAGGAGCCTTCTCATGTCAACGCCTCAACTCAAAATAGAACTCGACGTCCGCCGAATTGCGGGAAAACTCCCGCGGCAGCGGCTGGAACGGTACGGCCTGCAGGACGGCGCGCTTCGCCGAGATATCCAGCTCGGAAATGCCGCTCGATTGGGTGATTCTGACCGATTGAGACGGCACGGAGCCATCGCGCTGGATTGTAAACGTCACCACCACGGGATTCGCGGTCCGGATGCGCGGGTTGATATCCCCGGTATGCCAGTTCTGCGCGACTCTGCTCCTCACCTGGTCGGAGTACCAGCCGAATTGCGTCCCGAATGGCGAATTGTTCCCTATGGCGACGCCGCCGCCCCCGGACATCCCGATCATCGGCGTGACCAGGCGCTGCCCCGATTGGCTGTACACCTGGTTCGGGGCGTCCTGCTGCCGCTCGCGGAACTTGTTGACCGCCGAGGCGGCTTGCGACGCTTTCTTCGCCGCGTTGCGGCTGGGCAGGGGAACGGCGTCCAAATCGGGCTCCGCGACGCGGGCCAGCGGCTTCGTCTTGGCCGGCGGCGAGGGAGCTCTCGACTCCGTGTCGTTGGCGACCGGGTTCTCGGCGCCGCTCCGGGTGGGAAGCGGAATGCGCGCCACCACATTCACCGCCACCGATCCCATGCCGCCGCCGTTGATGTCGCCCCAGAACGCGGCCGGGTGGTGGCCATGGACCCAGGTTACGCCCAGCGCGACGGCGGCGATCGAAATATGCAGCCCGATCGAGCTCCAGAACGACCCCCACAGGCGCTCCGGCCGGTCCAGAATGTCGGCGTGCGATGGCATTACTTACGGCCTTTTGGCGCGGAGTCCTCCGGTTGGGTCACCATGTTCACCTGGAACTTCGCCTCGCCCAGCTCAGCCGTCACCTGCGCGACGATGTCCCAGATGGTTTCCCGGTCCGCCCGTACGTAGACTCCCTTGGCGTTGGCGAAGCGCTGGCGGATGGTCGCGCCCAGGTCGTTGATGTTCACCGGTTTGCCATTGAGGGTCGTGGTTCCATCCTTGGTGATGGTTACCACCGGCATCTCCTGGGCGGTGTCCTTCACCATACGCACCTTGGGAACGTCCACTTCGATGCCGAATTCCATCACGCTCGCCGTGAGCATGAAAATGATGAGCAGCACCAGCACGACGTCGACAAACGGGGTGACGTTGATTTCCGAGAGGGTCCCTCCGCCGCGCCTGCGCGCTCCGTAACCGGCGCCGCCGCCATTGGAAGAAAACGCCATCGCGCTAGTCTCCGAAGCTCCGCTCGGTCAGGTTCAGAAACTCGAGCGCGAAATCGTCCATGCGCGCGCCGATCTCCCGGATGGCGTGGCCGAACTGGTTGTAGAAAATGGCCGCGGGAATGGCCGCGAACAGTCCCACGGCGGTGGTGATGAGGGCTTCCCCAATGCCAGGGGCCACCGCGCGCAGGCTCGTGCTGCCCATCTGGCCGATATCCTGGAAGGCGCGGATAATGCCCATCACCGTGCCGAACAGCCCGATAAACGGCGACGTGGAGGCCGTCGTCGCCAGCCAGTTCATGCTGCGTTCGAGCTTGGCGAGTTCCTGGCTCACGCCCAATTGCAGCGCGCGCTCGAGCGTGGCGCGATTGGTCACTCTTCCCCGCGCCTTCGTCTGGCGGGCGATCTCTTCGTAGCCGAAATCGAAAACCGAAACCAAAGGGGAAGGGCGGTACTGCTCGCTCGCGATCATCACGGCTTCCAGGCCATTGGCCTTGCGGAAGGCGCGCAGGAAGCGGGCATTGCTCCGGCGCGCGCCGCGAAACACCTGCCATTTCCCGAAAATCACGGTCCAGGACGAGACGGAAAAGCAGACCAGAATCGCCAGCACGAACACCACCAGCGGGCCGCTGTGCTGGACCATATCCCAAATGTTCAGTTGAAGAAGAAAGGCGAGCGGAGCTTGAAAGGTCAACACGTCTCCTAAACTAAAATCTATCATGACAGACGCGGCCGGACCGGGGAAAGACGGGTGTGCGGCATGAGAGTGGGCGGGACTGTCGAACCGCATGCCGGCGGAACAAATCCGGAAGTACGCTGTACTTACGGTCACTGACTCGTGGTGGGGCGGACCCCCGGCCGGCCTTCGGCCGGAGGCCGACGAGGATGTGCTCGAACCAGCTCAACTGGGATGCCGGACGTCTACGGATCGCGCTTGCCGTCTGGCGTTGGACGGTCCAGTACGTTTATCTCTCCGGCTGGCGAGTGGTAGAACGCAGCCCCCGCATCCGCCCGCGCAATCCCCCTAATTTGAGGGTAAGCCGATCCTATTATCGAAACCTTCGCTCGAAATACTTGAGAAACCAGACGCCGGGCGCGCACTCATCATTTCTACCTTTACAGAATCGTGTGGCTCGACCACTGGGTTGCGGCGCTTCTGGTCCCTCTGGCGGTATGGATACTGCTGAGCGGGCTGGACGACCTGTTCATTAACGTCGCGTTTCTTTTTGGGGGACGCAGGCGGTTTGATTGGCCGGCGGCATCGGAGCTGGATCGAGCTCCCGAGCGCCGGATCGCGGTCCTTGTGCCGCTGTGGCGCGAGGCGGGCGTCATCGAGCCCATGCTCGAGCGCAATCTGACCGCCATCCGTTACCGGAACTACGACATCTTCGCCTGCGTATATGCCAACGACAAACCTACCATGCGGGCGGTCCACCGGGTCGCGCGGCGCCACTCCCGCGTCCACCTGGCCATGTGTTCCCGCAGGGGACCCACCTCGAAGGGCGATTGCCTCAACCACGCGTACCGCGGGATGAAGGACTACGAAGCGTCCCGCGGCTTCCGCTTCGAAATCGTGATGATGCAGGACGCGGAGGACCTGGTTCATCCCGATTCGCTGCGCCTCATAAGCTTTTTCTCGCGCGACTACGAGATGATACAGGTCCCGGTCCTTCCCCTGCCCACCGGCTTGGGCGAATTCACCCACGGAGTCTACTGCGACGAGTTTGCCGAGAACCAGTCCAAGGATATTCCGATGCGGCAACGGCTAGGCGGGTTCCTGCCGTCTTGCGGCGTCGGAACCGGGTTCGACCGGGCGGCGCTGGACCGCCTCGGGGAGGAGCGCGCCGGCTGTGTTTTCGACCCCGGAAACCTCACCGAGGATTACGACGCCGGGTACCGTCTTCACGCTCTAGGCTTCCGGCAGGTGTTCCTGCCAATCCACCTGGAGCCAGCCGGCCCGGTGGCCACGCGCGAGTACTTCTCACGCACTTTTCGCGCGGCGGTCCGCCAGCGCAGCCGCTGGGTGGCGGGCATCGCGCTTCAGGGTTGGGAACGGCACGGCTGGCAGGTTCCGCTGCGGCAGGCCTACTGGTTCTGGCGGGACCGCAAGGGTCTGGCCGGCAATCTCCTTTCGCCAGCCACCAATTTGCTCTTCCTCTACGGATGCGCGAGCTATCTCACGGCGGTCTGCAGCGGCCAGCCGTGGCGCCTGGGCAGCCTGATCGACCCGCGCCTCGCGATGCTCTATTTGACCACGTTCTCGTTTTCGACCGTTCAGATGGCCGCGCGGGTCTGGTTGGGCGCGCGCGTCTACGGATGGCGATTCGCCGCCGGCGCGCCGCTTCGAATGCCATGGGCCAACCTGGTGAATTGCGCCGCAACCGCCGCCGCCCTCGCGCAGTTCATTCGCGCCCGCCGGAGACGCCAGGCCCTGGTATGGCGCAAGACGGAGCACGTCTATCCGCCGCAGGCCGTTCCGGACTACTCGACGGCGGCCTTCACCGAGCAAGTGTAGCGGGGCGCGCGCGGAACTGCCCGGCAAACGCGCTCTTTTGACTTTTGCGGCGCTTTTCGTTACTCCTTTTAAGATGCCCGAGGGGTCCCACAGATTTCAGGTCGGCTCGATGCAGTGCACCGTTCTCGCCGACGGCTACTGCTCCTACCCCGCGGAGTGGTTCTTCCCTAACGCCGGCCACGAATCGCTCGCCCGCGCCCTGGACGAGCGCCGCCAGCCTCGGGAAAGCGTCTTGAGTCCGTACACGTGCCTGCTGATCGAGACCGGGCGGCACACGATCCTGGTGGATACCGGGGCGGGGGATTCTTCGCGCACGGCCGGAGCCATCGTGGCGCGTTTGGAGATGGCAGGCATCCGGCCACGGGACGTCGATACGGTAATCCTGACCCACGCGCACCCGGATCATATCGGCGGCGCGGTGGATGCGCGCGGACGCCCGGCTTTTCCCAATGCGCGCTACGTCCTCTCCGAGTTGGAATGGGAATTCTGGACGGGAACGCGCCCGGGCCTGCGCGGTCTGCGCGTGCCGGAAGACGTCCGGAACCAGATGGAATCGACGGCGCGGCGCTGTTTGGATGCGCTACGATTCCAGTTGGAGCCGGTGGCCGGCGAGGTCCAGATCGCTCCGGGAGTGCGCGCGCTTCCGGCCCCGGGCCATACGCCGGGGCACCTGGCGATCTTGATCGGCGGCGGCGGCCGGAAGCTGTTGCACATCGGGGACGCCGCGGTACACCCTCTGCACCTGGAGCACCCGGATTGGGAAAACGGATTCGATCTGGATGCGCGGCGCGCCACGGTCGCGCGGCGGGACCTGCTGGAGCGCGCCACAGCCGAAGACATGCGGTTGATGGCTTTTCACTTCCCCTTCCCCAGCGTCGGCCGCGTCGCCGCGCGCCGGGATGGCGGCTGGAGTTGGTCGCCCGGCTGGTAGCGGGGGTTTACTTGCGAGAGCCGCGCTGCGGGTTCTTCAACTGCGACTGGCGCGCTTTGGCTTTCTTGCGTTTGGGTTTGCTGATAATAAAGGTGCCGCTGCCTACATACTCGGCTTTGTAGAGTTTGTCGTCCGCCAAAAGAAGTCTCCCGAAGGAATGGAATTGATACTTCATTGTAGCGCGGATTATGCTGGAGAAGACGATGCGGAAAACCGCGCTGGCCGCGATCCTCGCGATCCTGCTTCGCGGCGGTCCGGCCCCGGCGCGGAGCCCGGAAGCCGAGGCCGTCTGCACCCAAGCCGCGGGCATCGCGCGCGAGCTCACCGAGATCTCCGGCTTGAAGCTCCTTCATACCGTGCCTTGCGACTTCATCACCAAGGAAAAGGTGAACGAGTTCGTCAAACAGCGCGTGAAGGCCGCCGCCAGCCGCGAGGAGCTGCGCGCCGAGGAGTTGGTCCTGAAGAAGTTCGGGTTCGTTCCGCCCGATTTCGACCTGGCCAGGAGCACCGTGGATCTGCTCACCGAGCAGGCGACGGCGTTCTACGACTACGACCGGAGAAAGCTGTTCATCACCGAATCCACCCCGGCGGAAACGCGGGAGCCGGTGCTGGCGCACGAACTGTCCCATGCGCTGGCCGATCAGCATTTCCACCTTGCGAGGTTCATCAGGAAGGGACGGGAGAGCGACGACGGCTCGACTGCCCGCATGGCGGTGATGGAAGGCCAGGCCCAGTGGCTGATGTCCGAATACCTGGCGCGGAAAGCGGGCCAATCGCTGAGGAAATCGCCGGAACTCGCCGCGATGATGAGCGCCGTGAGCTCGGACGCCGGAGGGCAGAACCCGGTCTATGAGAATGCGCCGCTCTACCTGCGGGAATCGTTGATTTTTCCGTACACCAAGGGCATGCTGTTCCAAAACGCCCTGATCCAGCGCGATGGCCAGGACGGCTTCGCGGAGCCGTTCCGCCGCGCGCCCCTCTCCACGCAGCAGATCATCCACCCAGAAGAGTACTTCTCCTCGGTCAAGCCGACGCAGCCGGCCCTTCCGCGTCCGCATCTGCCCCGCGGCTACAAGCCGCTGGTGGGCGGCACGATAGGAGAAGCAGATCACGCCATCCTGATCGAGTTGTTCGCGGGCAAGCAGGCGGCCGCGGACATCTCGCCGCACTGGCGCGGGTGCGTCTTCGAAGTGCGCGAGAACAAGAAAGCCGGACGGGCGGCGCTGCTTTACGCCGCCGAGTGGGACAGCGAGGAGAGCGCTCGCGCTTACTTCGCCTTCTACCAGGAGGCGCTTGGAAAGAAGTGGAAGAAGATGACAGTGAGCGCCGAAACCGCCAGCTCGATGGACGGGACGGGCGACGACGGCCGCTTCGAACTGCGCCGCGACGGCGCCATCGTCACCAGCGTGGAGGGCTTGGCGCCCTAGTTAAACTGAGGAACGGATGCCGAATCGCCGCTTGGTTCTCGCGGCTTTCGCCTGGCTGGCCTTGGCCGCGCCCGCCCGGAAGGCCGCGGCGCCGCCGAAGGGATCCGCCGCCAGGATTCGCCATACGCAAGGTGGATCGCGAGCGACGCCCTGCGCGAGTTGCGAGGTAATCTCCGTTCGGGACATGAATCGGCGAGAAAGGGATGCCTATGCTAAACACGAAAATGAAGCCGGCGCCTGAGTTTCAATCCGAAGATGAGGAACGCGAGTTCTGGGCGACCCACGATTCGACGGAGTTCGTCGATTGGCGGTCCGCCGGGCGCCGCACGTTTCCAAACCTGAAGCCCACGCTGCGGACCATTTCTCTGCGGCTGCCGGTCTACATGATCGAGGATCTCAAAGTCCTGGCCAACAAGCGGGACGTACCTTATCAGTCTCTGCTGAAGGTGTTCCATGCCGAAAGACTGGAGAAGGAGCGCCGGCGGGCGTAACAGGGCGCCGCTCCTACTCGTCCGGCCGGCCGCGGCGGTACACGCGGAAGCCGGCCAGATCCGTGGTGATCACCGGGTAACGCGGATGCAATTCGCTCAGGCGGATCAGGCAAAGATCCGCCAAATCCGGTTTGCGGTCCGCGTAGCGCGCCGCCAACTCCGCCAATCGCGGAAGGCGCCGTGTGTGCGAGATAAAAATGGACGCCAGCGCGATCCATTGGCAGAACGGCCTGAATCCGATCGTATGTGGACGCAAGGACGGGCGCTCTTGTGGGGCCGGCCCTTTCGGGCTGCCGCCGGCTTTTGAGCCGGCGTTCTTCGCGTTGTCGCGCGACGCCGGGCCAAAGCCCGGCGGCAGGCCCGAAGGCCTGGCCCCACTTTTTGTGTCGCACACCCGAAGACGCCGGACAAGATCGGAATAGGCGAGAATTGGTTAGATCTGAAAGGAGCAGTCCATTCATGAGAATTCCGGCCATTCCGGCCCCCCGCGTCTCAGCCGTCATCTTCGTCCTCGTGGCGCTGGCGATTTGTCCGTCTCCGAAAGGCTCCGCTCAATCGCAGACGCGCCGCGTCGTCTTCGATGGCGTGAAGTCCGAGCAAAAATGGACGCTGAAGGAACTGAACCCCGAGTGGCCTTCCGATTGGTCGGGATGGAACTACCTCGTCCTGGAGATGAAGACGTCCACGCCGCAGCGGTTTTCCGTGCGGCTTTACACGGCCTCCGGACCGCGGCGAATCATGCTTCAACCGTTCGGCCAGAATGTCTGGCTGCGCGCATCGGTCCCGCTGCGTTACTTCAAGGGGAAAGACCAGTCGGGCTTCGATTTGGCATCCACCAACAATCGCCGCACCGATTCCTTCTGGATGTCGATCTGGGGACCGTTTGGCGATCTGAAGAACATCGAGTCTCTCGGCTTTACGATGGAATACCCGATCGCCAAGCCCACGCTGGAGATACGGTCCATGCAACTGGCCAAGGAGGACCCCGGCTCCGATTTCCTGGAGGGCAAACCCGTGCTCGACGAATTCGGGCAATGGGCGCGCGCGGATTGGCCGCGCAAGATCAGGAACCGGGAGCAACTGGAACAGGAGATGGCCGCGGAGGAGAAGACGCTGAAACCCGGCGACTTCGATTATTGCGAATACGGCGGCTACAAGAGCTCCCAGGCCAAGGCGACAGGCTTCTTCCGCGTCGAGCGGATTGACGGCAAGTGGTGGTTCGTGGATCCGCACGGCCACCTGTTCCTTTCGACCGGGTCGAACGGCGTGGGCGGCCGCGGCGGCGCCGCAAGTCAGGCGGCGAATCCCGCCGCGAGCCGGCTCGTCCGGCGCCTGGACGCCTGGGGGTTCAACACCGGCTCCGAAGGGATGTCCAAGCCTTACACCGCGTACGTCAACGCGCCCAGAGGGCAGAACACGTTTCTGGGCGTGGCCGACGTCTATTCCGGCGAGTTCGCCCGCGGCGTGGACGAAACCGCCGCCAGGCAGTGCGCGCCGCGCAAGGACGACCCGCTGCTGCTCGGCTACTTCATCGGCAACGAACCGCCGTGGGGCGACCGTGAGAGCGAGGTAGTGGACATGATTCTGGCTGGTCCGGCGACCGCCACGCAGGGCAAACTCAAGGAATTCCTGGCCAAGGGCGACACGCCCAACCGCCGGAAGGAGTTCGTGGTCGGGGCGTTTGAGAAGCAGCTTGAACTGGTCGGCGCGGCGATTCGCAAGTACGACCCCCATCACCTGAACCTCGGCATCCGTTTCGGCGGAACGCCCCGGGAGAATGTCCTGCGATGCGCGCGGGTCTTCGATGTGTGCAGCATCAATGTATATGAATACGAGCCGACCAAACAGATCGAGCGCACGTCGCGGATCACCGGACGCCCGGTGCTGATTGGTGAGTTTCACTTCGGCGTGCCGGAGAACGGATTGGGCGCGGGTCTCGTGCAGACGCGCGATCAGGCCGAGCGCGCTAAAGGATATCGTTACTACGTCGAGCAGGCGGCGGCGCTGCCCGCGTTTCTCGGGGCGCATTGGTTTACATGGCGCGACGAACCGGTTCTGGGCCGAATGGACGGCGAAAACTATAACATCGGCTTTGTGGATTCGACGGACCGTCCTTACCCGGAACTGGTCGAGGCGGCCAGGGCTGCCCATCGGCGGCTGCGCGACGTGCATTCGGGGAAGGCGGCGCCGTTCAGCGGCCGTCCCCAAGCCTCCAGCGCCGGAACGCCCTCGTCGCCGTGGACCGATTAGCCCGGTGGCCCGCGGCGCGCGGGCTTGTAGCGGCCCTTGGGTGGATCGGGCGGTTCAATCGACATCGACAATGCCGCGGCGAAATGCCTCCGACACCGCTTGCGCCCGATCGCTGCAACCCAGTTTTGCGAAAAGGTTGCTGGCGTGGACCCTGACCGTTCCTTCGCTGATCGTAAGATCGGCCGCGATTTCCTTGTTCGACTTACCCTTCGCGATCAGCGTGAGAATCTCCATTTCCCGCGAGCTCAAGGGCGGGCGCGGGACGCTGTCCGCCAGTTGGGACGCGATCCCCGGCGGAACCGGCCGTAGTCCGGCGTGGACCGCGCGAATCGCGTCCACCAGATCCTGGCCTTTGACGTCCTTCAGGAAATACGCCCTGGCCCCCGCCTTGAAGGCCCGGGAGATGTTCTCGTCTCCGGCGTACGTCGATAACACAATGATCCGCGCGCGCGGGGATTTCTCTATGATTCCGCTAATAGCGCCGATCCCGTTCAAGCCGGGAATCCGCAAGTCCATCAGCGTCACATCGGGCTGATATTGCTCGAAGGCTTCGATCGCCTGTTTCCCGTTTGCGGCCTCAGCCACGGTCACCATGTCCGGCTGGCTGTTGATGATCGCCTTGAGCCCAACTCGGACCACAAAATGATCTTCCACGATCATGATTCGAATCTGCGAAGTCTGGCTCATAGTTCCGTTCCTTCCATGCCGCCTCTAGGCCGAGAGCGGCACTACGATCAGCAATTCGGTTCCCTCGCCGGGCGCGCTTCGGAGCGTGAGGCGTCCGCCTATCCTTTCGGTCCGCTCGCGCATGCCCGTCAGGCCGTAGTGGCCGATTCCGAGCGGAATCGCCATCTCCGCGTCGAAGCCGCGCCCGTCGTCCCGCACGCGCAAGACCAAGTCCTCCCGCTCGTACCTCAACTCGACATCGATCGCCTGGGCATTGGCGTGTTTGAGCGCGTTCGCCAGGGCTTCCTGGAAAATGCGCAGGAGATTCTTCTCGGTCACCGGGTTCAACCGTTTCGGCGTGCCCACCACCTGGATGGAAGGCTCGACCGCGGAGTTGGCCGCCATCCTCCTGGCGATAGCGGGCAGCGCCGCCGGCAGCTCTTCTCGCGCGAGTTCGTCGGCGCGCAGGTCCCCGACGGCGCGCCTGACTTCCGCCAGGCTGTACCGCGTCAGGTTGCAGGCCTCGTCGAGACGCTCCTTCAGACTTTGGGGAATCTCCTCCAACTGCATGGTCATCGAATCCAACTGCAACGCGATGCCGGCGAGATTCTGCGCGAAGGTGTCGTGGATATCCTGGGAGATTCGGTTGCGCTCGGCCAGCACCGCGGAATAGCGGGCTTTCAACTCATGCACGCGGAGTCTGTAAAGCAGCCAGGCCAGCAGCAACACGCCCGACACGATAGCCCCGATGAACGTTCGGGTTTGATAGAAATACGGCCTCAAATAGAATCCGAACGATGCGCCGACTTCGTTCCACGATCCGCCGACGGTCCCGGCAATCACACGAAAAAGGTACCGTCCGGGCCGCAGGTTGGCGTAGTATGCGAATCTCCTGCCGCCGGCGTCCACCCAGTCGCTGTCGGAACCCTGAAGCATGTACTTAAATCGGACTTTCTCGGGATCCACGTAGCTAAGGGCGGCGTAGTCGATCTCCACCTCTCCGGCGCCCAGCGACAGACTGGGCTCGCGGTCCAGCGGTTGCGGACGCCGGTTCACGCTGACGCTTTCGATGTGCACCGGAGGGATGTAAGAACTGGATGTCACGCGGTTGGGGGCGACCACCACAAGGCCCTTCAACGAACTGAACAACATCAGGCCGCCGGTTGTCTTCCATGCGATAGGCTGGTTGCCGACGTTGCAGGCGCGCGTCTTCATCCCATCCCGCACGCCATAACTCACCGAGACAACTTTCTTAGCCCGCCCGTCGGCGAAGTCCGCCAGTTCGGCTTTGCCGACCTTAAAGATCCCCTGTGCGGAGCTAAACCAGAAGTTGCCTAGTCCGTCATCGAGAATGCTATAGACAAAGTCGACCAACAGGCCCGATGCCGAGGTATAGGAAAAGAACTTCCCATCCTTGAGCCGGGTCAGCCCGCCACGCGTGGCGAACCATAACGTACCGCCCTCGTCTTCGTGAATGGCGTACACACGATTCCCCGCCAAACCCGCGCCGGTCCCATAATTGGTGAACCTCCCCTGAGAAAACCGGCTCACGCCTGCTCCGACCGCGCTGATCCAGAGCGCGCCCTGGCGGTCGCGCAATAGCGCGCGAATTCGATTTCCGGCTAATCCATCCTGGCTGCGGTAATTCCGGAAAGCCCGGCCGGTCCACTGGTACAGCCCATCCCAGTCGGTTCCAACCCACATGCCGCCGAGGGCATCTCCGTAAATCACCGTGATTTCGGAAGAAGCCCGCCAGCCGGGGAAGCCGGTCAGGCGGCCTCGCTCCAGCAGCAGCAGATCCTTGCCGGCCGCGATCCAGAGCCGGCCTTGGGGGTCTTCGGCGAACGACCTCACGGGTCCCGAACGCCCTCCCGGGAGGCTCGTGCGCGACAGCAGCCTCCCCTCGCGATACCGTCCAAACCCGCTGGACGCTCCCACCAGGACATCGCCGCGCCGGTCCTGATAAACGCACCGTGCAATCTCGTCGGGCGCGCCTTCCGGCACGGGCAGGGTCGAGATCTGCTTCACACGGAGACGGCCCAGCCCGTTCGATTGGAGTCCGACCCAGAGGTTGCCTTCCCGGTCGAGATGCATGCTGTACACCGCGCCGAGGTCGGCTCTCTCATCCCCCAAGGGCAACGGTTCGAATCGTCCGTTCCGCAGCCGGCAAATCGTCCCCCCCAAGGCTGCCCACACGCCGCCGCCGGCGTCTTGATAGAGCGCCGTTATCGTCGTGGATGGGCCGTGCGGCGGCCTGTATGTGTCGACCCTGCCGGCCTTCCAGTTCTTGATCGCGCCGCTGCCGAACCCGACCCAGAACGAACCATCGGCGGCGCAGATGAGTTTCTCAATCGCTCCGTCGCCTTTCCGGACGAGTCCGCCGAGCGGTTCGAAGCGGCCGTCCGAGAGACGGAGCACCTGCGAGCTCAGGGCTATGAACACGTCGTGCGGAGAGCGCGCGCAGATGGTGTCGCGCGTGGCGGTGACGGATCTATCCGGAGACTCAATGCGGATAAAACGCCCGTGCGAATAACGGCTGAACCCGCTCGACGTGGCGATCCAGAGATCTCCGGACGCGTCCTTCTCGATGCGCGTGACAATATCGTCGGGCAGGCCGTCGGCCGTTGTGAAGGTCTTGAACCGGCCATCCTTGAGGCGGGTGAGGCCGCCTCCAAAGGTTCCAATCCAGAGAGCGTGCTCGTCGTCTTCCTGCAGCGCCCAGACCTCGTTGTCCTTCAGACTTCCGTTTTCCACCGTGAACGCCGTGAAGCTGGCTCCATTGAAGCGGACGGCGCCGCCGTCGGTGCCCAGCCAGATGTAGCCGTCGTGGGTCTGCGCGATAGCTCTGACTCTGGATTGCGGCAGGCCCTCCGCCTCGCGCCAGAAGTCGATACCGTAACCCGTAGCCGCGGCCGCCAGGCCCAGTCCCGTTGCGCCGGCGGGCGGCGCCGGCAGCGCTGGCAGCGCCAAGAGCCACCAGAGAACCAGGCATCCCGCGGCGATGCCGGTTCGGCGCCAATCGCGGACGATCCTGCTTGACCGGCTCATGTCGTAAGTCTCAACTCCCAAGCATAGCGCCAAGCGGGACGAGCTTGATCCTATGCGAATAGCATAGTCTTGACTATGCTATTCGCGCAGATCGTGGTGGCGTACTTCTGTGTATACTGCGTCAGAGATAGTGTATCGGACCGGTTAATCCAAAATGGGAATTCCGGTTAATTGGGAAAAGGAGTGATGTACATGGTGCGGAACGTGCGAAGAATACTGGCGGCGCTCATCGCGATGGCCTGCCTATCGATCTGTGCTTTTGCGCAGAGCAGTGGTTCAATCACCGGTACGGTCAAGGATTCCAACGGCGGGGTGATCCCCGGGGCGGCAGTGACCGTGATCGAACAGGCTACAGCTTTTCGCCAGACGGTGAGTACCAGCGCGGAAGGGAACTTCATTTTCCCCCAACTGCCGCCGGGAACCTACACCATGACCGCGGAGTCTAAGGGCTTCAAGAAGAGCGAAAGCCTGAACGTCATCGTGTCGGTGGCCACCAAGGTCGGAGTGGGCGACGTCGTTCTTCAGGTCGGCAACATCACCGACACCGTGACCGTCGAAGCCAATGCCGGGACGATCCAGATCCAGGCGGATTCGGGCGAGCGTTCCGACGTGGTGACCACCCGGGACATCCGGGAGATCGCGCTCAACGGCCAGAACATCGTCGATATGATGAAGTTCATTCCCGGCGTCAACGTAAGCGGCCTGGTGGCGAACGCGGCTTCCACGGTGACCAACATCACCGGCAGTTTCCAGGTCAACGGCACGCGCAGCCTCCAGCACGAATACACGCTCGACGGCATAACGAACTTGAACCTGGGCAACAACACCGGGGCGCTGGTGTCGGTGAACCCCGACGCGCTCGAGGAGGTCAAGGTCCTGACGTCGAACTACCAGGCCCAGTACGGCAGATCCGGCGGCGGTCTCATCGCGCTGACCACGCGCGGGGGCACGAACGAGTATCACGGGGGCGCCAGTTACTTTCGCCGCCACGACAGCATGAACGCCAACACCTATTTCAACGACCTCCGGGGCGCCCAAGGCACATACGCCCGCCCGCTGTACCGCTACAATTTCTACGGGTGGCATTTCGGAGGGCCGATCTTCATCCCGCACCTGGTGCACGGAAAGAACAAACTCTTCTTCTTCGTCAGCCAGGAGTATTACAGCCAACTGGTGCCCCAAGCTACGTCGCAGAACATCCGTGTTCCCACGGCGGCCGAGCGCGGCGGGGACTTCTCAAGTACGGTGGACGGCGCCGGCAAGGCGATCACCATCGTCGATCCGACCACCGGGGCCCCGTTTCCGGGGAACAAAATCCCAAGCACCCGTCTCTACAGCCCCGGCCAAACGATCCTCAATTTCCTGCCCCCGTCCAACACCACCGCGGGCGGAAATCTCTACAACTACTCTTCCCAGGTGCCCAGCGCCTACCCCCGGAATGAGACCATCCTTCGCGGCGACTGGAACATCAGAGACGATACCCGGCTCAGCGTGCGCTGGGTTTACAACCACGACGACCAGCAATTCGCCTACGGTACGACGACGGCATCCTGGAATTGGCCGCTCACCATCACGGACCGGAAGAACGGTCCGGGCAGCGTGCCGAGCATTTCGCTCACCAAGAACTTCGGTCCCACCTGGGTGAACGAATTCGTTTTCGGAATTGGCCGGGGCGGCGTTACGATCGCGCCGCAGGGCGACGCGGTCACCCGCGCGGCATCCGGCATTAACACGCCGATGCTCTATCCGTTGGCCAACACGCCCGGCTATGTTCCAAGCCTGACTTTCGGCGGGATCGCGAGCGTCAGCACCGTCGCCAGCACCAGCCTCTTCGGTCCCTTCAATCAGCGATTCCTCATCTGGCAGATCATGGACAGCGTCACCAAGGTTACCGGCAAGCACGAGGTCAAGTTGGGCTTCTATTTCCAGAGCGCCTCGAATGCCAGCAACAACCAAACCCACGTGCAGAGCGACATCGACTTTACGAACAGCTCCTCCAACCCGCTCAATACCGGCTACCCCTTCGCCAACGCCCTGTTGGGCGTGTACAACACGTACACTCAGGCAAACGGGAAGCCGTTGCAGAACTATCTCTACCGCGACGTCTCCTGGTACGCGCAGGACACCTGGAAGGTCAGCCGCCACCTGACGCTCGACCTCGGCATGCGGTTCTCCTGGTTTCAGCCGGTCTACAACACCAATGGAGATGGGGCCTACTTCAATCCCGCCGCATTCGATCCCACCCAGGCGGAGCGCCTTTATAGGCCGGTTTGCGTCGGCGCCTCGACTTGCTCTTTGGGAGCGGCCACGTACCGGGCCATCGACCCGGCCACTACGGGCGCCGCGACGCTGGCGAACACCCAACCGGGCTACTACGTCGGCAAGTTGGTGCCGAACGTCGGCAGCATCAGCAACGGGATGCAACTGGTGAGTCAGGGTTACCCGAGTGGCGGCGTCATCACGCGGGCGATTCTGCCACAGCCCCGCGTCGGCTTTGCGTGGGATGTAACCGGCAGCCACAACACGGTGGTGCGCGGCGGTTACGGAATCTCAATCGACCGGTACGAGAGCGGTCTTACGGGGTTTGGAGCCAGCAACGCGCCGTTGGTCCTCCAGCCAACCCTTCAGTACGGCTACTTGCAGAACATCCAGCCCGGCGGGGGCGGCATTCTGTCGCCGTTGACGGTCACCGCCGTCACCGAAAATATGAGTTTTCCGCACATGTACACCTACAGCATCGGCTTGCAGCGGAACATCGGCTTAGGCACTGTGATCGACGTCTCCTACGTCGGATCGAAATCGCGCGATCTTCCCCGCAAGGCGAATCTGAACACCCCGCCCTATGGGACAACCTTCACGGCCGCGGCGCAGGATCCGACCAAGTTCGCCGGCGGAGTCATCCCGGCTACCGAATCCGGACTTCCGTCGATTTACTCGGGCGCTGGGCTGAGCTTCAGCGGGGCGAACATTTTGGCCACGGACTTCCTGCGCCCCTACCAGGGGTACAGCGACATTACTTACTACAACTTCGACGCCAAGGCGGATTACAATTCCCTCCAGGTGTCCGTCAAGCGGCGGTTCTCGAAGGGTCTCACCTTTGGCGTCGCGTATACTCTGTCGAAGACCCAGACGACCATTTCCGACGATGGCACCATGACCAGACTGGTGAACCCGTCGCTCGACTATGCGCTCGCCAGTTTCGACCGCACGCACTACCTCGTTGGGAACTTTGTCTGGAATCTGCCGAAGGGCAGCGGGATTTTCGGTGGCAATAAGGTGGTGGGCGCGATCCTGGACCACTGGGAACTTTCCGGAGTCACCACGCTTGCATCCGGGATGCCGACCGATGTCGGTCTTACCATCTCAGGGCAGGATTCTGGGGCCCGTCTTCTGGGAACCCCCACCGCCGGCAATCTCTCGGGGCAGCAGATGCGCTTCTTGTTAAGCGGTGCTCCCCAAACCGGCACGACGGTCAACGTGTCGGCCCTGACGGTTCCCGGGCTCGGCAACACCGGCCCTTACCCGCGCATGTACCTGCGCAACCCCTGGATCGTGAACCAGGATCTCTCGGTGTTTAAGAATATCCCGCTGAGCGGAGACGGGAGCCAACGCTATGTCCAACTCCGCCTGGAGGCGTTCAATGCCCCCAACCATCCCCAGTTCCAGAGCTACAACCTGACCACCAACGTGACCAACGGCGCGGGCGCGACCGGAAACGCCATATTCAGCAATTTCACCGGCCTTGTGGCTACGACAAACACGCGGCCAGCCTCCGGAAGCTCGCAGGTTCTCGGCTACTACTTCGGCGAGTTCACCAACACGCAGAACATGCGCGTCGTCCAGATTGCCGCCAAGTTTTACTTCTGATCGAAACGAAGGCGCGGCGCCGCCAGAATCCGGCGGCGCCGCTACCTGCTTTCGGCGGACTGGCTGGTAAGTTCAACAATCTTCCACTGAGACCGGCAAACAGCGTCCGCCGGCCCATCGGTTCATAACCAGACGCGCCCGCCAGGCGAGATGAACAAGCGAAACCCGAGGCGGGTCTAACGCGGGAATGGGGTGGCCCCTTCAGCGCCGTACCAATCGTAATCCACGGTTCTGCCCTGGATGCGCCAGCGTCCGGGCGTGGTGGTCTCCATCCAGTCCAGAGGCTCGGCCAAAGGCTGCGGCTGAGCGGCCGCGGCAAACGCCCGCTTGATGGCGGCCCTCGTCTCGGCGTTGAGCGCCTTCGGGTCTGGCGACACGAACAGGGCCGTTCCGCTGCGCGCCACCAAGTCCAGCCAGCGCGACGCCAATTCCCACGGGACGTCCGGCGTGATCGGAGCGCAATCGGCGTCCAAGGCGAAGAAGGCCCCGTGCTGCGAACCGCGAAACGCCAGCGTGTTGACGCCCATGCGCCGAGTCCGGTGGAACTCGCGGCCGCTGGTGTCGTCGCCGGTGCGTTGTAACTCGAACAGCCCGGCGCCGAGGTGGCCGAAGGTGTTGCAGCCGATGAGAGTGGCGTCGCCGGCGGCCTCGCGGATGGCGCGGTAGAGCGCCAGCGCGACCTCGGCGGTCGTCTTGCTCCGGTCCGCGAAATGCCACCCGGCGGCGGTGATGTCTCCAGCCATGGCGAAGCCCCAGCGGCCCAGCAGGTCGAAGCTTGAGTAATCGTGCTTCACCAGCTCGAAACCCCACGAAACCGTGCGCCGAACATCCTGGCGGACCAGTTCCAGCATGTCGGGGACCGTCGGATCGATGGTGGCGTTTCGCGAGTTTTCGCGGCGCCCGATACGGGCGCCGGCTGGAATCGCAGCGGTGGTGTACAGGGGGCGCATCCAGATGCCTGGGCGCGCGCCGCGCTGTTTTATCTCGGCGGCCAGACGGACCATGTCGGGGAAACGGGAGTTGCCGCGTTCCCAGGGGCCCGCCGCATTCGTGATCTGCCAGCCATCGTCTATCACCGCGAACGGCCGGTTCCAGCCGGCCGGCGCGAAATCGGCAGCAAGGCTGGAATCGCGCAGCATGTCCTCCGCCGAGCAATTCTGGCCGTAGGCGTAGTACCAATTGTTGACGCCGTAGCTGGGCTGCGCCGCCAGCCGGGGTTTGGCGCACAGCGCGCGGCAGAAACGCCGCGCGGATCCGAATGCCGATTCCTCCGGGGAGCCGCGCCGCGCGCGGACCACGGCGGCGTCCAGCCTGCGCTGGCCGAGGCTTACGGCTCCTCCACCGTTGCGCACGTCGAGCCATAGCGAAATGCCCGCCGGATCTACCTGCCAGAAGGCGAAGCACGATGCGCCGGTGGCCACGCCATAGCCGTGCGTGGCCTTGCCGTCGAATGCCAGAAAGTACCACGGCAGGATGCGTTCGCCAACCATGCATCGCCACTCCAGGTCCCCGTAGCTGCGCTCCCATTGGTCGTTGAGAATGCGCCAGCGCTCGGGCACGCGCGCGCGCCACCTCAGGTGGATTCGCTCCAGCGGCGTCTGCGGCGCTTCGATGGCGATCGGCAGCTCCAAGCCTTGCGGATTGGCTTCCAGCGCGATCCCCTTGCCGGTCCAACGCGGGCCTTCGCGCGCCAGCGGGACAGTCTCATTGTCCAGGAGCGCGGTCGCCAGGTCGGGCGGCCGCATGATATCGATATACCCGGTTGCGGGAGGGGCCGGTTGGCCGGCCGCGGCGGGCAGCCCCGCCGATGCCGCCAGCAGGCCGCGGCGTGAGATTCCTTGTTGGGACATTTCTAGTGAAATGGCGCGCATGGGTGGATCTCCTCTACTGGCCATACGGCCGCTGCGCCCATGCGGAGGGCTCGGCGGGAATATCGAACTTGCTCACCGGGTCGGGATGCGCGGGGTCGAAGTGCGGCATATCGAACAGGTACTTCGCGATCGGCAGCTTGGCCTGCCGGATGCCTTCCACGATGCACTTGGCCAGTTCGTAGCTGCCGTAGTTGTCGTGATGGGTCGTGTCGTTTCCGGCGAAGGCCAGATGCGCGTCGGCTGGGCCCAGGGCCTCGTAGAAGAGCTTGCTCATGGCGTTGAGGTCGATCAGCGCCGCGTTCTCTTCCTTGGCGGCCTGCCGCACGGCCTCGGGGTAGTCGCCCAGGCTGTTCGTGATTTTGCCTTCCGCGTCGAAGGTAAGGCGATGCATCGGCGTGACCAGCACCGGCGTGGCGCCGTGCTGGCGCGCGTCGGACACGAACCGTTTGAGGTCGCTCTTGTAGCTGGTGAACGCGCCGATACCCTCGCCCTTCTCCTTCTGGTCGTTGTGGCCCATTTGAATCAAGACATAATCGCCGGGCTTGATCGCGCTCAGCAGTTTCTCCCACCGCTTCTCGCCGAGGAACCCGCGCAGCGACTCGCCCGATTCGCCGTGATTGGCGACCGCGATCTCTGGCTTGAAAAAGCGCGGCAGCATTTGCCCCCAACTGTTGAACGGCTCGCCCGATTGGTCGGTGGAGGTCGAGTCGCCGGCAATGTAGATGGTGGGGATGTCGCCGGCCTTTTCCACCTCGACTGTGCGCACCGCGGGATGCGTGTCGGTGAACTCCAGCGTGATGCGGTTGTCCCAGGCCCGCGCTTCGGAAGTCTTCTCGCGGTCCTTCAGCCGCACCTCGCCGCCGCCGGGAATCTTCGGCGTGCGCACGTTGACAAGGAACGATCGCGTTTCAACCTTGCCTGCCGGGACGCGCACGCGCTCCAGCATCAGACGGCGCATCTCGGCTTTGATCGTCGTGACCGAGTCGGCCGCGGGATCGCCCAGCGTCACCGTGACTCTGTAATTGCCCTCTTCGGGCACGCGAACGGAGAAATAGAACGGCGGTTCTTTGGCGGCGTTTTCGAAGCCGTAGCCCGTCTCTTCCGAGTACATCGCGCCGGGCAGCACGCTTCGGAAGCCCGGCGCCGGTTTGCCGGATGTGAAATCGAATCGGAGGCTCTGGGCCCCGAGCGAAGTCGCAACCAGCAACAGAAGCGCGTATCTCATACCGCCATCATATGCGACTTGCCGCGCGCCGGGCGCCTTGAAACTCGGCCCGGCCGGCGCGGCGACGCGAGATCGCGGATAACTCACCACCCCCCTATCGGCCCGTGCGCCACGAGCTTGAACCCAGGCCGCTTGCGGGCAAACCGGCCCCGCCGCTTCCATGTCGCGCGCCACCGGCGTTCCCCCATTCCCACCCCTCCGGCTAGAATGATAAAAGTGCCTTACGACTTGATTGTGATCGGGAGCGGGCCGGGCGGGTACTCGGCCGCTATTCGCGCCGGGCAGTATGGGCTGAAGACGGCGCTGGTCGAAAAGCAGGCCAGGCTCGGCGGGACTTGCCTGCTGGTGGGATGCATCCCCACCAAGGCGTGGCTGCAAGCGGCCGAGGTATGGCAGCGCTTTGTCCACTCGGAGGCGGAAGGAATCCATTGCGAGAACCCGCGCCTGGACTTCCCCAAAGTGAAAGAGCGCAAGGATGGCATTGTCGGCAGGCATTCGAACGGCGTGGCCATGCTGCTCAAGCGCGCCAAGGTGGAACGCGTCGCGGGACGAGCCACGCTCAAGGGAGGCGGCAAGGTCGAGGTGGAGTCGGATTCCGGCGCGAAGACGCTCGAAGCCAAGAACATCGTCATCGCGACCGGCTCGGAAGCGCGCATGCTCCCCGGCCTGCGGCCCGACCCCGAGTTTTTTCTCACCAACGTCGAGATCCTGGACCTCGCGAGCGTACCTAAGAGCTTGGCCATAATCGGCGCGGGCGCCGTGGGCGTCGAATTCGCTTCCATGTTCCGCCGCTTCGGCTCGGAGGTGACGGTCATCGAAATGCTGCCGCGCATCGTGCCGGTGGAGGACGAGGATGTCTCCAAGGAGCTCGAGCGCTGCTTCCGCAAGCAGAAGATCCGGGTCGAGACCGGCGCGCGCGCGGAGAACATCCGGAAGGCGGCCGGCGGCGTGGAGTTGACGCTGGTCACGCGCGACGGCAGGCAGGAAACCCTGGCGGTCGAGAAGTTGCTGGTGGCTGTGGGCCGCAAGCCGAACACGGAGAACATCGGGCTCGAGAACACACGCGTCGCCCTCGACCGCGGCTACATCCTGGTGAACCAGAACCAGCAGACCGCCGAGCCGGGAGTCTACGCCATCGGCGACGTGGTGGCGGGCACGCCGCAACTGGCGCACGTGGCCACGCGGGAAGGTCTGATTGCCGTCGCGCACATGGCGGGCAAGCCGGCGATTCCCATCGACCGGGACCGCATTCCAGGCTGCACGTACACCGAGCCGGGCATCGGCAGCGTGGGTCTGACGGAAGCCCAGGCCCGCGCGCGGGGACACAAAGTCCGGGTCGGCCGCTTCCCCTTCGCCGGCAACAGCCGCGCCACCATCTTGGGGCATCGCGAGGGCTTCGTCAAAGTGGTTTCCGACGAGACCTACGGCGAAATTCTGGGCGTCCATATCATCGGCCCGGACGGCTACGAACTGATCGCGGAAGCCGTCGCGGCCATGGAATCGGAGTCCACGGTGGACGTGATGATGCAGACCATCCACGCGCACCCCACGCTCTACGAAGCGGTGGGCGAAGCGTTCAACGCGGTCTACGGTCTTTCCATCAATGCGTAAATGCCAGGTGCGGGAGCTCGGGCGCATGGAGTACGGCCAGGCGCTCGAATTGCAGCGCGAGCTCGTCGTCGAGCGCCAGCGGGGCGGCATTCCGGACCAGCTTCTGCTGCTCGAACACCCGCACGTCATCACGCTCGGCCGCAACGGGCGCATGGAGAACCTGCTGGCCAGCGGCGATGCGCTCGCCAGCGCGGGCATTTCGTTCTACCCCATCGACCGCGGCGGCGACGTGACCTACCACGGGCCGGGCCAGCTTGTCGGCTACCCCATAATGGACCTGCGCGATTGGAAGCGCGACGTGGGCGCGTACGTGCGCGCCATCGAGCAGACCATCATCGATACGCTGGCCGATTTCGGCATCGCCGCGGGCCGCATCCCCGGCCTGACCGGCGTATGGGTGGACCAGCGGAAGATCGCCGCCATCGGCGTGCGCATCGGCCGGTGGGTGACCTCGCACGGTTTCGCCTTGAACGTGTCGACCGACCTGAGCTACTTCCAGTACATCGTTCCGTGCGGTCTCGCCAAACCCGTCACTTCCATGGCGCAACTGGGCGTGCGCGCCAGCCTGGCCGGCGTCTCGGAGACTTTGATCGCGCATTTTGGCCGCGTTTTCGGTTGCGAGATGGCGGCTCCCGTTCTCGCGGCCCCGGAAAGAGAGATCTGACATGACCGACGTAGTGATGCCCCAGATGGGCGAAAGCATTGTCGAAGGGACTTTGACTAAGTGGCTCAAGAGGCCCGGGGAGCGCGTGGAGCGCGACGAGCCGCTGTTCGAGATCTCGACCGACAAAGTGGATACGGAGATCCCCTCGCCCGCCGCGGGCACGCTCGCCGAAGTGCTGGTCGAGGAAGGCAAAACGGTGGGGATCGATACGGTGGTGGCGCGGATTCAAGAAGCCGATGGCGCCGCCGCCCGATCCGCGCCAGTTGAAGCGCAACCGGCGGCAGTTGCGGCCCCCGCGCCGCCGGAGGAAGAACCGGCCCCCGCCGCCGAACCGGCGGGCCCGCTTTCGCCGCTGGTCCGCAAGATCGCGCGCGATCGCAATATCGATCTCGGCCGCGTGCGGGGCTCCGGCGCCGGGGGGCGCATCACCAAGCAGGATTTGGAAGCGTACCTGGCGCAACAACCGGGGCCCGGCCGGGCTCCGGCCCCTCCACCGCCTTCGCCTCCGCTGCCGGCGCTTCCGCCGCCCATCCAGGGCCGCGCGCGCATCGAGCCGATGAGCGCCATGCGGGCCAAGATCGCCGAGCGCATGGCCGCTTCCAGGCGTACGGCGGCGCATGTGACCACCGTTCACCGCGTGGACATGACCAAGGTCGCCCGGATGCGCGAGCGGCACAAGGCCGATTTCCAGGCGCGCCACGGCTTCTCGCTCACCTATCTGCCGTTCATCGTGCGCTCCACGGTTACGGCGTTGCGCGAATTCCCGTTGCTCAACGCGTCCATTGACGGCGACAACATCGTCTACCACAACGAAATCGATATCGGAATCGCCGTGGCGCTCGAGAACGGGCTCATCGTTCCGGTGATTCGCGGCGCCGATGAGAAGAACGTGCTGGGCTTGCAGCGCTCCATCGTCGATCTGGCTACGCGCGCCCGCGCCCGCCAACTCAAGCCGGACGAGGTGCGGGGCGGCTCCTTCTCGATCACCAATTTCGGCGGCTTCGGCAGCCTTATCGGGACGCCCATTATCAACCTGCCGCAGGTGGCCATCCTGGGCGTGGGCACGGTGGACAAGACGCCGGTGGTGGTGGACGACGCCATCGCCATCCGGTCCATCTGCCATCTGTCTCTGAGCTTCGACCACCGCCTGATCGACGGCGCTCTGGCCGATCGGTTCATGAGCAAGCTGAAACAAGATCTGGAAAACTGGTCGGAAGAAGTGCTGTAGCCCAATGCCGCGGGACCTGCTGGACCGCTTGAATGAGTGGAAGCGCCGCTTCGGCCCCGAAGACGCGGGCCGTTTGGAGCGATTGCTGGCCATGATCGGCGCTCGGAGGTTTCGCGGCGCGGACGAGTTGATCCGGCTTCATGAAGCGCTGCTGTTTCTGCGCGCCTATCCGCGCAGCCCAAAGGTGGCGCGCCTGGCGGATGCGCTGCTCTTCTCGTTCCCCGGCCGGATCGCCGCGTTGCGGGCGGAGGGCGCGGACTTCAGTCCCTTTGAAGAACCCGAAATCTCGGGTATCGCCGGGACGTCCCTCTCGGCCGTGTTCAGCTACGAGTTCGCGCGGCGCCTCGCGGCGCGGCATCCGCGCGACGTCGAGATCGCCTGGGACCGCTGCGACGAGATGGACAGGCTCGGTCCCGCCCTGGCGCGGATTCTGCCGCTATTCGGCGAAGATTGGCCGGTGGAGGCGCACGCGCCCTTCCGTGAGTGGATCGCGGCGGCGCGGCCTCGAGGGACGAGCGATCTCTCCTGGCTCCTCGCCCGGGTAGCGGGTCTGCCGCTTACGCCGCGCGAGCGCGCGGACCTGTACGAGGCGCTGCGGCTGCCTCTCACCTGGCAATTCGGCTCGCGGATCTCGCGAACGCGGCTGCGGCTGCCGGCGGGGGGCATCTCCCGGTCTGCCTTTTTGGCTGAGCGGAAGCTGTACTGCCACACCGAACCGTTGCTTCGGCGCGCCGACATTTCGCTCGCTCGCGAACTCGACGGCCTGCGGCTCCCCGTGAGGCGTTTGGCGCGGAAAGAGGCGCGAGGAATCCTCGACGTGATTCTCGATGCCTCGGCGATGCGCTTCCGCGAGCTGTACGGCTTCAGCCATCCCGACGAGGCCCGAGTGTTCCAAGCCGATGCCGGCCGCGGCGTCGAAATCTACTTTTTCGGCGTGCCGCCCGAGTGGCGGCTGCCTCTGCGGGCCTACCACGGGGGCATGTTCTTCAAGAATGGCGTGCCGGCCGGCTACGTGGAGCTGCTCTCGCTGTTCGAGCGCGCGGAGGTGGGCTTCAACTTGTACTACACGTTTCGGGAAGGCGAATCTGCGTGGCTCTATGCCCGCCTCCTGCGGCTTTTCCACCAGGTTCTGGGCGTCGATACCTTCTCGGTGGACCCTTACCAGATCGGACTGGAGAACCCGGAAGCGGTGGATTCCGGGGCGTTCTGGTTCTATCGGAAGCTGGGGTTCCGTCCGGTGGATGCCGAAGCCGCGGCGCTCGTCGGCCGCGAGGAACGGCGGATGCGCCAGACGCCGGGACGCCGCAGCTCGAAGCGGACCCTGGAGAAACTGGCCCGGAGTTACATCCTCTACGAAGGCCCCTCGGCCCAGCCGGGCGCCTGGGACCGGTTCCGCGTCCGCAATCTCGGTCTGGCCGCCGCGCGCGCCATGGCGGAACGCTGGCACGGAGATCCGGCGGAAGCCTGGATCGCCGCCACACAGTTCGCCGGGCGCGTGTTGGGACTCGAATCGCCCGGTACCCTGGCGCTTGTCCTAAACCTGGTTCCGGATCTGGAGCGTTGGACGGGTGAGGAAAAACTTGCGGTCGCGGAAATTGTCAAAGCCAAGCAAGGGGCCGGCGAGGCGCGATACCTTCGCCTGATGCAGCGGCATTCGCGGCTGCGCTCCGCATTGCTGGCGCTGGGGTCGTCCCCAACGTAGGGGGGCGGCTCACGCGCCGCTGGCAAGAGCTCGCACTCGTGGTCGGGTAGTGCAGGAAACCCGCCCCGCTGCGATGCCCGGCTTCTGACTTCAGGCTCCTGACCAAATCCCGAAGGGATCTCAAGGGCCAAGCCCTTGCCTAGCCCTCGTACTTGCCGGCCACGATGATCGAGAGTTGGAGATCGCCGATCTTCACGTTCAGCACCCAATCGTGGTCGCCTTCCTTGGTTAGCGAGGGGAAGCTCGACCCGGCCGGTGTTTCGAGCGAGAGGACGGCTGGGTGCGGGGTTCCGGAGGCCGCCCGGCTCATCTGCACGAGGGCATCGAAAGCGGGGGCGGCATTTGGATCGGAATCGGCGGAAAGCGGCGTGAGGAGAGCGAAATCGCGTTGCGGCGCGACGCCCTGATGGGCGCCGTCGACGGGGTAGTTGCTGTAGCGCAGGGTATAGACGCCGGGTTTGATCGTCTGAGCGCGGCGATCGGCGCCTTGCGACGGGAAGCGCAGAATGCCAAGGAGCGCGCCTTGGGGGATGCTGAACGAAATGGAGCTGTCGCCGGACTTCGGTCCGGTTGGGACGGCGTTTCGGAACCAGATCTCGCACCAGGGGCCGCTGGGGCCTGCGATGCGGAAGCCGGGGCGCTCAAAGACAACCGGAGCGTAGGAGGCTGGCAGAGAGGGCGGCGGCGTATCGAGCGGCTCCAGTTTGTAATCCTGGGCGCATAGGGAGATCGCCGCGACGGAGACGGCGGAAACCACGAGTACGAGATGCTTGAACATGGCGGCCTACCCTCGGCATGGGGGGCGAATCATGGAGCGGGAGACGGGATTCGAACCCGCGACATCGACCTTGGCAAGGTCGCACTCTACCAACTGAGTTACTCCCGCCCAGTGGAAAAACCTATTTTCCTTCAGAAACAGGAGCGGTGTCAAACGTTGCGGTTACAGTGTTGAAAACAAGGGATTTATAAACTTGCAGGAAAGCCGGTCGGCTGTGCTAGACTACTGTCTCGGTTCGATGGGACACACCAGCGGCGAGCGGTGGCGCGGCGAATAGAGGTGGGTTGGCAATCTTCCTGGACTAGCTGCCACGCGATCCCGCGCTTGTGTGGAAAACCCTGTGGAAATCCCGAAGTCTTGGTGTCCAAAAACTGATGAATTCCTGGGAAAACATCTGTAGTTGCCTGCAGAAGAAGGTTAGCGCTGAAAGTTACAACAACTGGCTGAGAGGCACGGAGTTCCTCTACGCCGATGGTGACGCTTTGTTTGTCTCGACGCCGGACCGGGAGACCCGCGCGTGGCTCGAAAGCGAATACGCCGGCATGGTTCACACTGCCATCCGGGAGCTCGGCTTGCCCATACGCGACGTCGTTTACGAAGTGCAGCCTGTTCGCGGCGCCAAGAGCCAAGCCCTGGCGGCCGTGGATTCGACCGATATCGAGCCGCCAGCCAGCTCTCTAAATCCGAAGTTCACGTTCGATACGTTTGTGGTGGGCGCATGCAACGAGTTCGCGCACGCCGCCGCGCGCTCAGTCGCTACCAACCCCTCCCGCAGCTACAATCCACTGTTCCTTTACGGGGGAGTGGGCATGGGAAAGACGCACCTCATGCACGCTATTGGACGGGAACTCACCGAGAGGTTCGGCTCGATGCGGGTGATCTACACCTCCAGCGAACGTTTCATGAACGAGATGATCGTATGCATACGGACTGAGCGTATGCAGCAGTTCCACCAACGCTACCGCGAAGTGGACGTGCTTCTGGTGGACGACATCCAACTGATCGGCAATAAGGAGCGAACCCAGGAGGAGTTCTTTCACACATTTAATGAACTGCACGATCACCAGAAGCAGATCGTGATGTCAAGCGATGCGCCGCCCAAGGAGATTCCGGGCTTGCTCGAGCGCCTGCGCTCCCGGTTCGAGTGGGGACTGATGGCCGATATTCAGCCTCCCGACTTGGAAACCAAGATGGCTATCCTCGATAAGAAGGCGGAAGCCGAGGGAATCAAGCTCTCCGACGACGTACGCACCTTCATGGCGTCAAAAACCAAATCGAACGTGCGGGAGTTGGAAGGCGCTTTGGTGAAGCTCGTCGCGTACTCATCGCTGACCGGGGCCGCTATCACAGTTCAAATGGCGCAGCAAATTCTGAAGCATCTGGTGCACGTTCAGGATCGCAGAATCACGATCGATTCCATCCAAAGAGCTGTGGCCGAGCGGTTTCAGATCAAGCAATCTCAGCTCAAGGAAAAGAGCAACACGAAAAAGATTGTGTACCCGCGGCAGATCGCGATGTACCTGATCAAAGAGCTTACGGATGCCTCGCTGCCGGAGATCGGCCGGGCGCTCGGGGGGAAGCACCACACGACCGTTATTCACTCCATAAACAAGATTGAGCAATCACGTCTGATCAACCCCGATTTGAACAGGATGTTGCACAGCCTAATGGACTCATTACAATGAGGTTAGCTGTTTTTTGCACACCAACCTGTGGAGAAGCCTTAGGAAGATTGTGTGAAACTCGCTGCCACGGCTGTTCTTTCGCATTCCTTCCGCCACTGCTTCCACAAGTTCCTATCGTGAAAACTAGCTGAGTTTAGTATAATTTAGAGAGTATTCAGCAATTTGCACAGGCCCGGTGAACACGGTTTTTGAATTGTGTTCCTGTATATAGTCAAAAATAGTAGAAGCGGAGGGCTTTATGGAATTCACCGTCAGCAAAGCCGACTTGGTAACGGAGCTGAGTTTGTCGCAGGGCGTGGTGGAAAAGAAGACTACGATTCCGATCCTGTCAAATGTGCTGCTGGAAGCCGCGGGAGACCGGGTCACCCTCACGGCGACGGATCTGGAATTGGGAATTCGCTGTTCCTGCCCGGCGCGCGTTAAGCAGGAAGGAGCCGGTACTATACCAGCTCGGAGGCTGCTCGACTACGCACGGCTGCTGCCGGATGGCGATGTGAACATGAAGTTCTTGGAAAACCATTGGGCCAATATCACTTGTGGCCGGTCCCGGACCCGCATTGCGGGCATGTCGCGCGAGAGCTTTCCGGAACTTCCGCAGGCGCCTGAAGCGCTTGTGGCAATTCCAGTGAATGTACTCGCTTCTCTGATCGCGCGAACTTCATTTGCAATTTCCATGGAGGAGTCCCGATTTACTCTGAACGGCGCGTTGCTGCTTATACAGCCCGAGAGCATCACCATGGTCGCCACGGATGGGCATAGACTCGCATTTGTGCAGGCGCCCTCCGGAGAGACAGGCAATGTCGATAGGCCGTTCCGCGCCCTGGTTCCCAAGAAAGCCATGGCGGAACTGGTAAAGCTGGCCGAAGCCGCCGGGCCGGAAGCCAAAGTAATTCTCGCCGGTGACGATAACCACTTGTTTTTCCAGTTCGACCATCGGCTTCTCATCACGCGTAAACTGACGGGTAATTTCCCGGACTATGAGCGCGTATTGCCAAAAGATCACACGTTGATCGTGAAATTGCAGAAGGCCGAGATCCGGTCCGCCATCGAGCGCGTGGCGCAGTTCGCTGATGAGCGTTCAAAGGCAATTCGGGTACAGTTTACCAGCGCGGAGGTGCGCGTGTTCTCGTCCTCGGTTGAAACCGGCGAGAGCGAAGAAAGCGTGTCTTGCGAATATCAGGGCCCGGACCTCGAAATCGGCTTCAATGCTCAGTATCTGCTTGATTTCCTGCGCGCCATTCCACAGGACCAGGTAGCTTTCGAACTCAAGAACGAGAAGAGCGCCGGCGAGATGCGCCCGGCGGGCGAGAACATCCCGGACCAGTACCGCTACGTAGTCATGCCGATGAGGATCTGAACCAACCGAATATGTCAAACGACGTAAACCAAGGTCCCAACGGCGGGGACGTGTACGATTCCAGTAGCATCAAGGTCTTGGAAGGCTTGGAAGCGGTACGTCTGCGTCCGGCGATGTACATCGGTTCCACGGGAGAGATGGGACTCCACCACCTGGTCTACGAGGTAGTGGACAATTCGGTGGATGAAGCGCTGGCCGGATACGCCACCGAGGTCAACACAATCATTCACGACGACAACTCCGTCACGGTGATCGATAACGGGCGCGGCATCCCGGTGGACCTGCACGAGGAAGAGGGGATGTCCGCGGCGCAGGTCGTAATGACCATGCTCCACGCCGGGGGCAAGTTCGATTCCAAGAGCTACAAAGTGTCCGGCGGTTTGCACGGCGTGGGCGTGAGTTGCGTGAACGCTCTTTCCGAAAAGCTGGAGCTGGAAATCTGGCGGGATGGATACACGTGGGTGCAGGAATACGCCTACGGTGTCCCCAAAGCGCCGCTGGCGAAGGCCGGCAGAGCGGGCCGCAAGACCGGCACGCGTGTGACGTTCAAGCCGGATACGACCATCATGCAAGCCACCGTGTTCAACTATGACACGCTGGCGCAGCGGTTGCGCGAGTTGGCGTTCCTGAACAAGGGCCTCAAGATCACGCTCACGGACGAGCGCACCGATCCGGAGAAAACCAACGAGTTCATATACCAAGGCGGCATCGCGGAGTTCATCAAGCACCTGAACCGCGGCAAATCGGTTCTGCACGAGAAGCCCATCGCCTTCGAGGCCGAGCGCCAGATTCCCAATAACGGGACGCTGGCGATGGAAGTGGCGCTGCAATACAACGATGGTTACTCGGAGAACGTCTTCAGCTTCGCCAACAATATCAACACCGTCGATGGCGGGACGCACCTGAGCGGCTTTCGCTCAGCGCTGACCCGTACGATCAACGCGTTCGGGCAGGAGGCCGGGCTGTTCAAGGACGTAAAGGAGAACCTCACGGGCGATGACGTGCGCGAGGGTCTCACCGCGGTGGTGAGCGTCAAGGTGCCGCAGCCGCAGTTCGAGGGACAAACCAAGGGCAAGCTGAACAGCGACATCGCCGGGTACATGACCCAGTTCGTGAACGAGAAGCTGGGTGAGTACTTCGATAAGAACTCGGCTATAGCCAAGCGGATCGTGGGCAAGGCGATCGACGCGGCGCGCGCTAGGGAAGCCGCGCGCAAGGCCCGCGACCTGACGCGGCGGAAAGGGGCCCTCGAATCCGGCGGCATGCCGCACAAACTGGCGGATTGCCAGGAGCGCGACCCGGAGCGGTGCGAGCTGTTTCTGGTGGAGGGCGAATCCGCCGGCGGCACGGCCAAACAAGGCCGCGACCGGCGCTACCAGGCCATCCTTCCGCTCAAAGGCAAGATCCTGAACGTCGAGAAGGCGCGCTACGACAAGATGCTGGGCCACGAAGAGATCCGGGCGATGATCACGGCGCTTGGCACCGGCATCGGCAAGGACGATTTCGACGCCGCCAAGCTGCGCTACGGCAAGATCATCATCATGACCGATGCCGACGTGGACGGCTCGCACATACGCACGCTGCTGCTGACCTTCTTCTTCCGGCACATGACCGAGCTGATCCTGCGCGAGCGGGTATTCATCGCGCAGCCGCCGCTCTACCGCATCAAGAAGGGCAAGAGCGAGAAGTACATCAAGGATGAGAAAGACTTCACCAAGGAGATCATGCGCCGGGCCACCGAGAACCTGACGGTGGAGGTTCGTTCGGACGGCAACGGGACCGGGCCGGGAGCGGTGATCGAAGGCACTGAACTGCGCGCGTTCCTATTGGGCCTGGACGAATACGAGCAGATGTTCCACAAGGTGGAGCGCAAGCTGCGCGACCCGCGCGTGGTGGAGGCGCTGGCCAACGTGGAATTGCGTGTGGACCACAAATCGGAGTTCCAGGACGAGGCCAACTTGCGGCCGGTGTTCGAGGCTTTGCAGCGGCTCGGCCTCAACCCGGAGATGCGGCGGGACGAGGAGCATTCCTCTTACGCGGTGATCTATCGCGACTCGACGCAGGCGGAGCGCAGCGTGGGACTGGCGCTGGCCGCGGCGCCGGAGTACCGGCGCTTCCGGGCGCTGGCGCGGGCCACCGCGCGCTACAACGAGCCGCCGTTCGTGGTGGTGAAGGGCGAGCGCCGCGAGGGCCAGAAGAACTGGCTCGACCTGCTCAACTACATCAAGAACGAGGGCAAGAAGGACGCCTCCGTGCAGCGTTACAAGGGCCTCGGCGAGATGAACGCGGAGCAACTCTCGGAAACCACCATGAACCCGGAAAAGCGCACGCTGCTCTCCGTACGCCTGGTAGATATGGTGGAAAGCGAAGAGATATTCTCGACGCTAATGGGCGAAGACGTGGAGAGCCGCCGGAAGTTCATCGAAGAGAATGCGCTGGATGTAAAGAATCTGGATGTGTAGCCTTCCATGCCGAAATCCGGGCAAGTGGCGCTGATCCCTATAGTGGACCCCAGAATTCAGACCACGCATTAAGTTAATTTCGGAGTCGGCGGTCGCGAGGAAGACGGCGATGACGACGACGCGAAAGCAGTACACGCCGAAGTTCAAGGCGAAGGTGGCGCTAGAGGCGATCCGCGG
>CAIRXZ010000226.1 GCA_903882645.1 uncultured Acidobacteriia bacterium | reverse complement strand
GCCTGCGGGAGTGGGCCGCAAGCCTCTCTTCAATTTCAAAATAGCAGACGGGCGGGAAGAGACAGATTCCGAGATCTCTGTAACCTATTGAAAACACGGCGCAAACTTTTTTTAAAGTCTTGGTGAACGACTTTTCTGTGGCATCGACAACAGCGCGGCCGGCGCCAAGGGGGCAGACAAAAAAGGCGATGGTCCGCCCCACCTGCCTGAGCGGGCGAAAGGGCGGGGAAAAGTCCGAATGCTAGAATGATGCGGATGGCCAAATCGCTCAACGGCTACCGGGCGACCTTGCTGATCGGCTGGATGACGCTGAGCTTGGCGGGCTTGTTGTACGCGCGGTTCCGGGGCATCCCAAGCTGGGCGGCGGCGCCGGCGCTGGCGGCCATTCTCATCGAGTACTCATTTTATCTTGTCCCGGCGTTTCCCCACGCGCGGGAGCGGGTCGCGGGGGCGCGTCTGCCGGCGTTTCTGGCGGTCTCGGCCGTGCTGCCATACCTGGCCTGTTGCTGCGGCGCCTTGCCGTTCCGTTGGATCTCGCTCGCGCAGTTGATCGCGCTGGCGCTGGCGATGGGGCTGTGGTACTTCGCGCTGCCGCCGTCGGCGCCATCGGATATCGGTTTTGGGGCGCTGGTGGCGTGGGTTCTGCTGGGGAAGTACTTCGCCGCGATTTATCCGGCGCCGTATCCGCGCGTCGAGATCGCGATTCTCGGGAAGCTCATGGTGTTCCAGTCCGCGGTGCTGGTCCTGATGCTGGCCCGCCGCGTGCCCGAGACGGGCTACGGGTTCCTGCCGACTTGGCGGGAGTGGCGGATCGGGGCGCTGCACTTTCTCTACTTCGTGCCGGTGGGACTGCCGCTGGCGCTGGGCATCCACGCGGTACGGTTCGCCAGGCCGGCGCCGCTTTGGCTGATCGCGGGGACGTTCCTGGGGGTTCTCTGGGTGCTCGCGCTGGCCGAGGAGTTTCTGTTTCGCGGCGTCCTCCAACCGATGATCGAGCGGGCGACGCGGAACCGCGCGGCGGCGCTGGCGCTGACATCGCTGATTTTCGGCCTGGCGCACCTCACTTTCGGCCGGCAGTTTCCGAACTGGCGCTGGGTGTTGGTGGCGGGAACCATGGGGTGGTTCTGCGGGCGCGCGCGGAACCAGGCCGGCGGGATACGCGCCGCCATGGTCACGCATGCGCTCACGGTCACGGCATGGAAGGGGTTCTTCGGGTGAGGCGGGAGACAGAAGGCAGGAGTCAGAAGACAGAAGTAAGAAGTACGAAGCAGCAAGTAAACCAGGGCCGGCGCCGGCGGATTGAGTATGATATGGCGTCGAGCACCGCTCCCTTACGGTCGCGGCTCTGATCCGGGATGTATCGGCTTCCAGGAGTCAGGAGTGAGGAGTCGGAAGATGCAACGGATTCGACAACTGGCGGCGGGGTGGGGCGCGCCGCTGGCGATTCTGCTGCTGAACCTGTGGATCGCGGGAAGACTCTTCCAGCTTGAATACTCGGCCAACCTGGGGTCGAACGAGGGGCAGTTTATCGCGCTCGCGCGCGGGATCGCCATTCACCCGGGCGACCTGAAGTGGTGGCCCGAGTGGAGCCTGGGCCTGCCCTTTCAGAATACGTATCTGCCGCTGCTGCCAGTGTTGGCGGGAATCTTCAGCCGGGTCTCGGGGCACTCGGCGGCGCTCGCGTTTCATCAGGTTTCCGCGGCGTTCTATTGCCTGGGGCCGGTGTTTCTCTATTTGATGGCGCGCGTCATGAGCGGCAGGACCGGGGCGAGTTTCGTGGCGGCGATGGTCTACTCGCTGGTTTCGCCGTGCGCGCTGCTGCCGGCGTTTCGCGCGGATATGGGCGGGCTTTGGAACCTGCGGCGGCTGCAGATTCTGGCGTACTACGGAGAGGGGCCGCACACGGCGTCGATGGCCCTGGTTCCGCTGGCCATCCTCTTCCTGTACCTGGCGATCGCGCGCGGCAAGCTGTGGCACAAGACGCTGGCGGGCGTGTTTTTCGGAGGGGCGATTCTGGCGAACGCGTTTGGCGCGGTGGTTCTTGGCGCGGCGGCGGCGGCGCTGCTGGCCAGCGTGCGCACGGAGAGGTTCGTGCGGAACGCGCTGACGGTGACGGCGATCGCGGCGCTGGCCTATTTGTGGATCTCGCCGGCCGTACCTCCCTCGGTGATTTCCGCCATACGCATGAACTCGCCGACGGTGGAAGGGGATTACCGCTTCACGGCGCGGTCGCTCGCGGGCGTGGCGATCCTGGCGGGCGGGTTCGCGCTGGCGTGTTGGGGGACGCGGAAGCGCGCGCCGGCGCACATGCGGTTCTTCCTGCTGTTCGCGTGGCTGATGACCGGGATTGTGACTCTGGGCGTGGCGGCGAAGATCTACGTGGTTCCGCAGCCGCACCGGTACCAGATCGGCATGGACATGTCGCTCGGTCTGCTGGCGGTCTTCGGAGGGGCGGCGGCGGTGCGGCGACTGAGGGCTCGTCAGGAAGTGAGCAGGTCAATCGCGGGCAACCGCTCCCTTACGGTCGCGGCTCTGACGGTGGCGATGATTGCGCTGGCGGTGCAGGCGCGCCACGCCATCCGCTACGCGCACAGCCAGATCCGCTCGACGGATGTCACCAAGTCCGATATGTACCGGCTGACGCGCTGGGTGGACGCGAACCTGCGCGGGGGACGCGTGATGGTGGGCGGGTCGTACTCGTTTTACACCAATGATTTCTCGGACACGCCGCAGTTGCACGGCGCGCAGGAACCCATGCTGCCGAATTTCATATTGCGCATCGCGACGTTCACGATTTACAGCGGCATGAACGCGGGCGCGCGCGACGGCGAAATCGCCACGCTGTGGCTCAAGGCGCTGGGGGCGCGCGCGGTCACGGTTCCCGGGCCGCATAGCGAGGAATCGTACAAGCCATTCGCCAATCCGCGGAAGTTCGAAGGCATCCTCCCCGTGCTGTGGCGCGAGGGGGACGACACGATCTACGGCGTGCCGGCGCGCTCCGATTCCCTGGCGCACACGATGGCGGCCGGCGACCTGGTTCGCGACCCTCCGGTCAACGGCCTGGACACGGCGCAGTTGGAGAGGTACGTGGCGGCGCTGGAATCCCCCGCGTACCCCGAGGCGAAGTGGCGCTGGACGTCGCGGCACAGCGCGGCGATCGACGCCACGGTCGAGCCGGGACAAGTTGTCTCCGTGCAGGTGACGTATCACCCGGGCTGGCGGGCGTCGGCGGGGGGCGTACCGATCGAGACGGCGAAGGACGGGCTAGGGCTTCTGGTGGTGAAACCAGCGCGTCCAGGCGCTTCGGAGATTACGCTTTCCTTCGACGGCGGACCGGAGTGGCGGATCACCTGCGCGCTGAGCGCCGGCGTCATGCTGCTGGTTCTGTGCCTGGGCGTGGTTTCGCTTCGGCGCGGCCTTTTGACGCGGAGACGCGAAGACGCGGAGCAAAGGAAACTCACCGCCGAGACGCCGAGGCGCAGAGAATATAATCACTAAGAAAGGGCTGAGTTTGATACTCGGACCTGTGCTCCACCGGGGATTCGGGCGCAGAGGGAGCGGAGGAATGTGCCCGTGCAGATGGACAGGAATGCGCGAGCGGCATCCAAGGCAAGCTGACGGCTGATAGCTGACGGCCAACAGCTATCTTTCGGAGAGGCCGGCGATCCGGATGGGGATGGGGGGAAGGTCACGGCCTGAAACGCGGACGGCGAGCGCGCGGGTTCCGAGTTTGGTCTTCGGGGAGAGGTGAAACGCGAATTCCCAGGTCGAGAGGATGGGGTCCTTGCGCTCGAATTGGAGAAACTCGGCGGGGCGGCCGTCCACGGTGAATGAGACCTCGGCAGGGCGCTCGATGTCTTCAAGGATCACCTTGACTCCGCCCATGACCACGCGGTATTTCGAGGCGATATCGAGGCCGTCGGAGACCGAAATCACGCGCGGCGAACGGGGAGGCGGCGGCAGGACCTCGATCTCGCGCGGCTCTCCCAAGGCCTGGCCGTCGCAGTAGAGCGTGACGGGCGCCGGGCCGGCCGGGATCGCGTCGGGCAGGCGGACATTCAGTTGACAAGCGCCGGATTGGGTAATGGGAGAGATGTAGCAGCCACGGCTAAGAAGGCAGACCGGGAGGTCCGCCCCACCGCGGAACGAAACCTCCAGGTTGCCCAGGTGGCAGCGGGATGGAAGGCCCTCGATCCAGAGGCTGACCGCGGCTTCCGGTCCGCGGGCGGGGACGCGGGGCTCGCCGCTGGCGGCGGCCGTCACAGCCTTGAGGACCGTCCGCGAGAAATCCGGCGCCGTGGATGGGGCGGGCTTGAGCCAGGTCGTCCACATGTACTGCGTATCCAGGCCGGAGAGCGCCACCAGGTGGAAATCGCGCTCGCGGGCGAAGGAGGCCATCCGCTCGCCGGTGAAGAAGCAACCGGTCCAGGTGGACGGCTCGCGCTTCATTTCGGAGGGCAGCGGGGGGGCTCCGCGCAACTGGCAGCGGAGGACGCCGCCGGTCTTGAGCGCGCGCCGGGCTTCGCGAAGGTAGTTGAGGACGATGGCGGGATCGGGAATGTGCTGGAAGACGGCGTAGGAATAGATGAAATCGAAGTGTTCGGCTGGGAATATGCCGAGGCCGTCGCCGGAGGCGGCATGAACATGGGCGTGAGGGATGCCGCGGAGGCGCTCGCGCGCCAGGGCGGCCATCTCTTCGGAGATATCGATGCCGTGGATCTCGGCGAAATGCGCGCTCATGGGCAGCATGAGGCGGCCCGGGCCGCAGCCGATCTCGAGCGCGCGCCGCGGACCCGGCGCCGGCGGCAAGCGGGGGAACTCGGAGGCGAGGGTGGCGACAGTCTCGGCGGCGCTGGCCAGGAACTCGTCGGCGTCTTGATGCCGGCGGCCGAACGCCGCGTAATAGTAGGCGTCCTCGCGCGCGCGGCGGTCCCAATCCCGGCGCATGCGCTCGATGGGGGTCATGTTCCGATTGTAAGCGGGCTACTTGCCGGCCGAGGCCTGCCAGTTCACTAGAACACTGACGGAGGAGCGCTCGGTTTGAGCTCGTTCCTGCAGCGTGTTCACCAGAAAACGGCCGTCGCGCGCGGCCACATATCGATTCCGAAGCCCCTGGAGGGGAACAACGGGGGCCTCGAACAAAACGCGCGGGACGCCCGCTTCGAAGCCGGCGCCATCCGCCTTCACCGAGACCGCCATGAGCTTGTTGCCGGACAGGTAGTAAAGCTCCTTGCCGTCGGCTCTCCAATAGGGCTCGGTTCCGCCGGAGGGCGACACCTGCCATCGGCCGCCGGAGGACGGAAACCGCTGAACGTAAACCTCGAGCTGCCTGCTGGAGGGGCTCGAAACATAAGCGAGGAATTTCGAGTCGGGTGACAACTGGCCCCGCCGCTGCCTGAACTCCGTGGCGACCACCGGGAAGGGCTTGCGTTCCGCTCCGGCGCCCATCGGAAGGGCGAAGATCGAGAATATTGGACCGCCCTCCACCGGCTGATTGAAGATCAGGTACCTACCATCTTTGGACCAGTCATCCATTCTCATAGGCTGGGAGGAAGCCAACAGGGACTCGTCCTGACCAGCGCCAGTGGCCGATTTTACGTAGAGGTCTCTGACGCCTTTGCGGTCCGAGGTCCAGGCGACCCGGCTGCCATCCGGTGACCAGACAGGATCAGAGTCGTCGGCCGGATCGAAGGTGAAGCGGGTGCGTGAGCCGCGGTTGAGGTCGAGGATCCAGATATCCCGCGTCTTCGTGGACGGATCATAAATATCCACGGCTAATCGGCTGCCATCGGGCGCCAACGCGGGATTGCCGTAATCGGATGCTGGGCCAACCGTCCCGGCGCGGCGGCCGGAGGCATCAAACCAGACCAGCTCCGAGGCCGTACGGGTGGGAGCCGTAACCCATGCCAGGACGCCGTTGGCGGAGGTCGAGAACTGGGAGATCTGGCTGAGATTCTCGGGCATCGGTCCGCCAACCATCCAGGGCGCGCCGGCGAGTTTCATGCTTCTCAGATCCAGTTTCTGCGCGAACACGGCGCCGTCCCGGGGGAACAGCAGGCGCCCAGGCGGCGCGTACTGAAGCAACCCGGATTGAAACGGCAGCTCACCCGACTCTTTGCCGTCAAGGGATCCCCATTTTGCCTGCAATTGATCCTGCGCCTGGCGGGCCAGGTAGACGAAGCGCTTTCCATCGGGCAGGAACACCGGGGCGACGTGGTCCACTTCCCGTTTCCGCGCGTCGAGCGTGGTGACCGCTTCGGGAGCCCCGCCTTGCGCGGGCACACGCAGTAACCCCCTGCGCCTTCCTCCGAGCAGGATTACGTCATCCCGGCTCCAGTCTGCATTGGTCACATCGGCGACCGTGCAGAGGGTCTGGGGCTGTCCTCCGGCGAGGTCCACTCGTTTGACGCGTCCGTCGGCAAAGAACCCGATGCTCCGGCTGTCCGGGGACCAGAATATTTCGCTCCCGTCCTCTGTCCCCGCGACCGCCACCAGTTCGGGAGAGTTCAGCCTGCGAGCGTAGATCTGGCTTCTCCCGCCGGTTTCAAACCCGCGTGGAACGACGATGACGGCGAGGCGCTCGCCGTCGGGCGACACCCTCGGGCTCGCCAGGGCGGTGTTTTCGGGAGCCATGATACTGAACCGGACGGGACGCGCCGCCTCGGGCGCGCGGTGGAAGGCCAGGTAGCCGAGAGCCGCCGCCGCAATGAGCAACAGGCCCGCGACGATCCACCCGGCCTGGAGATACGGTATCCGGACGGCCGGGGCGGCGGCTGGCTCCTGAACCCCTTGCAAGTCATGCTTGCGATCCGCTTCGAAATCCTGCCTCAGGTCTTCCAGCACTACGCGCACGTCGTCCATGTGCTGGAACCGCCGCGCCGGATCCTTTCGAAGGCAACGAGCGACAACCCTTTCCAGTTCGCTGGGAATCCCGGCGGGGAGCGGAGGCGGTTCCAGATGAAGGATCGCCGCCATCGTCAGGGCGGCGCTGTCGCGCCGGAAGGCCCGCCGCCCGGTCAACATCTCGTACAGCACCGAACCGAACGAGAAGATGTCGGAGCGCGCATCGACCGGCTTGCCCTCGGCCTGTTCCGGCGACATATAGGCCGCCGTCCCGGCGATGGTTCCCTGCACCGTCATCGAGGCCGACTCGCCCTCCGCTCCCTGGCGGCGCCGTAGCTTCGCCAAGCCGAAGTCCAGCACCTTGACCGTGCCCGGCCCGGAGGTCTCCGTCACCATGATGTTGCCGGGCTTGACGTCCCGATGCACGATGCCCGCGGCGTGCGCCGCCGCCAGGGCGTCCGCAATCTGGATGGCGTAGCGCAGCGCTTCCGGCAGCGGCAGTCCCTTGCGCCCGATCCTGTCTTCGAGCGTTTTCCCCTCCACGTACTCCATGACGATCGAGTCCCGCCCGGCCTCGGAGACGACGTCGTGGAGGGTGACGATGTTCGGGTGGTTCAGGGCCGAGGCCGCGCGGGCTTCGCGCAGGAAACGCTTGCGCAGCTCCGCGTCATTGGCGGCAAGCGGCGGCAATACCTTAATGGCCACGGTCCGGTTCAGGCGCGTGTCCCGGGCTCTGTAGACTTCCCCCATGCCGCCCGCGCCGACGAGGGATACAATTTCGTAAGGGCCGATCCGGCTGCCGGGGGTAATCCGGGCCGCGTTCGCGGCCAGCGCCTGGGCCGCCACCTCCACGGCTGGCGCTTCCAGGAAAGCGGCGGCTCCAGCCTCGCCGGCCAGCATGCGCTCGACTTCGCCCCGCAGGTCCGCATCGCCGGCGCAAGCCTGGTCGAGAAACGATGCGCGTTCGCCTGGGGGCCGCGCATGGGCCTCATGATAGATCCGCTCGACCTGTGAGCAACGCTCGGGTGTCATCTTGAACGGCGACCGCGACCGATTCCTAATATTCTACAACCGCCTCCTAATTTCCGTTCCGGTTCTTGCGGCTTTTCGCGCCGGTTCTCCGCCTCCGAGGGCGGAGGCAAGCGGCGATGAAGCTCACAACGATGGCGATGGCGGCGGCGCTGGCGGCGAACGCTCAGGCCGGCAGCGCACTTTCACCTGCGAACATCCCGTCACGGCAGCATCCCCGAGACGGTTACGCACCCGCGGGCGGGGCGCTTGGGGTGCACGACAAAAAAGTGGGTAATCAGGCGGCTCGGGAACGGGTTTCCCAGTAGTCTTCGAACCTGTGGCTAAGGCGGCAGCAGCGCAAAGCGATGATGGCATTGGCGCCGGCGACAGTCCAGAACGACCCGGAGCG
>CAIRXZ010000225.1 GCA_903882645.1 uncultured Acidobacteriia bacterium | reverse complement strand
CGCTCCGGGTCGTTCTGGACTGTCGCCGGCGCCAATGCCATCATCGCTTTGCGCTGCTGCCGCCTTAGCCACAGGTTCGAAGACTACTGGGAAACCCGTTCCCGAGCCGCCTGATTACCCACTTTTTTGTCGTGCACCCCACTGAACGCGCTCACTGCGCCGCGAAGGCGGCGCGGCGCCGCATGTTACATTCGAATTCAGTGTTCCAACGGGTAATCTGGATCGTTCTGGATAGCGTCGGCATCGGCGCCATGCCGGATGCCGCGGCTTTCAACGACCCTCCCGGCGCCGATACGCTTGGCAACCTGGCGCGCCTTCGCGGGCTTGCGCTGCCCAACCTGGCCCGTCTGGGACTCGGCAACATCAAGCCGCTGGCTGGAATCGGTCCCGTTGACCAGCCCGAAGGCGCCTACGGCCGTTGCACGCTGGCATCGCCCGGCAAGGACACCACCACGGGGCATTGGGAAATGGCGGGCATCCTGCTCGACCGGCCCTTTCCGCTCTATCCGAACGGATTCCCCCGCGAGGTGATGGACGAGTTCGAACGGCGCATCGGACGCCGCGCGCTGGGCAATAAGGCCGCCTCCGGCACCGAGATCATCCGGGAACTGGGCCGCGAGCACATGCGCACCGGCTCGCCGATTGTTTACACCTCGGCCGACAGCGTGTTTCAAATAGCCGCCCACGAAGAGGTCATTCCGCTTCCGGAGTTGTACAGGATCTGCGAAACCGCGCGCGAAATTCTGCGCGGACCGAACCAAGTCGGGCGCGTGATCGCGCGGCCGTTCGTGGGTTCGCCGGACGCGTTCACGCGCACGCCCAACCGGCACGATTACGCCGTGCCGCCGCCGCGGGGCATGCTGCTCGATCTGCTCGAAGAGCGCGGCGTATTCGTGCAGGGAGTCGGCAAGATCTTCGATGTCTACCTGGGCCGGGGCGTGCGCGGCTCCTCGAAGACCAGGGACAATGCCGATGGCATGGCCAAGACCCTGGAAGCGATGGCCGCCGTGGAAACCGGCCTGATCTTCGTGAACCTGGTGGATTTCGATCAGCAGTACGGGCATCGCAACGATATAGAAGGCTACGGCGCCGAGCTCGAACAGTTCGATGCGTGGCTGCCCCGGTTCGAAAGCGCGCTTCGGCCGGGGGACCTGGCGGTCCTTACCGCCGACCACGGCTGCGATCCCACCGTTCCGGGCACCGATCACACCCGCGAATACGTTCCCGTGCTGGCCTTTGGGCCGCGGGCGCGGCGAGGGGTCGGCCTCGGGCTGCGCGGGTCGCTTTCCGATATCGGCCAGACGGTGGCCGAGAACTTCGGCGTATCGATCGCTCACGGCGAGAGTTTTATGAGGCAAATCCTATGAGAAGACCTGTCATGGCGGGCAATTGGAAAATGTACAAGACGCCCGCGGAAACCACTGCATTCTTCGAGAAGTTCCGGCCCCTGGTCGAGAACTCCGAGCACTGCGAGACCGTAATCTGTCCTCCTTTCACGGACCTCGCCGCGGCCGTTGACGCCGTGCGGGGGTCGCGCATTCAGGTGGGCGCGCAGAACATCGCCTGGGCCAAGGAAGGCGCGTTCACCGGCGAAATCTCCGGCGCGATGATTCGGGCCGCGGGCGCGGCTTACGCCATCGTCGGCCACAGCGAGCGCCGCCAGTACTTCGGCGAAACCGACGAGACGGTGTTCAAGCGCACGCTGGCCGCGCTGGAAGCGGGGCTGACCCCCATCGTGTGCGTGGGCGAGCGGCTGGACGAGCGCGAGAAGGGCATCACCAAGACGGTGCTGGTGTCCCAGTTCACGAAGGGCATCGCGGACCTCACTCCCGAGCAATTCGCCAGGATCGTGATCGCCTATGAGCCGGTATGGGCCATCGGGACCGGCAAGACGGCCACGCCGGAGATGGCCGCCGAAGCGCACCGCATGATTCGAGGGCAGGTGTGGGCCAAGTACGGGTCCGAGGCCGTGGCGGCGATTCGCATTCTGTATGGCGGCAGCGTCAAGCCGGATAACGTGAAGACGCTGATGGCCCAGACGGAGATCGACGGCGTGCTGGTGGGCGGCGCGAGTCTGGATCCGGTCGGCTTCGCCTCTATCGTGAATTTCTGAAAAGCCGCTTTCCGCGGCACGCGGGCCAAAGCGCCTGCCCGGTGGAGCGAGCCTCCGGCTTGCTATGCCGGCGTCCGTGCCGGCATTTGTTCGGGCCGGAAGAACGCCGGCGCGGACGCCGGCGTGGCAGGCCTGGAGGCCCACTCCACAAGTTGTCGCGGCGCGCGGCGAGACAGCCAAACTGTAATACGCGTCTGTAGGGCCGGCAGTCCTCCCATGGATCGGGGAGCCGATGCCAGGGACTTGCTCATTCCGCCGGCATTTCCCCGGATCTTCCGCTTCGCCGCCGCGCATTCCCCGGCGGCGAGATGTTGTAGCTACCGTGTGCTATCACTAGAACTGGAATGGATCGCATCGGGCGATACAAGATCGTGCGCGAGCTTGGCCGCGGCGCCATGGGCGTCGTCTACCACGCCATCGATCCCAACATCGGCCGTCCCGTGGCCATCAAGACCATCCACCTCGGCGGAAAACCGGAAGAGCAGGAGCGTTTGCGCGAGCGCCTCTTCCGCGAGGCCCGCTCGGCCGGCATCCTTTCCCATCCCGGAATCGTCACCATCTACGACGTCGAGCGGCAGGACGACCTCGCCTACATCGCCATGGAATACGTCGACGGCCCGACCCTCGAACAGATCCTGGCGCCCGGCCAGACCGCCTCTCCAGAGCGCATCTTCAGCGTGCTCGCGCAAACCGCCGCCGCGCTCGATTACGCCCATGGCAAAGGCATCGTGCACCGCGACGTCAAGCCCGCCAACATCATGATCGCCGCCGAAGGCGCCGTCAAAATCACCGACTTCGGCATCGCCAAGATTGCCGCCTCCGAGCAGTTGACCATGACCGGGTCGATCGTCGGCACGCCGCACTACATGTCTCCCGAACAGGTCCAGGGCCACCCCGTCGACGGCCGGTCGGACCAGTTCTCCCTCGCCGTGATCGCCTTTGAGATGCTCACCGGAGAAAAACCTCATGCCGGGGAGCAACTCACCACGGTGGTCTACAAGATCGTGGCGGAGGATCCGATTCCGGCGCGCCGTCTCAACCCGGCTCTGAGCGCGTCCATCGAAGCCGTCCTGCGCCGGGGCCTCGCCAAGACCCCCGGCGCCCGCTTCCGCAACTGCCAGGAGATGGCCGGCGCGCTCGAAGCCGCCTGCGCATCGAGCCCCGGCTGGAAACCGGCGCCTCGCGGCGGCGCATCCGAGGCGCCGACTGTGATGGATTCGGCCATCCGGACGGCGCCGGCCATGCCCCCGCCCCGCCGCGCGCACCCTGGCGAAACCACCGTTACCGCCGAGCGGTCCGTGCGGCGCAAGTCGGGTTTCCTGCCGTTTCTGGCGGCCGTTCTCGTGGCCGCCGCCATCCTTGCCCTCATCGGCTGGCAAGCCGACCCCACGCTCCCCCAGAAGGTGCAGGGAGTTACGCAACGGATCCAAACGGCTGTGGGGCTTGGCGCCGCCCCGGCGCCCCCTGCCGCCACCCCGTCGAGCCCGCCGCCGCCCCAATCCCAACCCGAGTCCCAGCCCCCCGCCCATGAGGCCGAAGTCAAGCCCAGCCCCATGCCGCCGCCGTCCGCGGCCGAAGCGGAGCCGGCCCAGCCGCGGCCCGCGGCCGAAGCCGAGCCTGTCCCGCCGCCGGTCAAACCCGAAAGGAAGCGCCCGCCCGTACGTCCGCCCGCGAGTCCGCATCCGGTGAGCATCGTCAGCAATCCCGCCGGCGCCACCGCGACTCTCGACGGCCGCGCGGGCTCCGCGTGCATCACCCCCTGCTCGCTTGGCGCCGCGCCCGGCCGCCACGCCGTCTCCGTCGTCCTGCCCGGCTACCAGCCGGAACACCGTGACGTCGATGTACGGTCAGCCCCCGTGAAACTCCCGCCCATTGTCATGCGGGCCCGCTCCGGCACGCTGATGATCACCTCGGACCCCGCCGGCGCAACTATCTCGGTGAACGGACGCCGCCTTCCCCAAACCACGCCCGCCCAAATCTCCCTGGCCCCTGGCAATTACAGCATCACGGTCGAAAAAGACGGCAAGCAAGCCACCAGCCCCGCGGAGATCCGCGAAGGCGCCCTCAACTACACCCACATCGTCCTCAACCAGCCAGCGGAGTGATCCTGAATTCTGAAGTCAACTTCGGCGAAGTTGGATTTCCACAGCGCAACGGTCTGAGAATACAGCTTTGTATCAGGGCACGGCATCAGCCGTGCCGGATGCAAGGCGCGTTTCTTCAGCGAATTGCCTTTTGTAAATTCGACTCCGCCGAAATCGACTTCGGAATTCAGGCTAACGCGCCTCGCGCCACAAGGCGAGGTAGGGCTGGAGGTCGCGCATCAGACGCGCGAAATCGGGCAGGGTGAGAGATTGCGCGCCGTCGCTGAAGGCCTTTTCGGGACAGGGGTGGACTTCCAGGATGAGGCCGTCGGCGCCGACCGCGGCCGCGGCGCGGGATAGGGCGGGCACCAGGCTGCGCTTGCCGGCGGCGTGGCTGGGGTCGAGAATCACGGGCAGATGGGTCAGCTCATTGAGCACCGGGACAGCCGAGATGTCGCAGGTGTTGCGAGTGGCCGTCTCGAAGGTGCGGATGCCGCGCTCGCATAGGATGACGTTGGGATTGCCGTGGGCGACGACGTATTCGGCGGACATGAGCAGCTCCTTGATGGTGGAGCTCATGCCGCGCTTCAACAGCACGGGGCGGCCGCAGGATCCGAGCGCCTTGAGGAGTGCGAAATTCTGCATGTTGCGGGCGCCCACCTGCATGCAGTCGGCGTACTCGGCCACCATGCCGGCGTCGCTGTCGCTCATGACCTCGGTGATGATGGCGAGCCCGGTGGCGGCCTTCGCCTTGCGGAGGAGCTTGAGGCCTTCGCGTTCGAGGCCCTGGAAATCGTAAGGCGAGGTGCGGGGTTTGAAGGCGCCGCCGCGCAGCATGTGCGCTCCGGCGGCGGCCACGCCCTCGGCGGTCTCCATGATCTGCCGCTCGCTTTCGACCGAGCACGGGCCGGCGATCACGACGAACTCGTTCGACCCGATGGAGACGCCGTTGACCTTGACGGCGGTCCGCCCCGGCTTGAATTCCCGGCTCACGAACTTGTAGGGCGCGGAGATGGCCATGGCGCGCTCGACGCCGGGGGTGGCTTCGAGAGACTCGAGGCAGGGGGTGACGTCCCCGACGCCGACCACGCCGATGACGACGCGCTCCTCCCCTTCGATGGAATGGACCTTGTAGCCGAACTCGCGGATGCGCTCGCACACATGGTCGATCTCTTCCCTGGTGGCGTGCTGCCTCATGGAGATGATCATTTTTCGGGCTCCCTTCAAACAAAAAACCCACTCTTGCGAGTGGGTCGGCTGAAACGCGATTGGGGATGCGGTTTAGACCAGCGCCACTCTACCGGGACCGGTAACCAAACCGGAACCGGCCGCTAAACGAGTTGGCGAAGGTAAACGACATCGAACTTCGAGTATACACTGGCGGGTGGGCCAAGCGCAAGGTAAGGCTTTGGTTATGTCAAGCCTCGTTTAAAATGTCCCCTGTCTTAACACATTAGAAATGTCCCTTTTGCTGGTTCTCTTCCCATTGTTCTGGCGGCTCCCGAAGCGAAGCCCTGCGAGGCCGTAGGCCGAGCGTTTAGGGCGTAGCGCAGGG
>CAIRXZ010000224.1 GCA_903882645.1 uncultured Acidobacteriia bacterium | reverse complement strand
GCTCCGGGTCGTTCTGGACTGTCGCCGGCGCCAATGCCATCATCGCTTTGCGCTGCTGCCGCCTTAGCCACAGGTTCGAAGACTACTGGGAAACCCGTTCCCGAGCCGCCTGATTACCCACTTTTTTGTCGTGCACCCGACCTACACAGCCGGACGATGGTCATCCGTACACGCCGTAGTCGATTCGTGCGAGGATGGCCTCTACCGCGTCGCTCTGGCGATCTTCGAGGAGCACGTGCTCGGGCGTGTGCTCTCCCAACTCGGCGAGCGGTTGGCGCATCCAGCGCAGCGCGCGTTCCTCGGCGCCGAAGGTGTCCACTGCGTGACGCCATACCTCCGGGGCGATCATGGCCAGTGTTTCCATAGCCATTATCATCGTACCGCAGCCAGCGGATCTGTGTGCAGGTCGCGCGCGTGTAGCGGTGGGTGCTCCGCTCACCACACCAGCGGCGCCAGCCGGTAGCGCGTCCGCTGCGTGTACTCCTCGTAGCCGGGCAGCTCCGCGCGGAGGGTCCGCTCCTCGAGCACGGTTCGGACGACGAGCAGCGCCACGATGAGGAACGCGGGCACGCAAGCCCAGGCCGAACCGAGCACCGATGGAATCCCCAGGTACTGCGCGACGATGCCGGCATACATGGGATGCCGGACGAAGCGGTACGGGCCGCCGGCGGCGACCCGATGGCCCCGGTCTTCCTGGATGCGGACCTGAGTTTCGAGCCACGGATTCGAAACGACCGCACCTGAGATCAGCGCGCCGCCGAGCAGGTAGAGCGCGATGCCCGCGTACAGCGAGCCAACCGGCAGCGCCGACCAGCGGAATCGGACCGCATCCAAACCCGCGACCACCGGGACGGCGAAGACCAGCGCGGAGTAGATCCCGGAAATCACGCGATCGAACGGCTTCACGCCGGCGTGCTTCGCGGAACGCGCCTCCAACAGCCCGGGGTTGAAGTGCGACATCAAGACGAAGCCCAAGGCCAGCAGAGCGAGGTTCAGCGTCAACAGCGCCCACCCCCGAGTCCACGCGAAAGTCCCCGCGGCTGCGAAAGCAACCAGAGACAGGCCGGCGGTTGCGGACAGTACCACGGCCATCCTCTTGATCACGTACGCTTTCATCAGTAACAGCCTACCGCGCACGGTCTCCTCGCGGGGTGCTTAAATAGGCTTTCCACAGCGGGGAAGCATATGCCCATGTTCGCGACTCTGCCGATTCATTGTCCCGTTGGCGGGCGAAAGCGCCTGCCCCACCAGGAACGCTCATGCCCAATTCCGCCATCCTTCTGATTCATTGTCCCGACCGGAAAGGGATCGTCGCCGGCGTCTCGGGGTTTCTGCACCGGCATGGAGCGAACATCCTGCACGCCGATCAGCACCAGGACAACGATCCGGGCCTCTTCTTCATGCGCGTGGAATGGGACCTGGCGGATTTCGGCCTCGACGACGCGGCATTCCGGAGAGAGTTCCAGCCGCTGGCGGAGTCGTTCGAGATGCAGTGGCAACTGGCCTACTCGGCCGGCCGGCCGGCGGTAGCCATCTTCGTTTCGCAGCAACAGCACTGCCTGATGGACCTGCTATTCCGTCACCGCATCGGGGAGCTGCGCTGCGAGATTCCGCTGATCGTCTCCAACCACGAGGCGGCAGGCGACCTGGCCGCGTTTTACGGCATTCCGTTTTACCACGCGCCGGTGGACGCGGCGAACAAGGCGGAGGGAGAGAGGCGCCAACTGGCGCTGCTGGAGCGGCACGGAATCGAGCTGGTGGTTCTGGCGCGGTACATGCAAATCCTCTCGCCGGAATTCGTCGCGCGTTACCCGCGGCGCATCATCAACGTGCATCATTCGTTCCTTCCGGCGTTCAGCGGCGCGCGCCCATACCACGCGGCCTATCACCGGGGCGTCAAGCTGATCGGGGCGACCAGCCACTACGTGACGGCAGTGCTCGACGACGGCCCGATTATCGAGCAGGACGTCGTTCGCGTGTCGCACCGCGACCAACTGGAGGACCTGATCCAGAAAGGCCGGGACCTGGAACGCGTGGTTTTGTCGCGCGCGGTCCGGTGGCATCTGGATCATCGAATCCTTCAGTACTCCGGCAAGACCGTGGTTTTCGATTAGGACGGAGGTGGGGCAAGGTCCTGTGGCCCCAAGAACCCCCGGCCCGCGCATCGGGGCGGCGAGTGGGAACAAAGGGAGCGCCGGCATCGTATCTCGCAGATGTTGGCATTCAGGAGGCTCAGATGTTCTGCGACGGTTGTGGCACGAGCCTGGCGGCGGGAGCGGGGTTCTGCCCGGCGTGCGGCAAGCGAGTCGGGGCGGCGCCGTTGGCTCCGGCCCAGAGCCGGCTGGCCGGGCATGTCCGGCTGCTGGGGATTCTCTGGCTTGCCCTTTCGGCCTTTCGCTTCATTCCAGGATTGATTCTATGGCACTTGTTCCGGCCGGGACTTCTGCCGGTTGAGTTTCCGATGTTCGTACAGGGCCTGGCGCGCGCGGCCGCAGGGATCTTCATGGTCGGCGGGGTGGTCGGCCTTGTGGCAGGCTGGGGGCTGCTGGAACGGCAATCCTGGGCGCGCACCCTGGTGATCGTCCTGGGCTTCCTGAACCTGTTCGACATGCCTTTCGGGACCGCCCTGGGAGTCTACACGCTCTGGGTTCTGCTGCCGGCCAAGTCCGGGCAGGAATACGAGGATATGGCGGGGACGTAGCGTCACCGGACGACTGTGGTATACTCGGATTGGTTTGATGATCCTGCGAATTCGAGGCTGACCTCCTTAGCGTTTGTTTCTGCTACCTTCGTCCACCTTCCCAATTAGCCGCCTTCAAATCGGAAAAGGATACTTTAAAAGTGAAGAACATTTACGTTGGAAACCTCAGTTTTGGGGCTTCGGAAGAGTCTGTCCGTGCGTTGTTTGAAACCCACGGCACTGTCGGCAGAGTTAACATCGTTACGGATCGCGACACCGGCCAACCTCGCGGCTTTGGCTTTGTCGAGATGGCGAACGACGCAGAGGGCGAGAAGGCGATCGCGGCCGTCAACGGCCAGGATCTCGATGGGCGCACCCTGAACGTCAACGAGGCGCGTCCGAAGACGGAACGTTCGGGCGGCGGCGGTGGCGGCTTCGGGCGCAAACGCTGGTAACAGAGCGGTCTTAGGCGCAATAACAGCCCCGATCCGGAGACGATCCGGATCGGGGCCGGTCTTTCTGAGGACGATGCAAATCGACAAAGGCGCAAGCGTCGCTGTCGTGGTCACCCGAACCTGGGCGAACCTGCATGGCGTGAAACTGTTTCTTCGCCGCGACGAAGCCACACAGACGGATATTCGCGGAGTCGACGACAGCCACATTCTGTTCGCGCGAGTGCTTGACGCCGCGGACGCGGCAGGCGTGTGGATCGAGACGGCGCCGGACAAGCGCGGGGAAAACCCCGCCGCAGGCTCGATCAAGATGCTGATTCCCTGGCGCCATGTGCTGACCATTGTCGCGGCCGAGCAGTTTTCCGCGGCCATCAGACAGGAAGCGCGCAGGATTGGCTTCACGGGAGAGACGGAGCGGGAGTGAGGCGGGCGGAACTCTTGGCGGCGGCTGAAGCCGGCGCCGGCACGCTAAAGCGTGCGCCACAGGCTTCAGAACTTTGGTAGACTGCGGCAATGAGAAACCGCGCAGTTGCTTTGAGCTCCATTTTGGTATTCGCGATGGTGAGCGCCGCGGCGGCGGCCGACCTGAGCGGCAAATGGAAGGGGACCATGCAAACCCCCGACGGCCAGGGCCTCGAGATCAACTTCACTTTCCAGGTGACGGGCGAGAAGCTCACCGGAACGGTGGCCAACACGTACGGGGAAGAGCAGATTTCAGAGGGCACGGTGAAGGGCGACGACATTTCGTTCGTCGTCAACGCCGGCGGCGGCCAATTCCGGATCACTTATAAGGGCAAGGTCACGGGCGAGGACATCAAGTTCACCGTGGGCATCGGCGACATGGGCAATGGAGAGCTGACCGCCAAGCGGGTCAAGTGACGGCGTCGATCCCCAGGCTGCGCACGATGCTCAAGGCGTTGGAGCGCTCCACCACGCCGGGCCTGAGCCGGTAGTCGAACTGGAGGCCGGATGGGTCTCCGGTGTCGGCGAAGTGGAAGTTCGCTCCGTGCAGCCCGGCGGCGTCCACGATGCCGGTCAGGGCGAGATCGTGCGTGGAGATCAAGCCCACGGCTCCGCGGGCGACGAGCGCCCGGACCACCCACTCTGCGGCCACGAGACGATCGCGGGAGTTGGTCCCGATCAGAATCTCGTCGACCACGAACAACAACGGCGCGCGGCCCGCCGCATCGATCGTCTGGCGCAGACGCTCCATCTCGGCGAGGAAATGGGAGCGGCCATCGGCCAGCGAATCCTGGACCAGGATGGAAGCGCCGACTTGCAGGTTGGACAGCCTCAGACGCGCGCAGCGCACGGGCGCTCCCATGCGCGCCAGCACGGCGTTGAGCGCCACGGCGCGCAGGAACGTGCTCTTTCCGGACATATTCGAGCCGCTGACGACCAGGAACCGCGGCGAGTCCCCGAGGCGGAAATCGTTGCGGACGCAAACCGCCTCGTCGAGAAGCGGGTGCCCGATGCCCTGGGCTTCGATCGCGGGGCCGGCCGCTGAGAACTCCGGAAACGGGTCGCGCGGATGCTCGCCGGCATACGTGGCGAGGCACATGAGCGCTTCGAATTCCCCCACGGCTTCGAGCCAGGGGAGCATGCGCGCGCCGTGCTTGCGGCGCCACCGGCAGATGGCCATGGCGAACTGCGCGCCCCACAGCAGGAAGTAGGAAGGCAGCGTGAACATCGGGTTATCGCGAAGGCCGAGCAGGGTCACCAACCGGAGAAGGCGCCCCAAGTCGCGGCTGGCCGAGGAATGCCCGAGCCGGAGACATTCGGAGAGGGCGACGAGCCCGGGCGCGGCGAAACGGCGCTCTTCGAGGATGCGGACGACTTCGAGAGCCACCGGCAATTCGGCGGACGGAATCCTCAGCCACTTCAAGACCGCGCGGACGCGCTGGAGGAAGAAGAGCGAGAAACCGGCTTCCAGGCCGAAGACTGCCGCGACGTACGGGTTGGCCAGCAGTTGCAGCGACCATTGGAGCAAACACGCCGAGGCAATGAACAGGGCGGCGGAGGCGGCGAGGGCCGCGGCCACCGGAGCCCATGCGGGGAAATCCGGGGGCGCCGATCGGACCCACTCGCGGAAGGTTTCGATCCGGAAATCCGAGGATGTGGACGGGCCGGCCGCGGCGAGCGCCTCGCGCAGATCCACGCGGCTCCACAGTTCACGAACGGCCGCGGCGCGCGCGCGGGCCTCCTCGATGGAAGCCGGATCCTTCATCCAACGCGCCAGCGTGTCCTTGCCGGCGCGGGTGCGGGCGGAGCAGAGGAGTTGATACAGCGAGCCGCGTCCGAACAGGTTCAGGCCATTGGCGTAGAGGTGGCTGGGATCGAGATACTCCTCACCGAGCGGAAGCGAATCCCAATCGAGCGTGAGCCGCGCGACGCCGGTTTCATAGTAGCCGCGCAGGCGATAGATCTCCGTTGACTTGGCGCCGGCATTGCGCAGGCCGCGCGCCGCAAGCGCGGCGAGCGGAAGGATCGCGGCGAGCGGCCACCACGCGATAGTCGGGTGGCCGTGTGTGAAAACAAAGGCCACGAACAGCGCTGCCCCCAGGACCGTGAGCGAAACCTGAAACAGGCGGGTGCGGCCGACGGCGGCGTCGAAGGCCGAGCGCAAGTCGGCTATCTTCTTTTCGTACCGGGCGAGCGGGTCTTCCGATTGGGCGAGGAGCAACCTTCAGGGTAGGCCAAATCCGGCCACAGGCGCCAGCCGCGGGAAGGCCCAGCATACAGCCAATTGCGTGGGTCGGAGCCGCGATCGTCAGGGAGCGGTCTTGGCGGTGCACTGTGCGTTGCGCACTTATGAGATTGTGTAAATGTGAGAGCGACGGTAGATCTGCCCGACGACCTGTTCCGACGCGCCAAGGCGCCCGCGGCCCTGCGGGGCGATAGCCTTAAGGATCTCGTTGTGCGGGCCATCGAGACCGAGATTGGCGGCCGGAACCCGGCGGAATCTGGTCAGCGTGCGCGCCGTGCGCGGCTCCCTCTGATTTGGCTGCGCAGCGGCCGCAAACTCGATCTCACCGGATTCGACTTCGATGACGGCGTATGAACCGGCGGTCAGCCACGGGCGCTGAGCTAGCTTGCTTTACGCAGCGCGTCCTCGACGGCTTCCGGGTGTCGCTCGATCACTGCCAGCAGCACGCGGGCTGGGCTGTCCGGCCGCGTCCGGCCCTGCTCCCAGTTCCTCAGAGTGGCCGGATGGAACCCGAACTTCGCCGCGAACGCCGCCTGGCTCAGCCCCAGGCGCTTGCGCGTTGCGCGAACGTCGATCGTGGGCACATCCACCGTGGTAACACGGACCGCGACGTCCTTGCCTTCGGCCCAGTCCACGGCTTCCATCAGGCTGGCGACGATCCGGCTGCCGGGGCTCGTCATTCGCTGCTTTGTGGCATGGTTCTTCTTCATTGCGCGATCCTTTTCCGGTAGCCCGCAATCAAGCGGGGCAACAGGGCCTTCATCTCGTTCCGTTCGGCCTTAGTCAGATTCTCCTTCTCGTTCTTCGCGAACACGTTGAGCAGAAACAGGGGCACGGACTCATTGTGGTAGTAGTAGATCACCCGCACGCCGCCGCGCTTCCCGCGTCCCTGGGCCCTCCAGCGCAGCTTCCTGCCGCCGCCAGTATCCGGCATGATGTCGCCGGCTTCCGGGTTCGCCGCCAGGAAGGAGATCGCTTCAGTTCGTTCCTCGTCCGTGAGCGCCGCGGCGGCATCCCTCAGGAAGCTGGGCGTCTCGATCACGGTCATCGGAACGGAGAGCACGACTACCAATGTACGCTATTAGCGCATCGCAGGCAACCCGTTCTTCGCGCCGGCCGGTCTCCCAACCGGTTTCCTCCGGTACCGCACGGCGCTACACTGGCCAAATGGCAGGTTCCCCCGATCCCGTCCCGTCGAAGCCGCGTGTGGCGCTGACCCTCGCGGATGGCCGCGTCCGCCTCACTGGAGGAATTGTTGAGCCCGATGAACTGTTCGGCCGAATGTGTGACGGGGTTACCAAGGCGCACCTGCCTCCTACCGGCGGCCGATTGTGGACGGGCGCCGTAAAGAAGACTTTGCGGCGGTTCGCCCGTGAAATCGATCGCGGGATCGACGTCTATTCGTCTGACCGCCACGATGAATTCCTGCTCGATGTCGTGTGGCTCAAGCCTGCCCGCGGAGACGCCGGTGCGAATGGTAGGATCCTTCTCGCTGTCGAGTCTGAATGGGGCGGCTTCGATGCTGTTTGGTACGACTTCTCGAAGCTGCTGTACGTTCGAGCGCCTCGAAAGGTACTCATCAGTTGCTTACCCCCGAAGACGCTCAAGGAAGCCATTCGACAATTCGAGCAGGACATTGTCGACGCGGGCGGCATGGAATCACACGAGAAGTACATCGTGATCAATTTCGGCCCCCAACGCGTCGAGTGCTGGTGGTGCGGGCCTCCCAGTCCAGTCAGGTTTCGGAAGGGGCCTCAACGCGAGTACTGACGCTGGTGATGGCCAGCCCTACCCCAGCTTCCCCTTCACGGCCTCCGCTGCGTCTGCCACCGGCACATCCGTAGATTGCCGCGTCTTCCGCTCGACTAACTCCACTTTGCCGCCGGCTAGCTTCTTGCCGACTACTACTCGCCAGGGGACGCCGATTAAGTCGGCGTCTTTGAATTTGACGCCGGGGCGCTCGTCGCGGTCGTCGAGGAGGGCGTCCAGGCCTAGCGCCAGGCAACTCTGGTAGATGGAACGGGCGGCGTCCATCTGCGCGGCGTCGGAGTTATTGGCTGGTGTAACTACAACCTGGAACGGCGCGATGGAGGCTGGCAGGACCATGCCGTCCTTATCGTGATACAGCTCAATGGCGCAGGTCAGGATGCGCTCGATGCCGATTCCGTACGAACCCATGATGGGGGTGACTTCCTTGCCATCGGCGGCGAGCACGCGCAGGCCCATGGTGTCGGAGTACTTGTAGCCGAGTTTGAAAATGTGGCCAACCTCGACGGTCTTGATGATGTCGAGGGCGGCGGTGCAGTGCGGGCACTGGTCGCCGGCGGCTACCTGGCGAAGGTCGTGGACTTCGGCTTGGAAATCTTCGCCCAAGGTGACGTGGCGAAGGTGGTAATCGTCCTTGTTGGCGCCGGCGATCATGTTGCGGCGGCCCACCAAGGCCAAGTCGGCGAAGATGGCCATGTTTTTCACGCCCACTGGGCCGAGCGAGCCGGCTTCGGCGCCGAACCATTGGACGATCTCGTCGGGGCGCGCCGCGCGGAACTCGGGGTCGTTGGCGACGGCGCCGAACTTGGTCTCGCTGAGTTGGTGGTCGCCGCGGAGGAGCGCGAGCACGGGCTGGCCATCGGCCACCAGCACCAGGCTCTTCATCTGGGAGGTCTCGGGCAGACCGGTGAAAGCGGCCACTTCGGCGATGGTCTTGCGGCCGGGCGTGTGGAATTCCTCCGGCGCCAGGTCGCCCGCGGGATCGGCGGCGGCCGGCGGGGCAGGCGTGGCGACGGCCTTTTCGAGATTGGCCGCGTAGCCGCAGGCGCGGCAAACAGCCACGAGATCCTCGCCCGCGTCGGAGACCACCATGAACTCGTGCGACTGGCTGCCGCCCATGGCGCCGGAATGCGCCTCGACGGCGGAGTACTTCAGGCCGCAGCGGTCGAAGATGCGGCGGTAGGCCTGGAAGTGCTTGTCATAGGCGGCGTCGAGGCCGGCCTGGTCCATGTCGAAGGAGTAGGAATCCTTCATGATGAACTGGCGCACGCGCAGGAGGCCGGACTTGGGGCGCGGCTCGTCGCGGAACTTTGTCTGGATCTGGTACCAGATCTGGGGCAGGTGCTTGTAACTGCGCAGCTCGCCGCGGGCGATCGAGGTCATGATCTCTTCGTGAGTCATGCCGAGGCACAGGTCGTGGCCGGAGCGGTCCTTGAGCCGGAACATGTTGTCGCCCATGATGTCCCAGCGGCCGGATTCCTGCCAGATCTCGGCCGGGTTGAGGGCCGGCAGATACATCTCCTGGGCGCCGATGGCGTCCATCTCCTCGCGCACGATCCGCTGAATCTTGAGCAGCGCGCGCTGCGCCAGAAACAGGTAATTATACAGGCCCGCCGAAAGCTGGCGGATGTATCCGGCGCGGAGGAGCAACTGGTGGCTGGCGACCTCGGCCTCGGCGGGGGTTTCGCGCAGCGTCGGAATAAACAACTTGCTCCAGAGCATAGGGTTGGAAGGGAAAAATCAATTCTACCATGGTAAAATCTATGCTTCCCTGCTTATGCGAATCGCTATCGCCGCGGACCACGCCGGTTTCGCGCTAAAAGAGAAATTGCGGCTGAAGCTGGCCGGCGAAGGCCACGAGGTGGTGGATTTTGGAACCAATTCCACGGAGCCTTGCGACTATCCCGACTTCGCCGAACGGGTGGCGCACGACGTGGTGGAGGGCCGCTCGGAGCGGGGCATCCTGGTCTGCTCCACGGGAATCGGCATGGCCATCGCCGCCAACAAGGTGTGGGGCGTGCGGGCGGCCCCGGCGGAATACGAGGACGAGGTGCGGCTGACGCGCGCGCACAACGACGCGAACGTGCTGACGCTGGGATCGAGGTACCTGGACGAGGAGCGTGCGTGGCCCCTGATCCGGATTTTTCTCAGCGAGGAATTCATGGGCGGCAGGCACGCGCGGCGGCTTGCGAAGATCGCGGCGATCGAGAAGAGCAACCTGCAAGAGCCGGAGGTCGATAGATGACGGCGGAAGAACGAATGTCGCGGCGGCTGGTGGACGTCGATCCGGAGGTCTACGAGGCCATCCAGCGCGAGGTGGAGCGCCAGGATTCGCAGATCGAGCTGATCGCCAGCGAGAACTTCACTTCGGAAGCTGTGCTCGAAGCCACGGCCAGCGTCTTCACCAATAAGTACGCGGAGGGGTATCCCGGAAAGCGGTATTACGGCGGCTGCGTATTCACCGACGTAGTGGAGAACCTGGCAAGGGAGCGGGCGAAGAAGCTGTTCGGCGCGGAGCACGCCAACGTGCAGCCGCATTCGGGATCGCAGGCCAACCAGGCGGCGTACGCGGCGGTGTGCTCGCCCGGCGACACTATTATGGGCCTGAACCTAGCGCACGGCGGCCACCTGACGCACGGAAGCAAGCTCAACTTCTCCGGGAAAACCTACAACGTAGTCCCTTACGGCGTGCGCCGGGACGATGAGCGCATCGATTACGACGAGGTGGAACGGCTGGCGCGCGAGCACAAGCCGAAGATGATCGTGACGGGCGGGAGCGCGTACCCGAGGACTCTCGATTTCGCGCGGTTCCGCGACATCGCCGCCGAAGTGGGCGCGGTGCTGCTGGTGGACATGGCGCACATTTCCGGGCTGGTGGCGGCGGGGCTGCACCCGAATCCGTGCGAATACGCGGATATCGTCACGTCGACCACCCACAAGACGCTGCGCGGGCCGCGCTCCGGGCTTATCTTGGCCAAACAGAAGTACGCCGCGGCGATCGACAAGAACGTGTTCCCCGGCATACAGGGCGGCCCGCTGGTTCACGTGGTGGCGGCCAAGGCGGTATGCTTCCTGGAGGCCATGCAGCCGGATTTCGCGGACTACCAGAAGCAGGTGCTTGCCAACGCGCGCGCGCTGGCGGAGGCGCTGATCGCGGCCGGGTACCGGGTGGTTTCGGGAGGTACCGACACGCACCTGCTGCTGCTGGACGTGTTTTCCAAGGGCATTCGTGGCAGGGATGCCGAGCAGGCGCTCGACCGGGCGCGCATCACGGTGAATAAGAACGTCATCCCGTTCGATACCAATCCGCCGGTGAACCCGAGCGGCGTCCGGCTGGGTTCTCCCGCAGTCACCTCGCGCGGGTTCCGGGAAGCGGAGATGCGCGAGGTCGGGACGCTGATCGCCGAAACGCTTGGCGATATGGGCAACGAGGACGTCGTGGCCGAGGTGCGGCGGCGAGCCGGCGCGCTGACCGGGCGCTTTCCGCTTTACCGTTGGAAGGTGGGGCAAGGGCTTCGCCCTTGAAATCCCCGCGGGGTTTGGGAGTCGGAAGTCGGGAGTAAGAAGTCAGAAATCCCCATGGCGCTGCACATCGTCATAGACGCCCGGCGCGTTCGGGACTTCGGCATCGGGACGTATATCCGCGGCCTGGTGCACGCGCTAGGCGGGATCGACGCGGAGAACCGCTACACGCTGGTGACCGGACCGGCGGACGCGCGGACGCTGGGGGCGGGGCTGCCGTCGAATTTCGGTTCAGCCATCTATAAGGGTACGGACTCCGGGCTGCTGGATCACGCGGCGTTCCCGGCGTTTCTGCGGGGGCTTTCGCCGGACCTGGCGCACATACCGCTCAACCGCGTGCCGCTGCTGATGATCCGCCCCTACGTGGTCACGATTCATGACATGGCGAGCCTGCTGTTTCCCGAGGGCGGCTCCAGTTTCCGGATGCAACTGCGGCGCTACGGTTTTCGCCGCGGCCTGGAGCGGGCGGCCCGCGTGATTGCGGTCTCCGATGCCACCAAGCGCGACGTGGAGGACCTCATGGGCGTGCGGCCCAACCGCATACGGAGGGTCTATAACGCGCCGGAGCCGGGGTTCCTCGAGCATGCGCATTCGACCGGCTCGGAAGAGCATCAGCGCATCATGGAACGCTACCAGATCGGCTATCCGTTCCTGCTGTACGCCGGCAATATCCGGCCCCATAAGAACGTGCCGCGCCTGGTGGAAGCCTTCGCGGTGGTTCGCGGGCAACTCGCCGCGCACCCGGTGTACAAGGACCTGCGGCTGGTGATTATCGGCGACACGATCTCCCAGTACCCGGCGGTGAGGCAGGCGGTGATCAAGAGCCGGGTGGAGCAAATGGTGCGATTCCTCGGGTTTGTGCCGTTCGAGACCCTGCGGTGCTTCTACGAATCGGCCGCCGCGTTCGTATTCCCTTCGCGGTACGAAGGATTCGGGCTGCCGCCGCTCGAGGCGATGGCGTGCGGGACGCCGGTGGTGACCTCGAACATCAGCTCGCTGCCGGAGGTGGTGGGCGATGCGGCGGTGCTGGTAAACCCGGTGAACGTCTTCGATATCGCCCGCGGCATCCGCGACGCGCTGCTCGACGAGGCGTTGCGCGCCGAACTGATCCGGCGCGGCCGCGAACAGGCGGCGCGCTTCAGTTGGGAACGGACGGCTCGCGAGGTACTGGAGATCTATCGGGAAGCGGCCGGTCAGTAGCGGGCGAGACATCCCGGGTCGGAGCCGCGACCGTGAGGGAGCGGTTGCCGATACGATAGCGAATCTCTGAAGCGTTGCGCTAAGTCCGGTGGTCTACAGTGATAGGAAGCGGCTTGGCCGGGGGGCGCGCCGAAAACCATGGCGGAAAGGGCAATGCGGTCTTGCGTCATCCATATGTAGCGGCTATCGCCATGCTTGGCTGCTGCGCGGCAGCGCTGCGCGCGCAGGGCAACTACGAAGTGCAGGTCTACGGATCGGACCTGGTCCCGAAGGGCGTGACCATGGTCGAGCTGCACAGCAACTTCACCGCGCAGGGTGAAAAGAACACTATCGACGGCGTGCTGCCGACCCGCCACGCGGAACACGAAACGCTCGAAATCACGCACGGCTTCGGCGAGTGGTTCGAGCTGGGGTTTTACCAGTTCACCAGCATCCAACCGGGCGGCGATTGGATGTGGGTGGGGACGCACATTCGCCCGCGCATGGCCGTTCCCGCGCGCTTCGGACTGCCGGTGGGGCTGAGCCTTTCGACGGAGATCGGTTACCAGCGGCCCAACTTCTCCGCTGACACTTGGACCTGGGAGATACGGCCGATCGTCGACAAGAAGCTGGGAGGGTGGTACTTGTGTTTCAACCCAACCGTGGACAGGTCGTTCCACGGGCCTGGCGTGCGCGGGGGCGTGACCTTCTCACCCAACGTGAAGTTCAGCTACGACGTGACGAAGCGGGTGGCGGCCGGTCTGGAATACTACGGCGACTACGGTCCGATCACCGGCTTCGATCCGTTGCGGGAGCAGCAACAGCAGTTCCTTCCGGCGGTGGACGTGGATTTCGGCGACAAATGGGAGTTCAATTTCGGAGTGGGAGTGGGGGTCACGCAGGCCACGGACCACTTACTCATCAAGGCCATTCTGGGCTACCGGTTCGACTACCACAAGGGTTCGTAGGACGGCGCCCCCATCCCGACCAAGGCCGGCGCAGACGCAGTAAAGGAATGGCGTTTCCGGTCCTTTGAGGAACAAGGCAAGCCGGCAAAGGCGACCGTCACCCTCGGCTTCGAATTCGACGCCCATTGAGGACTATTCGATGTTGATCGTGAAACTCGCATTGGCGGTTCCAACAGCCCGCAGAACATACACGATCTTGCCTTGAATCTTCTGGACATCGATGATGGTCAAGAATTGAAAACCCGGCCCTCCGGAATCCGACAGTTGCATGGCGGCATGTCCAGCGGCGAAATCCGCGTCCGTGCCTGCGCAAAGCGCCAGGTTGGTTCCCGCCGTGTTGTTCTGGAATGCGATCTTCAACACGGCGTTGGCCGTGGCATTCACAGGCATCCCGGTAACCAAGTACTTCCCGCTGCTTCCAACTGTTCCCGTTATCGTGATCATAGGCCGCGCTCCTTTCCGCGCTGGTCTATTTTATCTCCAAAGCGAACTCTAATTGCCACAGCTAGTTCTTCCGCCCGCAATGAGTTATGAGTTGGAGTGCTGTTCAGTACAAAAAGGTCGACGGCAATCTCTCCCATGGCGGCCTCTCGGCGTGCGGCACGTTGGGAAAGGCGCCGCGCGCGCGATCCCGTGCAGAACCGGTTCGCGCTGAAACTCCTTCTCTAGAACGCGGGGCAGGCCTCCGGGCCTGCTTTGAGAGTCCGTTTCCGCGCTTCCACCCAGGCCGGGAACACGCCGGGGTCTTCGAGCCAGACCAGCATCCACTGGACCATCTCTTCCTTTTGGGTTCTCTTTTCGGGGCTTGCGCGCGAGCCGGCGGCGAGAAACTTCGCGCGGCTTTTGGCGGCGATCACCTGGCGGCGGCAGTAGCGGGCGCGCTCACGGGCGCCGGCGGTTACCGCTTCGGCGTAGATGAGGCCCATAGCGCGCAACGACTCTTCCAGCTCTTCGAAGCCGTGCTGGAGAATGCCGGCGCAGGGTTGATGGAAAGGCAAGCCCGTGGCGCGCAGCAGTTCGCGCAGGTAGCTCTCCGAGACCGGGGCGAAGCGGCCGAGCAGGTCTTTCCACACGGCTTCGGTGATGGCGGGCGGCTGGCATGCGGCGAGGTGCTCGCGGAGGCGCTGTTTGATCGACTTATCTCTTGCGGGCACGGCGGCGGTACTGCGCGACGGCCTGGTCTTGATCGGCCGCATTGGTCGAGAACTGGTGCGCGCCCGAACCATCGGGCCGCAATACGAAATATAGCGCGCCGGACGAGGCGGGATCGAGCGCGGCGCGAATGGACGACAGGCCGGGGTTGGCGATCGGTCCGGGCGGCAGACCGGCGCGGCGATAGGTGTTGTAGGGGTTGTCGCGTTCCAGGTCGGACCGGTAGATGGTTCCGCGGTACCGGTCGAGCAGCATCGCCGCGTAGATCGTGGTCGGGTCGCAATCGAGTTTCATGCCGATGCGCAGGCGGTTCGCGAACACCGCCGCGATGAGCGGGCGTTCCTCTTCAAGCTTGCCCTCTTTCTCGACGAGCGAAGCCAGCGTGATGGTCTGGTGCACATCCGCATCGGCGCGGAGGCCGCGCCAGACCTCGCGGAACTTGGCGGTCATCATGCGGCAGAGGTCCTCGGGCGAGGCGTGGCGGCTCAGTCTGTAGGTGTCGGGAAAGAGATAGCCCTCGAGGGTCGGCGCGCCGGGATCGAGGTCTCGAATGGAGCGCGGATCGTGCGCCGCCGCCAGGAATTCATCCGCGGAGAACAGCCCCAGTCGCTCCGCCGAGGCGGCGATATCGAAGATGTTCCGGCCCTCGGGAACCACCAGCTCGGAATAGAACACATCGCCGCGGGAGATCCGGCTGTAGACCTCGAGCGGCGATGCCGGGCGGCTGAATCGGTACTCGCCGGCTTGCAGTTTGCGGCCGCGCATGGCGATGCGCGCCAGAAGGAAATCCCACCTGTCGCGGACAACCCCGGCATCGGCCAGCATTTTGGCGATGGTTCCGGTGGGAGTCCCGCGAGGCAGGTCGACGAAGGTCTCCCGCACAAACCCCTGGTACGGCCCGTTGAGGCGGATCGCGGCAAGGCCGCCTGCGGCGAGCGCGAGGAGGACGGCGGTGCGGACAGTGCGGAAGGCTCTCATGCCCGAAGAGAGTCCAGGTAACTCTGCAGCAGGATCACTGCGGAAAGACGGTCCACGGCGGCGGCGCGCTTCTCGATGCTAATGCCGCTCGAGCGGAGCACGCGGTTCGCTTCGACGGAAGTAAGGCGCTCGTCCCAGTACTTGACCGGCAGGCCGGTCCGCTTCCCGATGGCAGCGCCGAATTCGCGCACCCATCCCGACTGGCGACCCTCGGCCCCGCCCATGTTGATGGGGTTGCCCATCAGGACGAGAGCGGCTTCGCGCTCGGCCGCCAGGCGCTCCAGCGCGTCGAGGTCGGAACGCTTGTTGGTGCGCTCCAGGTTGGGCAGCCCCTGCGCGGTAATGCCCAGGGGATCGCTGATGGCCAGCCCAATGCGTTTCTTGCCTAAGTCGAGGGCGAGAATGCGGCTCTTCGAGGGTGTCAAGACTTAATTATAGCTGTCAGCTATCGGCCTTCCGCAGAGAGCGCCCCGGGACCAAGTAGCGCCCCATCCAGCCAGAGTGCCGCGGTGGTTTCTCCGCGAACCACGCGAGATCCAACCCCCGTAACGCTACGCCTGTTCGGCTGAAAGCCGACGGCTATCATGCTACATTCGAGACAAGGTCCCTTCGCGCCGTGGCGCCGACAACCGAGCCTGTCAGCAGCGCAACGAACACCGTGCGAGAAGCGCGGCATCTAGCCCTGCCCGTGGTGGCGATGGGCGTGGTGGCGGCGATTCTCTACTTCGGCCGCGTCTTCTTCGTGACCGCGATCGTAGCGGTGACCATCGCTTTCATCCTGGAACCCTTGGTGGCCCTGACGATGCGGCTGCGGTTGCCGCGCGCGCTGGCGAGTTTTCTGGTGTGCTCGCTGGCCGTGCTGGGTCTTTACGTGATCGGCCTAGGCATCTATTCCCAGGTTTCCGGCCTCCTCGAGGACCTACCGGCTTACGGCCAACGCATCGGCGACATCGTGGACGGGGTGCAGCAGAAGATCCAGAGCGTCGAGGACGGCGCCTACCGGGCGTTCTCGCGGCAGCGTCAGGAAGCGGAGGAGCTGCAGGCGCGGCAGGCCGCCGCGAAGAAGAAAGGCAAGAAGGCGGATGCGCTCCCGGCCCCGGCGCCGCCTCAAGGCACGCCCATCGGGGACTTCATCTGGCCGCGCCTCGGCTCGCTCTACCAGTTCCTGCTGATGGCGTCGTTCGTGCCGTTTCTGGTGTACTTCATGCTGAGCTGGCAAGACCACATCAACCGCAGCTTTCTGCAGTTCTTCCAGGGCGAGGGCCGGCTGGCGGCCGCCCGCAGCCTGGCGGGAATCGCGGGGATGGTTCGGGCCTTCGTGGTAGGCAACTTCCTTCTGGGCCTGCTGCTGGCCACAATCAGCGCGGCGGCTTTCTGGCTGATTCACATTCCGTATCCGGCGCTGGTGGGCGCCCTGAGCGGTTTTCTCAGCCCGCTTCCGTACGTCGGGCTGCCGCTGGCCCTGCTGCCGCCGCTGTTCGCGGCGCTGCCGCTGAACCAGGTTTCCGTATACGCGCTGGCGCTGGCCATCACCGCCGTACTGCACCTGGTCGCCTTGAACCTGCTTTACCCGAAAGTCGTGGGTTCGCGTGTCCACCTGAACCCGCTGGTGGTCACATTCTCGCTGATGCTCTGGGGCTTCCTTTGGGGCGCCGCGGGCTTGTTGCTGGCCATTCCGCTCACGGCGGGGGTCAAGGCCGTGTGCGACAACGTGAGGGACCTGCGGCCGTTCGGCAAATTCCTGGGGGATTGATGGGGCGGAAGGCCGGCACATAGCGAATGCTTCCGTTCCGGCTGGTCTATCACGAGGAGTACGACCTGCGTCTTGGCGACCACGTATTTCCATCGAAGAAATACAAGTGGCTGCGCGACCGGCTGATCCGTACGCGTTTCGCGGTTCCCGAGGATTTTGTGGCGCCCCGGCCGGCCTCGGTGGAGGACCTTTTGCTGGCGCACGACACGGAGTGGGTCGTCCGCCTCAAGAGTGGCACGCTGACCTATCGGGAAATCCTGCGGCTGGAGATCCCGTATTCGCGGCAGATGGCGCAGGCGTTCTGCCTGGCCGCGGGCGGCACGATCCTCGCCGCGCAATTGGCTCTCGATGCGGGCGTCGGATTCAACGTGGGCGGCGGGTTTCACCATGCGTTTCCCGATCACGGAGAGGGCTTCTGCGCCGTCAACGATATCGCGGTGGCCATCCGCCGCCTCCAACGCGACGGCGCCATCCGGCGCGCCATGGTGGTGGATTGCGACGTTCACCACGGCAACGGCACCGCGGCGATCTTCACGGGCGACCCTTCGGTGTTCACCCTCTCGATTCACCAGTTCAACAACTACCCCAGCGAGAAGCCGCCCTCCAGCCTCGACATCCACCTGGCCGACGGCGTGGGAGACTCGGAGTACATCCACCGGCTGGAGAACGGCTATCACGCGGCGCTGGCGATGTTCAAACCGGAGCTGGTGCTCTATGCAGCCGGCGCCGACCCGTATTGCGAAGACCAGTTGGGCGGGCTTAGCCTGACCCTCGACGGCCTCAGGGAGCGCGACCGCCTGGTGATTTGGGAGGCGCTTCATCGCAAGATCCCGGTGGCCATCGTGCTGACCGGCGGCTATGCCCAAAGCGTCGAGGATACCATCACGATTCACGCCAATACCGCCGCCGTGGCGAAGGAAGTGCTGGAGAAGCTCGGACCCGCGTAGGGGTCGGGCATGCCCGACCCGGTTTTTCGTCACAAACTCGCCATGGCCGTCGTCATAGGCAGTGTGCAGCCCGCCGAAGAATGCGCCCTGGACCCGCCGGGGGTGGCGTCAGAGGCGAATCGCGCGGCGCTGGAAGAGGTGTTCCGGGAGCACCATCCGCGCATCGTGGGAATGCTGGCGCGGCTGACGGGCGACCGCGGACAAGCCGAGGATATCGCGGGGGACGCCTTCTGCAAGCTGGCGCGGCACCCCGCGGCGCTTCAGGGCCGCGACGATCTCACGGCCTGGGTGTACCGCGTTGCCACGAACGCGGGCTTCGACGCGCTGCGGAGACGCTCGCGTCGCCGCCGCCGGGAAGAAGCCGCGGGAATCGAGGCGTTGCGTCTGGCCGCGCCGTCCGATGCCCTTGAGGGTATGCTGTGCGAGGAGCGCCGGGCGCGCGTGCGCGCCGTGCTCGAAGGCTTGAAACCCAGGGACGCGGAGTTGCTGCTGCTCCGGTCGAGCGGGATGGCCTACCGCGAGATCGCGCAGGCCTTGGGGGTAGCGGCGGGCTCGGTGGGCGCACTGCTGGCGCGCGCTGAAGCGAAGTTCGAGCGCAGATTCCGCGCGCGGTATGGAGATGGGATATGAAGCAGTGCCGGTCCGAGGGAGATCTGAGGTCGTATCTGGATCGCGAGCTGCCGCCGGAAGAAGCCGGACGCGTGCTGGCGCACCTGGCAGAGTGCGGGACGTGCGCGGCAGCCGTGGAAGAGTTGGCGGCGCGGGCGGCGCGGGTGTCGGCGCTGTTGGATGAATTGAGTCTGGACATTCAAGGCCGGGTCGCCGCCTCCCACGTGGGGTCGGGCCTTCCGGCCCGCGATGACGCCTTCCAGCGTCATCAGCCGGGCTACAGCCCGGCCCTGGCCTGGCGGCGCTGGGCATCGGCGACTGCGGCTTTGGCGGCGTGTCTGGCGATGGCTTTCGTGTTGCTCCCCCGGCGGGGTAAACAGCCGGAACGTCCGGCTGTTGCCGCGCCTGCCCAGGTTGCGGCAACCTCGGCGCCCCCGCCTTCGGTGCAGCCGGCCGCGCAGGCCTCCCGGCCTGTGCGGCCCCGGACGCGCCCTCGGCCCCGCCAACCGGAGGTCCAGTATTTCCTGGCGCTGGATGACGACCCATTTGAAGTGGGCGTGGTCAGGCGCGTAGCCCTGGGGCCCGCGGAGGTCCCCGCCGACGTTGTGTTTAGCCCGGATGGGCGCGCGCGCGCCATCCGGCTGGTGAACTACTCGGGTGATTGAGGAGAACGACGATGAAACGGATTTGCTGGATGGCCATCGGAGGGCTGGTGATTTCGTTGTGCGCGGCGGCGCAGGATAACGCCGCGCTGGATCAGGCCAGGAACAAGGAAGATCAGTTGGCCAAGGCGATGCAGAACTCACCTATAGTGGCGAGGATTATCGGACCCGATGGGTCGGTGCTGACGGCGCCGGTGACGGGCGCCCCGTATTCGGCGGACGAAGTAACTACCTTCACCCAGACGCTGGCCGATGGCACGCACATTCAGCGCGAGGACAAGGCGACCGTTTACCGCGACAGCCAGGGCCGGCTGCGGCGCGAGACTCCCACCGAGATCACGATCACAGACCCGGTGGCCGCCGTGGCCTATACCCTCGATCCGAACAAACTTACGGCGCGAAAAATGACTGTCATAATGAACAACCGGGTGATCGCCCGCAGGCCGGTTTCGCCCTCCGGCTCGGAACCAGCCGCCGCGGCTACGATGCTGGCCATCGCGCCGCTCACGCCCGCCCAGGCGGCTGCGAAAATCGCGGAGAACGTTGCGGCGTCCGAGACGTTGACGATTACGGCCCCGAGGAGCGGTCCCAACACCTTCATTTTCCTCAACGGCCAGAAGGATTCAAAGACCTCCGCCACCAGTCAATCGCTCGGCACGCAGAGTATCGAAGGCGTACTTAGCGAAGGCACGAGCGCCAACGAAACGATCCCGGCGGGAGCGATCGGAAACGACCGGCCGATTCAGGTCGTGAACGAGCGCTGGTACTCCTCCGAGCTGAAGACCATGACCATGACGAAACACAGCGACCCGCGCACGGGAGAAACAGTCTTCCGCCTGACCAACGTGCGCCGCGGCGAGCCCAGTCCCGACCTGTTCCAACTGCCGGCAGGGTACCAAGTCATCGCTCCGGAGGCGACTCAGACCATCAGCGTCCCAAGACGATAGAACCAGTGGGGCAGGCCATCGTTTTCAGTGGCCTGCCTTCTTCATCGGGAAACGCAGACGACAAAAAACGATCGTCTGCGCCACCAAAACGGCGAGACCGCGGGCCGGGCGTGCCCGGCCCCTACTGAATTCTTACGATCTGCACCGGCCCCAGGAGTCCGGAGGGCAACAGGGGCGAGGTCGCCTGGTAGAACTGCTGGGCCGTGTAGGTGTACTTCTTCGCGACATCGGGCTGCTGGTCGCCGATCAGCCGGTTCACCCAGAGGTTAGTCACCTTGACCACCAGCGTATTGGCGCCCGGCTTGAGCGCGCCGGTTACGTCCACCCGGAACGGCGTCTTCCATAGGATGCCGAGAGACACGCCGTTCACCGACACCTGCGCGAGGTTCTTCACATCGCCGAGGTCGAGCCACAGGCGCGCGCCCGGCTTGAACCAAGCAGCCGGCGCCTGCACCGTCTTGGCGTAAGCGCCAGTGCCGGAGAAATACTTCAGCCCTGGATCGGCGCTCTCGCTCCACGAACTCAGCCCGTCGAAGGTGATCTTCGCTGGTTCGCCGCGGTCCGGATCGAAGCTGACGTCCCAGGAACCGGCGAGCGTAGCCACCTGCGTTTCAGCCGGCATGGGCAACGCGCGCGACGACCCAGCGGCCGGCTTGCGGAATACCACGAATACGGCCTCGTAGGGGTCCAGATGCAGCGGTACGGTGGTGCGTCCGCCGGCGATGCTGTAGGATGCGGACTCGATCTCGCCGGTATCGGCATGCCATAGCTCGGCGGCCTTGCCTTGAATGCGGAAGGTGGCATCCACGGTCTCGACGCGGTTGTTGCGGTTGTCCACCCAGTACACTTCGCCCGCGGGCAGGCTGCGATGGACGAACAGGAGGTTCGAGTCGCTCCGCGGCTTGGCGTAATCGAAATCCGTCGCCACTCGCAGCGCGGCGAGCGCCTGCGCCAGCGTCTGGCTGCCGTAGACCTTGCCCTTGCCGTAAGCGTGCTCTCCGTCGCCGGATCCCCACACCTGGTCGGCGATGGCGTGGAACTCCGCCTGGTCGTCGCTCTGGCTGGGGCTATCGGTGGGTTTCGCCCCCACCACCACCGCGCCGGCGTTCACCATGTCGCGGATCTTGCGCAAGACCGGCATTGACATATGGACGCTGCGGGGATCGAGCGCCAGCACGCGGTAACTCATGCCGCTGGGCGTGGTGATGCGGCCGTCCGTCACGGCGAGCAGGCGCGTCAGCGCATCGGCATTGACGTAGTCGAAGTTATAGCCGGCGGGCACGTCCGGCGACTTGCCCGCGAAAATGGCGGTCAGGTTCGAGTCTTCGCCATAGAAGTAGACGACGTCGGCTGCGAACTTCCCCTGTTGCAGCATGTACGAGCTGCGCGCCAGGTAAGTGGTCCAGGGTAAGGCCAGCTCCGCCCAGGTTTCATGCCGGGTGAACCACTGGCCGAAGGGGCCCAAGCCCAGGCCGGGGATCTTGTCATTCACCGGCTGATGGACCGAGGTGTGGATCACGAAACGGTTGAGGCCCATCGCGAGTTCCTTATCCGCAGTGGGCTTCAGCGTCTCGGGCGACCAGGACCACGCTCCGCTCGAGGCCGTGAGCGACTCCGCTGCCACCAGGTTCTGGCCGTAGATATGGGCCACGGAGGCCGATTCGCGGATGTCGGCGTTGTAGCCGTACTGCTCGTTGTTCACGCCGGGAGACTGGGTCCACATGGCGCTCATAGGGATCGCGGCGCTGCGCTTGACGTCCATGCCATCGGCGATGAAGGCGCGGCCGGATTCATGGGACTCGCTGTAGCGGGCCATCCCGCGCTCCTTCAGAATGTCGGTGAGCTGGTCGTAGTGGTTCTCGGCGGTGAGATCGGCGATGGTTCTGCGGAAATCCCACAGGAAGCGGTCGCTGGCCGCGGCGCCTTCCACCACGCGGCCGGTGAGGACCGGCAGCCAGGGACGCATGTCATAGCCGCGGCGCCTGGTGAACTCGGCGATCATGTCGTCGGTCCAATTCTCGACGCCGGCTTCCCAGCTATCGGTGATCACGTACTGGAGGCCGCGCTTGCCCATCAAGTCGCCGACGGTGTCCTTGTATTTGTCCAGATAGGTGTTGAAATACGTCCTGACGAAGGGGCGGCTCAGCTTGTCCACTTCAAGCCCCGTGGCCTCCGGCGATGCGGGGGAATTCTGGTGGCCGGTCAGCGAATAGCCGAGGCGCAGGACCACCCAGCGGCCGGCCGGCGGGGTCCAATCCAGCGTGCCATCCGGACGCATCTTCGACGTGAGATCCACGACGTCTGCCTTGCGCACGGCATCCTGGGCCGCCGGCGTGGCGAAAGCGTACAGGTCGGGAGTGGCCGCAAACGCGGCTTTCTCCTCGAACCGGTTCACCCAGGCGCCGGGATGCAGGACAAGCTCCGCGATCTGAATTGCCGCGGGCGCGGCAGGGGCCTGTGGATTGCCGGCTGGCGGCGCTCCGCCGCCCGGACCGCCGAAGCCACCGGGACCGCCCCGGCCGGCTTGGGGCGCCGCGGTCCGGAAGGTGACGCGGAAGAACCTGGCCGTGACCGCCGGGAACGCAATGCTGCGCTCGGCTGTCCCCCCGCCCGGGATCGCGGCCACGGTCCGATAGTCCTGGCCGTTGTCGCTGGCTTCGAGCGCCTGGCCGCTATCCCCGCCGCCGCCCCGGCCGCCGCGGCCGCCGCCGCCCGCCACCAGGGTAAGGCCCTGAACCGTCTGCGGCCTGGCGAATTCGAACTGAATCCAAGCCTTCTCGCCGATTGGCGCCGCCGGTAGCGCGGCGGCCTTGACCAAGTCGCCGTCCGTCAGCGCGGCGAGGTCGAACGCGCCCCCGCTCGAAGTTACCTTCGGTTGCAGTTCCGCCAGCGGCACGTCGCTCGATGGCGCGCGATAGGCGATTACCGCGGTATCGGCGTAGTATTCGGGCGGCGGCGCGGGCGGCCCGCCGCCCATTCCTCCGCGTCCGCCGATAGCGATGTTCTGGAACGGTCCGGTGGAGGACGGCGGCTTGGGCAGCGTCCCGGTGAACGGCCTCCCGCCTTCCACGCGGGTCTCGCTCCAAACCAGTTTCTTCATTGCCTGCGCCGGGGGCACCCACGGGCCGCCGCTCTCGCTCCATCCGGGCGAGCCGGCGATGGCCATCTCCAGCCCCAACTGGTCCGCCAGCGTGGCGGCGTATTTGAACGCGTCCTTCCACTCCGGCGTCATGTAGACCAGCCGCTTCTCGACGACCTGCGGCGTGTTGAGCGCGGCGTCGAAGTTCTGAAATCCGCCGATGCCCACGCGCTTCATCCATTCCAGGTCGAGCTTGATCCCTTCCTTGGTGATGTTGCCGTTCATCCAATGCCACCAGACGCGCGGCTTGGCGCTCGCGGGCGGATTCCGGAAGCCCAACTCGAGCGGGTCGCCAGGGTTCTGCGCCGGGACGGCCCATGCCCCAAGCAAGGCGGCGGCGATTGCGGTCCAAAGCAGCGGCTTCACTCCGTTACGGATTCTCATTTGCGTCCTCCAGCCGGCCCATTCTCTACTCCGGTCGAAGTCATTGTAGCTCCCGTCCGGCTGCGCTGGCGCGCAGACGCAAGGCAGAGTCGAAGAACCAGCGTGGGCATCGGCGCTCCTTCGTGGAGCGAGCCTCCGGCTTGCCATGCCGCCATTCCTGGCGGCATCCTCTTGGCTGGCAGATGCCCGCAAGAACGCGGGCATGGCAGGCCGGAGGCCCACTCCACGGGAGCGAACCGGGAAACTCGCCCCACTGTTCGGAGCATGGGGTTACATTATCGTGATATGAAACGCAGAACGTTCCTACAGAGGTCGGCGGCGGCGTGGCCGGTGCTGGCCGGACTCGCGAGCCCCGCACCCGCTCCCGCGCAGGGGTTGCAGCCCCTGGCGCTGCCGAAACCCCAGAAGCAGGGCGGCAAGCCGTTGATGCAGGCGCTGGCCGAAAGGCAAACCAACCGCAACATCGGCGAGGAAAAACTGTCGCCGCAAATGCTCTCCAATCTCCTCTGGGCGGCCTTCGGAGTGAACCGCGAAACCAGCGGCATGCGGACGGCTCCGTCGGCGATGGCCGTCCGCGAGATCGATATCTACGTCTTCCTGCCGGAAGGCGTTTACCTCTTCGACGCCGCCGCTCACAACCTGAAGCCCGTCCTGGCCGGCGACCATCGCGCCAAGACCGGCAATCAAGCTGGCGTCGGCAAAGCCCCGGTCAGTCTGGTCTACGTGGCCGACCTCGACAAGTACGCCTCCGGTTCGGGCCCCATGAGGGTGACGGACGCCGCCGTCCAGACCGCATGGTCGAACGCGCACGCCGGCTTCATCGGCCAGAACGTCTACCTCTATGCCGCCTCGGAGGGCTTGGCGTGCTGGTTCCGCGCCCTGATCGACAACGCGGGGATCGCCAAGCTGCTCAACCTGCGGCCAGGCCAGAAGGTCCTCTACAGCCAGGGCGTCGGGCATCCGGAGAAAGCCGCTTGAAGGGAGCGAAGGTGGTTCTGGGCTGGCGGAGAGGGGGGGATTCGAAAGCTCTATACTGGTTTAGAATCTCTAAGTTACAGATTCTTCGTTGCTCCAGGTGCCATATTCGCCCTTCGTCCCGTCGACCATTGCACGCTATTGCACGCTGGGGCATAGGAATTGCCGGAAACGCCAGAAGCTTTCCATGGTGAAGAAATCATGATCGAGTTCGTCAAGGGCGACATTCTCGACGCCGATGTCGAGGCGGTCGTAAACGCCGTCAACGCCCACGGCTTGATGGGTGCCGGCCTCGCGCTCCAGTTCAAGAACAAGTACCCCGGGATGTTCGCCGAGTACAAGCGCCGTTGCGCCGCCGGCGAGTTTGGCCCCGGCCAGGTGATGCCGGTGAAGGTCGCCGACTCCAACCCCCAGTGGGTCCTCAACTTCGCCACCAAAGATCATTGGCGCGACCCGTCCAAGATCGAGTACATCGAGCGCGGCTTGGCGAACCTGCGCCGGGCGATCCTTTCGCTAGAATTGAGTAGCGTAGCCATCCCGGCTCTGGGTTGCGGCCTCGGGCGGCTCGACTGGTCGACTGTCCGCGCACGGATCGATGCCTTCGCCTCGACACTGCCGAAAACCAGAGTGGTAGTGTTCGAACCGAGATGATCGACCGCAATCACAACACGCTCTACGAGGGTGACGTTGTCGAGGACACCGCCGGCCGGCTCTGGCTGGTGCGCAATGACGGCCTCAGGCGCCGCGGCGACTGGCTGCCGATTGAGAAGGCATCCGAGATGCGGGTAGTGAATCCAGAGCCTGGGTTGTCGCGGGAACAGCGTGCGGACCTGGGATTGGACCCATTCGCGTAAACCTAGGCCGCCGGGGGGCCCTTCCCCGTTCTAGCGTCGGCCCGACGCTAGTCAAGGTCGCCGACAATGCGGCGACGGGGAGTGGTGTTAATAGTGACAAAGCGCGGGAGCAGTTCACCGGGAGAATACGTGAACTTGACATGTGTGTCAAACCCGGCTAAATTGTTATGTATGGCCTGAGCGGCAATATGGCAAAGATTCCACCCTTCGACGCCGACGGCCTTCTCCCACCGGCGGACTACGAGCTTTCCTTCGAGGAACTCCGGAACTCGACCCTGGTCGTTGGTCCGGGTGACGTGATGGCGTATTCATCTTGGGATAGGCCATGGCGGGAACAGCTAGTCAAGAATCTGGAAGTGCTCACGCGGCAGCTCTGGCAGGCCGGCATTCAGGAGGTCTTTGCCGATGGTTCGTTCGTGGAGGATAAGGACCACCCCAACGACATCGACGGCTACTTCGTGTGCGACCTGCGCCCGCTGATGACCGGCGAACTGGCGCGGAAGCTAAACCTGCTCGATCCGGCGAAGGTGTGGACATGGGACCCTGCGTCGCGAAAGCCATACCGGGGCTATCCCAAGAGGCAATTGCCGATGTGGCATCAATACCGTGTAGAACTGTATCCGCACGTGCCGGGCCTGGGGATCGGCAGTGGAATCTTCGACAAGTATGGTAACGAGTTGGAGTTTCCCTCAGCCTTTCGGCAGTGTCGCCGCAATGGCAAACCCAGAGGCATCGTCAAGATCAAGTATGGAGGTCCGTCATGATTCGCAACGAGGCCGAATATCAAGAGGCGTCGGTTCGTCTCGCTGAAGAGCGCCAACGGCTCGCCGATCATCGGGCCAGGCTGAAGGAAGCCGGCCTCGGCGACGAGGAGATTAAGCGAGTCATCGATCCGATGGAGTCATTTCACCTTCAACTGAAAGAGGAAGTTGAGAGTTACGAACGTCTGAAGCGCGGCGAATTCGAGGAACTCGAGAACTTTCGCGGCTTCGGACACCTCCTGATTTCGCTGCGCATCGCCCAGGGGATGTCTCAGCGTGAATTGGCCAGGCGACTCAATGTGCATGAGTCGCAGGTTTCCCGTGACGAACGTAACGAGTATTTCGGCATTACGCTCGAACGGGCCGTTAAGATTCTCGACGCCCTCAATGTTCGACTACACACAAAGGTGGAGATTGAGTGGCCAAGAGAGATGGCAATTGCCTAGTATTACTACGTTAAGTATTGACATCACCTTTTGACTCTGCTACGCTCGGGCATGACCGAGAACCAGATCGCCAAATGTCGGCAGCGACTAGCCCATTTTCCGCACTTTTTGAGGGGAATGCGTATGCTATCAGTTGGTTAAGGGCCAGCTCGGCTATTTTTTGTCACTACAATCGTCGACCGGATCGAACAGGGTCCGCTCCTCCTGAATTGTCAGCTCCTGACTTTCCTAGCGAACACGCG
>CAIRXZ010000223.1 GCA_903882645.1 uncultured Acidobacteriia bacterium | reverse complement strand
TCCTTCTTGCGGTTCGTCCTGCGCAAAAACATTGAAACCGCAGAATGCCAGAAAAACCGGCGGAGTGGAAGAGGGTAGGTCTTCACCACAGCGGTTTTCAGATTCCCGGATTGCAGGCAAAAGGGTTAAGCCCGATTCGCTCGGCAAAACGGCTCTGAAGTGCGAAAGTCGGTCGGCAAGCCGCACAACCTGCTGCGAAGTCTGAATGCGGGAGATTAAATACACCGCCCGCTTTCAGCGGCAGATGTACTCTGGCCCGCTCATTCGGCATGTGAGGGTCGTGATAGACTCCAAGTATGAGCCGAGTTGAGGAGATTGAGGCCGCTATCGATGGCCTTCCCCCGGAGGAATACCGGCGCATCGCCCAATGGTTTCGCGGGCGCGAACAAGGGCAGTGGGACGAGCAGATGGATGCCGACTCCTCCGCGGGCAAGCTCGATTTCCTTTTCGACGAGGCGGAAATCGAATCGAACAAGGGCCTGCTTCGCGAGTGGCCCGCTCCACAAGCGCGCTCACCGACGGAACCCGAAGCATCCCTCGCTTCGTTTCCACCGATTAAAGGGAAGCGAAGACCGCTTCAGCATTCGCGTTGGAGACCACCATCGCGCCCTCGGCAGGCTGGCGGGCGAGAAGATGACTTGGGTTTGGATCGGCTCCCATTCGGATTATGACCGGTTGGTAGGCTGAGTTGTGATTCGGCTCTGATAACCAACTTGTCCCGTCTCCCGCGATGGTTTCTACTGAAGCAGGGGCCTGACGCGCGAACGAATACGCCGCTTGCGCTCAACGGTTTCGTAGCCTGTTGGGCTTCCTGTCTTCGGGCGAGGCTGAGAATCTCCGTGAGGCAATCGTCGCAATATGAGTGCGGCTTGTTCTGCCGGAGAAAATCCGCTATCCGGTCAGGGATCGTCATTTCTTCGCTCCAAATCTCTACCGCCTTCCCATCCCGCACTCCGCATGTACCGCCCGCACCGCTTTCTCCAAACCGTCGCGGCGCACTACGATGGCGATGCTGATTTCGCTGGCGCCCTGGGCGATGGCGATCACGTTCACCCGCTCGCGCGAGATCGCCGTGAAGACGCGGCCGGCCAGGCCGGGCTTCCCCTGCATGCCTTCGCCCACCACCGCCAGCAAACCGACCTCGCGGTCCACCTGCACCGGCCGCACGTAGCCGTGGGCCAACTCCAGCGCGAGCGCGGCTTCGATGGCCTCCACGGCGCGCTCCAGTTCTTCCTCGCGCACCAGGAAGCAGAAGTTCTGGCGATAGCTGGAGCTGGAAAGCACCAGCACCTCGACGTCGACCCGCGCGATGGCGTCGATGGCCCGCGCCATCACCTGCACCGCGCTCAACTCGGGACTGGCGGGTTCGATGGACACCAGCGCCACATTGGCCATCGAGGTGACAGCGCGCGCTCCGGTGGCCGCCGAACTCGTGGGCACGATCTTGGTGCCGGGCTTCTCCGGCGCGAAGCTGTTCTTGCTCCACACCGGGATGCCCTTCCCGATGAGCGGGGCCAGCGTCCGGGCGTGCAGCACCTTGGCGCCGTTGTAGGCCAACTCGGCCGCTTCCGCGTATGTGATTTCATCGAGCACCGCAGCGTCCGGCGCCAGCTTCGGGTCGGCGCTCATGATGCCATCCACATCGGTCCAGATCCATAGCTCGGAAGCGTCCAGGGCGGCCGCCAGAATGGACGCGGAGAAATCCGAGCCGCCGCGCCCCAGCGTGGTGGGCCGGCCGTCGGCCGTCGCGCCATTGAACCCCGTGATCACCGGCAGCACGCCCTTCTTGAGGAGCGGCAGCACGCGTTCCCGCGCCTTCTCACGCGTCGGCGCCATCAACGGCGAGGCGTTCCCGAAGACGGCGTCCGTCACAATCACGTCGATGGCGTCCACCACCGCCGCCGGCACGCCTTCCGACGCCAGATACTCCGAGATCAGCAGCGCCGAAAGCCGCTCGCCGGTGGCCACGGCCTCATCCACCGACCGGGGAGGCCGCACATTCAGCATGGCCATGCCCTCGGCAATCCGCTCGAACTCCGCGATCCGCGCGTGGATCTCAGCCATCGCCGCCGCGTGACGCGTCTCCGGAAGCAGCTCGCGGCAGGCGTCTTCGTGGCGTTGGCGCAATGCCGCGAGGCTGGTCTCCATGCCGGCGCGGTCGCCCGCTTCGGCGTGCCGCATGGCGTCGAGCAGCAGGTCGGTGACCTTCGACATGGCAGAGACCACCACGGCCACCGGCCGGCGGGCGCGTTCTTCGGCCGCCAGGCGCGCGGCCACGCGCATGCGCGCGGCCGATCCCACGCTCGTGCCGCCGAACTTCATCACCAGCAGGTTCTTCAATGGAATTCCTTTCCGTTGGCGATGCGCGCGCGCACGATCCTGAGAATGGCCTCCTCGACTTCCTCGATGGCGAGCGAGGTGGAATCGAGGTACGTCGCGTCCGGCGCCTGCGCGAGCGGCGCTTCGGCGCGCGTTCTGTCGCGCCGGTCCCGCTCGGCGATCTGCGCCGCCAGCGCGTCCTCGGAAACCGGCTCGCCCTTCCCTTGCGCCTCCTGGAAGCGCCGCCGCACGCGCTCGCCCGGGTCGGCGTCCAGGAAGATCTTCACCTCCGCGCCCGGGAACACCACGGTTCCGATGTCGCGCCCCTCCATCACCACGCTGGATCGCTCTCCCATGGCCCGCTGCTTGGCCACCATGGCGCGCCGCACCCCCGGAATCACCGCCGCCTTCGACGCGCCGCTGGTGACTTCCGGCTCGCGAATGGCCTCCGTGACGTCCTCGCCGTTCAACCGGATGCGCCCCGGCGCCAGCTCGATTTCCGCCGCCATGGCAAGCTGCTCCATGCGGTGCGTGTCCCCCGGATCGATGTTCTGGCGCAGCGCCCACAGCGCCACCGCGCGGTACATCGCGCCGGTATCGATATAGGTGAATCCCAGCCGCTCGGCCAGGCGTTTGGCGATGGTGCTCTTGCCCGCGCCCGCCGGGCCGTCGATCGCCACCACCACGCGTTTCTTATCGCCTTCCGCCAAGTAAGTAGAATAACAAGTGCGATGAGCCCGGATGAATTCGACCGCCTGGTGACCGCGACGTTCGCCCGCATCCCCGCCCGCTTCCGCAAGCGCATGAAGAACATCGCGCTGGTGGTGGAAGCGGAGCCTTCGCCCCGGCAGCTCGCCCGCGGGCGGGTCTCGCGCGGCAGTACGCTGCTGGGTCTCTACGAAGGCCGGCCCTTGACCGCGCGCAGCGTCTTCGATTCCTTCACCATGCCCGACCGCATCACCATCTTCCAAGGCCCGCACGAGCGCCTGGCCCGCGGCCCCGAACACCTGGCCCGCATGGTGGAGGACACGGTCTGGCATGAGGTCGCCCACTACTTCGGAATGGACGAGCCCCGCGTCCGCGCCGCCGAGCGGCGGCGAAGGTAGGCCGCGCGGAGCGTCAATTTGACCGGTTCTGGGGTAGGCGCCTTCAAATGAAGGACGTTGAACTAAGCCGCAAGCGGTAGTTCGAGGAGCCTTTCATCTTCGGTTTTCACGCCACGGCCGCGGAGGTCTTGCGGCATCGCGATCGGCGTAGTCCTGCCGCGGCCTGCTGGTGTATTCAGCAACGCCATTTTGAGGCCCGCGGCCGGTTCCGAAATCCGGTAAGCCCGGCTACCCCGTTGAACCGGGCAAACCTTCGGTCCTCCCTCGGACGACGAGCTGATGTTGGACCTCTCCGCCACGCCCAGCGCCCTGATAGACCGGGGAGCCGGGAAGCCGCGCCCAGGAGACGCCCCACAGAGTGAGGTCCCCGCCATCGAAGAGGGCATCTGGTACTTCCCGTACAACTGGGACCCCGCAGCGCCTGTGGAGGCGCCTTTGGCTGAAGGCTGAAAGCTGAAGGCTGGCATCTGAAAGCTTGCGGTTGCGGACGTTTTCGCACAATGTTAGCCTGTGATTCTAGAAGTCTTTTCAGGGGATTTTCCTCCTCAAATTGCATGGATGCCACGCTGCACGCTCTAGGTGGGATACTGCTACGGGCGGTTCCCACATTTCTTTTAGTAATTCTCCTCAATTTCTATTTGAAGAGCGTCTTTTTCAGGCCTCTGGAGAAGGTTCTACAGGAGCGTTACGCAGCCACCGGCGGGGCTCGGAAGCTCGCCGGAGAGACTGCGGATCGCGCCTCCGCCAGGGCGGCGGAGTACGAAGCGGCCATGCGGGCCGCGCGCGCGGAGATCTACCAGGCTCAAGAGCAACTCCACAAGCAGTTGCACGAGCGCCGCGCCACCGGAGCGGCGGAGGCCCGGGGCCGCGCCGACGCCGCGGTCCGGGAGGCCAAGTCTGAACTGGCCGCCGGCGTCGAAGCGGCCAAGGCCACGCTCGCCTCCGACGCGGACTCCCTCGCCGGCCAGATCGTGGAATCCATCCTGCGGCGGAGCGCCGCATGAAGCGCCCGGGTTTCGCGGTTCTGCTTCTGGGCCTTGCGGCGGCGATCCCCGCGGTCTGCGCGCAATCGGGCGAGTCCTCCGGCTCGGGCAAACAGGGCAGCCTCAAGGGCTGGGAGTGGGCCAACTTCGTGGTCCTGGCCGGCGGGCTGGGATATCTGGCGGGCAAGAACGGCGGCCCGTTTTTCGCCGCCCGCTCCGGGAAGATTCGCCAGGACATGATGGAAGCCGCCGCCTTGCGTAAGGACGCCGAAGCGCGCGCCGCCGAGATCGAACGCCGCTTGGCCAACCTCGCTTCCGATATCGCCGCGCTCCGGGACGAGGCGAGGAACGAGACGCAGGCGGAAACCGAACGCATCGCGCTGCAGACCGCCGCCGAGTCGGCCAAGATCCAGGCCCACGCCGAACAGGAAATCGCCTCCGCCGCCAAAGCCGCCAGAACCGACCTGCGGCGCTACGCCGCGCAACTGGCGGTGGAGTTGGCCGAGCGGCAAATCCGCGCGCGCATGACGCCGGACACGCAGGACGAGCTGGTGCGGGGTTTTGTGCGCGATTTAGACCATTCCAAGGCCCGGACCACCTAGACACATGACGCTCTCCGCCGTAGCCACGCGATACGCCAACGCCCTTGCCGACGTGGTCGCCCCCGTGGGGCGGGCCGCCGGCCCCGCTTCCGCGCAGGCCGCCGTAGCGGAATTGCGCGCCTTCGAAGAGGTCTTTCAGTCTTCGCTCGAATTGCGCGAAGCGCTGGCTACTCCGGCCGTGCCGGCCGGCCGCAAGCGGGCCGTGCTGGCGCGGATCGCCGATATCTTGAAACTCTCGCGGATTACGCGGAATTTCCTGTTTGTCCTGGCCGGCCATCGCCGCATGACCTCGCTTCCCGAGATCGTCCGGAGCTTCGAGCTGATCGTGGAGGAGCGCTCGGGCTTCGCCCGCGCCGAGGTATCCTCGCCGCGCGAATTGGACGAGGCGCAGCGCGCCTCCCTGAACGCCGAGCTGGACCGGCTCACGGGCAAGCGCATTCGCATGCGGTTCACCATCGACGAATCGCTCATCGGTGGGGTTGTGGCCAGAATCGGCTCCACGGTCTACGACGGGTCGGTGCGCGGGCAACTGGAATCGCTGGAACGCCGCCTTGGCGCGGAAAGCTGATCGAAAGGAACTATGGCTCAAATTCGAGCGGACGAAATCACCAGTATTCTCCGCCAGGAGATTGAAAACTACGAGCGGGCTATCGACGTCTCGGAAGTCGGCTCGGTGATCTCCGTGGGCGATGGCATCGCCCGCATACACGGCCTCGAGAAGGTGATGGCGGGCGAGTTGATCGAGTTCCCGCACGATGTGGCGGGCATCGCCATGAACCTGGAAGAGGATCAGGTCGGCGCCGTGCTGTTGGGGGACTACACCGAGATCAAGGAAGGCGACGAGGTGAAGCGCACCGGGCGCATCATGTCGGTCCCGGTGGGCGAAGCGCTCATCGGACGCGTGGTGGACGCCCTCGGGCGGCCCATCGACGGCAAGGGGCCGATCCAGACCACGCAGTTCAGCCCGGTGGAGCGGCTGGCGCCCGGCGTCATCGCCCGGCAGAAGGTGAAGGAGCCGATGCAGACCGGCATCAAGGCCATCGATGCCATGATCCCCATCGGACGCGGCCAGCGCGAGCTGATCATCGGCGACCGCCAGACCGGCAAGACCGCCCTCGCGCTCGACACGATCATCAACCAGAAGGGCGGCGACATGACCTGCATCTATGTCGCCATCGGGCAGAAACAATCCACGGTCGCGCAGGTGGTGAAGACGCTGGAAGATTACGGCGCCATGGAATACACCATCGTGGTTTCGGCGTCGGCTTCCGTCCCGGCCCCCATGCAGTACATCGCGCCGTTCGCCGGCTGCGCCATGGGCGAGTACTTCCGCGACGCCAGGCGGCACGCGCTGTGCATCTACGACGACCTTTCCAAGCACGCCGCGGCCTATCGCGAAATCTCGCTGCTGCTGCGCCGCCCGCCGGGGCGCGAGGCGTATCCGGGCGACGTGTTTTACCTTCACAGCCGCTTGCTGGAGCGCGCCGCCAAGCTAAGCAACCAGAACGGCGGCGGTTCGCTCACCGCCCTGCCCTTCATCGAGACGCAGGCCGGCGACATTTCCGCGTACATCCCCACCAACGTCATTTCGATTACCGACGGCCAGATCTTCCTGGAATCCGACCTGTTCAACTCCAACGTGCGGCCGGCCATCAACGTGGGCATCTCGGTGAGCCGCGTCGGCGGCAACGCGCAGACTAAGGCCATGAAACAGATCGCCGGGAGCCTGCGCCTCGACTTGGCGCAGTACCGCGCGCTGGCGGCCTTCGCCCAGTTCGGCTCCGACCTCGACAAGGCGTCGATGGACCAGCTTAACCGCGGCAAGCACCTCGTTGAGATCCTGAAGCAGGGCCAGTATCAGCCGCTGCCCGTCGAGAAACAGATCGTCATCATCTTCGCCGGAACGCAGGGATGCCTCGACGATCTCCCGGTGGAGCAGTGCGGCAAGTTCGAAGCGGAGCTGTACCGCTTCGTGGACAATGCGCACGCCGGCCTGTGGGAGGAAATCCGCGCCAAGAAGGCGTTGGACGACGAATTGCGGGCCAAGGTGACGGCGGTAATCGGAGAATGCAAAGCCCGCTTCGTCGCGGAGCACCCCGCGGTAACGGCGCATGCCTAGCCTCATCGATATCCGGCGGCGCATCCGCTCGGTCAAGAACACGCAGCAGATCACCAAGGCCCTCAAAATGGTCTCGGCGGCGAAGCTGCGCCGCGCTCAGGATCGCGTCGTCGCCGCGCGCCCGTATGTGGCGCTGCTGAATAAGGTTCTGGCGAACGTCGCTGCGGCCGTGGCGGGGGACGAAGGCGCTTCGGAGAATCCGCTGCTGGCCAGAAGGCCCGAGGGGCGCGTCCTTCTGGTTCTGGTTACCAGCGACACGGGCAAAGCCGGGGCCTTCAACACCAATCTGATCAAAGCCGCGCAGCGCTTCATGGCGGAACGGCCGGACGCGGCGGTGACGCTCGAAACCATCGGGCGAAAGGGCCGCGATTTCTTCCGCAAGCGCGGCGCCGGCATCTCCGGCGAGTATACCGGCATGGCCAAAGCGCCCTACGCCGATATCGCCGCCATTGCGCGCAAGGCGATGGAGACGTTCCGCGCGGGCGAAACCGACGCCGTCTACCTCCTCTTCAACGGGTTCAAAAGCGTCATGGCGCAGACGCTGACGATCGCGCGCGTGCTGCCGGCCGAGGCGCCGGCAAGCGCCGAGCCGATCGACTACATTTTCGACCAGCCGCCCGCCGTCATCCTGAGCGACCTGTTGCCCAAGTACGTGGAGATGGCATTCTACCGGGCGCTCCTGGAATCGACCGCCGCCGAACACGGCGCCCGCATGACCGCCATGGACGCGGCGTCGTCCAACGCGGCGGAGATGATCGATAACCTGACTCTGCACATGAACCGCGTGCGGCAGGCCAGCATCACCAAGGAGATTATCGAAGTGGTGAGCGGCGCCGCCGGGGCGGAATAAGAAGGCATCGAGGATTCTTACTATGGCAACCAGCAACGGACTTGTAACCGGCAAAGTGATCCAGGTGGCCGGGCCGGCCGTGGATTGCGAGTTTCCCGAAGGACAGATCCCGGTGATCTATACCGCGATCCGGGTTACCAGCGAGGGCTTCGACACGCCCCAGCCGATCGACATCATCTGCGAGGTGGAGCAGCACATCGGCGAAGGCCGCGTACGGACCATTGCGCTTCAGCCCACCGACGGTCTGGTGCGCGGCATGAGGGCGATCAGCTTGGGCAAGCCCGTCGAAGTGCCGGTCGGGCCGGAAACGCTGGGGAGGATCCTGAACGTGATCGGCCAGCCGGTGGACGAGATGGGCCCGGTGAACGCCAAGACGTTCTTCCCCATCCACCGCCCGTCGCCTTCCTTCGAGGACCAGTCCACGCGCCTCGAGATGTTCGAGACCGGCATCAAGGTCATCGACCTGCTCGAACCCTACCTGCGCGGCGGCAAGATCGGTTTGTTCGGCGGCGCGGGAGTCGGCAAGACGGTCATCATCATGGAGTTGATCAACAACATCGCCCAGAAGCACGGCGGCGTGTCGGTCTTCGCCGGGGTGGGCGAGCGCACCCGCGAGGGCAACGACTTGTGGCTTGAGATGCAGGAATCCGGCGTCATCGACCCGCACGACTACACCAAGTCGAAGTGCGCCATGATCTACGGCCAGATGACCGAGCCGCCGGGCGCGCGCCTCCGCGTCGGCCTGACCGGCCTCACCGTCGCCGAGTACTTCCGCGACGAGGAAGGCCAGGACGTGCTGCTGTTTATCGACAACACTTTCCGTTTCACGCAGGCCGGTTCGGAAGTGTCCGCGCTGCTCGGCCGCATGCCTTCGGCGGTGGGATACCAGCCGAACCTGGCCACGGAAATGGGCGAATTGCAGGAGCGCATCACCTCCACCAAGAAGGGGTCCATCACCTCGGTGCAGGCCATCTACGTGCCCGCCGACGATTACACCGACCCCGCGCCGGCCACGGCCTTCGCGCACTTGGACGCCACCACCAACCTTTCGCGCGACATCGTGGCCATCGGCATCTACCCGGCGGTCGACCCGCTGGCCTCCACTTCCCGCATTCTGGACCCGCTCATCGTCGGCCAGGAACATTACGACGCGGCCCAGCAGGTAAAGGGAATTCTCCAGCGGTATAAGGACCTGCAGGACATCATCGCGATCCTGGGCATCGACGAGTTGTCCGACGAGGACAAGCTGATCGTGGCGCGCGCCCGCAAGATTCAGCGCTTCCTTTCGCAGCCTTTTCACGTGGCCGAGCAGTTCACCGGCTACGCGGGCAAGTACGTGAAGCTCGCGGACACCATCCGGGGCTTCAAGGAAATCGCCGACGGCAAGCACGACGACATCCCCGAGCAGGCGTTCTACATGCAGGGGACCATCGAAGAGGTTTTGGAAAAAGCCGAAGCCATGAAGAAGGGGTAAGATGCCCGGCCTGATTCAACTGGAAGTCGTCACGCCCGAGCGCCGGTTGGTGCGCGAAGATGTGGAATTCGTCGAAGCGCCGGGCAAGGACGGCTGCCTGGGTATTCTGCCCGGCCACGCCGCGCTGGTGGGACAACTCGGAACCGGCTTTCTTAGCTACACTGCGGGCGGGAGCCGCCGCTATCTCTCCATTTCCTGCGGCTTCATCGAAGTGCTGGAAGACCACGTGCGGATTCTGGCCGACGTAGCCGAGCGCGCCGAGGAAATCGACGTGGCCCGTGCGCAAGCCGCCCTGAAGCGCGCGCAGGAAAACCTCGCGAAAACCGCAACCTCCGGCGAAGACCTCGCAACCGCCACCGCCGCGCAGGAGCGGGCCACCGCCCGCATCGCCGCCGCGGAGCGGAAGTAACGCTAAGTCGTTAAATGGCAGCATGCCTTGAACGGCCTTACATGGGATTAGGCCTCCGTAGCACGGCCGTTCGGTTAGCCCGACTTTCGCACTTCAGAGCCGTTTTGCCAAGCGAATCGGGTTAACTGCTTACGCCGTGCGCTGCGTCTCGGACTTGTCGCCCGAGATCGCCGCTTGCGCCGCCGCCAACCTGGCGATCGGGACGCGGTACGGGGAGCAGGATACGTAGTTCATGCCCACGCGGTAGCAGAACTGCACCGAGCTGGGCTCGCCGCCGTGCTCGCCGCAGACGCCGATTTCCAGGTCGGGACGGGTCTTCCGGCCGCGTTCCACGGCCATCTTCACCAATTGGCCGACGCCCTCCTGGTCGAGGACGGCGAACGGGTCGTTGGCGAAGATCTTCTTGGCCACCTGTACGACGGCCTCGAAGATGGCGCGCACCTGCATCTCGGTGATCTCGGGATACATGATGCCGAGACGGCAGCCGCGCAGCCCGAGCATGGGGTTGAACTCGTGCGGCTCTTCCACGCGCTTCAGCAGCTCGCCGACGACGGTCTTGAGGTTCTTCACTTCGGCGCCGAATTTCTGGTATCTGGCCGCCAGTTCGCGCCTCCTCTTGATATCGGCGAAGGGCAGAACGGCGAGGTCCACCATGAGGTTTTCGCGCTTGGGCAGGAACTCATGCAGCGGCGGGTCGAGCGTGCGGATGACCACCGGGAGGCCGTCCATGACTTCGAACAGGCCGGCGAAATCCCTGCGTTGCATGGGGAGGAGCTTCCGCAGTGCCTTGCGGCGGGTCTTCTCGTCGCGGGCCAGAATCATGGCCTGCATGTGCTCGATGCGATAAAGCGTATTGCATTCGTTGCTGCCATTGCCTACAATGAAGGCACGGAGGCCGCGATGGCTCAATTGACGGTTCGCAACGTCCCCGAGGAGGTCGTCCGGTCTCTTCGCGTCCGCGCCGCGAAGCACGGCCGGTCGGCGGAAGCCGAACACCGGCTCATCCTGGCGGAAGTTCTGCGAGACGATCCCGCGGACTTTTGGGCGCGCGCCGACGCGTTCCGCCGCGCGGGCCGCAAGCAGCGCTCCGAGAGCGGAGCATTGCTGCGCGAAATGAGGGATGCGCGGTGATGGACGCGGTCGTCGTGGACGCCAACGTTGCGATCAAGTGGATTGTCGATGAACCGGACAGCGGCCTGGCGCGGTCTCTGGCTTCCGCGGCGCTGGAAGCTCCCGACCTACTTCTCATCGAATGCGCAAACATTCTGTGGAAAAAGGCGGCTATTGGCGACCTGACGCGCCGGGAGGCCGCCGCGGGCCTCGAATTCATGCTGCACGCGCCGGTGACCTTCACGGCCAGCCGCGAACTGCTGGACGCGGCGCTGGAACTGGCGTTGGAATGGCGGCATCCGGTTTACGACTGCCTCTACGCCGCCCTAGCGATCCGCCGGAACCTCCCCCTCGTCACGGCCGACAAGCGTTTGGCCGCTGCCGCGCGCAAACGGAAGAAGAGCGCGGTGCGGGTGATACTCCTTGCCGAGTTGCCCGCCGGGTAAGGCAATCCTTCGGCGATCGGCCTTCAGCTAAGACGGTAGCGCTGCCGGACCTATGGGCGTTTGCTTAAGCGCACACAAATGCGCGCGTCGGGAGCCCTCCGTCGAGCTTCCAAGATTCGGCCCCTCCGCGCCGAACCGTTCTCAAACTACGATAATCCCGTTTTTTGGCCACAACGCCCGTTCTCCGGACGGAACACCACTTCTTCGAGTCGGCGACAGGAGGGGGCCGAGTGGATTACGCGCGGACCGGCGACGGACTTCAGCGGCCCGCGATTCTGCAGATTCTCTTCTCGATACTCGTGGGCTGTCTCATCGACCGTGAAGAAACCTCTTGGATAGCAGATTGGGTTTACACTGGTAGGTGCCGGTCGGCTGAAGCCCCGTTGTTGAAGCAGATCTTAAGTAACCGGCACAAGGGGTAAGCGATGAGAGCATACGCGCCGAGAAGGGAGAACCATGATCAGGATCACTATCCAGGGCCCATCTTGGGTACTGTTAGTGATTTTTATGATTTTCTGCTTATTGATACTGAGATAAAGTCTTAATTTTCAATTGCTTATAATAGAATTATGGTATTGATGGGGACCCGCCGGAGACGGCGGGTCTTTTATTGGCTCATCGGTTTGTCATTTCCAACGCCGTGCCTGCCGGTACGCCCGCCCTGTGGCCGGTGCGAGGGCAAAGGAATGCGGCTGGGTATATACTGAACAGGACCCGGGGTCCAAAATGGAAAGTCCGGAACCCAGCAGATCGGAACGACCCGCGTTAGATTACATTTTCGTTTTAGCGGCGGAGGAACTTTTCGAGTTGTACACGCGATTGGGTCTCTCCCCTTCCTTCCGGCACTGGACAGCGATGTTCAACGCGAGGATTGAATCCTCCATTGAGAGGGCTAGCCTTGAGAGGGAGTATTCGCGGCGGCGAGGTGGGGCGGATACGGGCGACGGCATCGCCGTGGTGACCTATCCGGCGGCGCTCCAACGGGTACTCGACCAAGCCGATGGCTGTTTCCGGCGCTGGGCAAGGAGCGCGAAGAGCACCGAGGACTTTGACGGCATATTTCAGCTCATGAGTGACGTCCGTGGGTTGCTTTACGAGAAAGAACCCGTACGAACCTCGATGATCCTGGATTTGACTGGCAGGATGTCGCATTGCGAGATCCGGGAACAATTGCCTGAGTCGATGTGCGAGAGGAAACGTGCACTTGATGAGGTGTTGCAGAATCTCGGCCACGCCATCGAGCCGGAACAGGGGCTGTATCCGGCACATCTTCTATTTGCTAAAGCCGCCCAGGCCTACCTCGCGAACGACTGGATGCACGACCGATGGCTAGCGAAGTTGCTTGCTCGTGAAATGCTCTCGAAGATGCGCTCCTCATTGGCGGTAGATGTGGCGAGATGGCGGCGGTGGTCAACGGGCCTTCTCGTGGTCGGGTGCGTAGCTTTCCTGGCAAGCAAGGCTATCGGTATCTTGATGGCCGTGGCGGGGGGTATCGCGAAGGGTGCCGGTATCTTCATGCTGGCGGCGGGGGTCGTTGCGTTTGTGGTCGCCGGAATTCGGGACGCCATTCGGTACGAACTCGATTTCATCATTCTTGAAGTGGGAGGGGGATGCGGCGCCGGTGGCGTCGTCGCTGAGCGGTTAGAGCGACTCAATGGTCCAAGGCTACGTGTTCCGAGCATATTAGTTGAGCTTCTCCGGTTACAGCGATACTAGCCGGACGCAGCACGACGACGAAGCAGATGCCGGACAACCCGCCCACCAGCAGGATCGGGCGGACCCCTGCGCAAGAACACCACTTCGGAAGGCGGGAGTCGTGACAGGGAAGTCGCGTCCCGAGCGATTCCGGCTCGATGAGTGGGTTTCATGACATCGAGTGGGGCAGCCAATCCTGGCTGCCGCCGCCCTTTCAGGCGGCGTCGCTTTTCGCGGCGCTGCACCATGGAAACGCCTCCGGATTCGCCGCGAGGCCGGCCTTTACAGGATTCCATTCGATGTACCGCCGTATGTGCTCGAACTCTCCGTCCCGGACCAGATGGTCATAGCTCTCGTCTTGCCAGAACCGGCTCCCCGCGGTTCCGAGAATGCGGTTTGCTTCGTGGGCCGTGAAGCCCTTGAGCGGGCCCAGCCAGGATCGGGACGGCACGGAGGGCGACGCCAGCATGTGCACGTGATTGGGCATCACTACGTAGGCGTGCAGCCGGTAGCGCTGAAACTCGGCGTCTCCCGCCCGTATGGCCGCAGCCACCATACGAGCGATTTCCGGGCGGCGCAGCGCGGACGGTCCGGACCGGGCGGTATCGAGAAGCCGGTCCATGGCAGCAAAGGCCTCTCCGTTGGAGGTCAGGATGTCCGGGCGAAAGCTACGTCCGCGGGGAAGACTGCCATGCAGCCGGAAAGTGACGAAGAGAGGAACCCCCGCTACCGAGAAGTGTGGCAGTCGGCGCTCGCAGTACGCCATACGAGTTATGTGGGGATAAGGGCCAAGAGTTCTCAGAAATTTGAGCCCAAGGTCCAGACGCCGCCTGAAAGGCGGCGGCAGCCAGGATTGGCTGCCCCACAACGAGCCGCTCCCGCGACTCCCGGTCCAGGTGGCCCCAAAGTGAGGTTGTCGGGAAAGTGGAATTCGGGGACTTCGCGCTGGAGCGGCACGGCTCAAACTCCCCGGCAGGCGGCATTAGGCGAAGGCGGCCGCCCGGTTGGCCTTCCCGTGCTCGCCACGTTGGTTGCAGCTATGCTGCCCGGCGGGGCAGGCGCTTTCGCCGCCCCGCCGATTACAGATTACGCGGTCCGCTGGGTCTCGGACTTATCCCCCGAAATCGCCGCTTGCGCCGCCGCCAACCTGGCGATCGGGACGCGGTACGGGGAGCAGGACACGTAGTTCATGCCCACGCGGTAGCAGAACTGCACCGAGCTCGGCTCGCCGCCGTGCTCGCCGCAGATGCCGATTTCCAGGTCGGGACGGGTCTTCCGGCCGCGTTCCACGGCCATCTTCACCAATTGGCCGACGCCTTCCTGGTCGAGGACGGCGAACGGGTCGTTGCCGAAGATCTTCTTGTCCTGATAGTCCTTCTGGAACTTCGTGTAGTCGTCGCGCGAAAGACCCATGGTGGTCTGAGTCAGGTCGTTGGTCCCGAAGCTGAAGAACTCGGCGACAGTGGCCACCGAATCCGCGGTCAGCGCGGCGCGCGGAATCTCGATCATGGTGCCGACCATGTACTTCTGGTCCTTCATGCCGGCCTTGGCGAGAACTTCATCGGCCACGCGCTTGACGATCTGCGCCTGGTTCTCCAGTTCCTTGACGCCGCCAATCAGCGGGATCATGACTTCGGGAATCACCTTCTTGCCCTTCTTAGCCACCTGTACGACGGCCTCGAAGATGGCGCGCACCTGCATCTCGGTGATCTCGGGATACATGATGCCGAGACGGCAGCCGCGCAGCCCGAGCATGGGGTTGAACTCGTGCAGCTCTTCCACGCGCTTCAGCAACTCGCCGACGACGGATTTGAGGTTCTTCACTTCGGCGCCGAATTTCTGGTACCTGGCCGCCAGTTCGCGCTTCCTCTTGATATCGGCGAAGGGCAGAACGGCGAGGTCCACCATGAGGTCCTCGCGCTTGGGCAGGAACTCATGCAGCGGCGGGTCGAGCGTGCGGATGACCACCGGGAGGCCGTCCATGACTTCGAACAAGCCGGCGAAATCCCTGCGTTGCATGGGGAGGAGCTTCTGCAGGGCCTTGCGGCGGGTCTTCTCGTCGCGGGCCAGAATCATGGCCTGCATGTGCTCGATGCGGTCCTCGGCGAAGAACATGTGCTCGGTGCGGCAAAGGCCGATGCCTTCGGCGCCGAACTTGCGCGCCACCTTGGCGTCGCGCGGGATGTCCGCATTTGCGCGAATGCCGAACTTGCCGCGGAACTCGTCGGACCAGGCCATAAAGGAGGCCAGGATTCCGGAGGAGGGATCGGCGTCGAGAGTGTTGGCCTTGCCGGCGAACACCTCGCCCGTGGAACCGTCGAGCGACAGCCAGTCGCCTTCCTTCAGGGTGATGGTCTTGCCGCCCGCGGCGATGCTGACTTCCTTCTTGTGCTCGTTGACCGTGAAGCCTTCGGCGCCGGCGACGCAGGGCGTGCCCATGCCGCGGCAGACCACCGCCGCGTGGCTGGTCATGCCGCCGCGCGAGGTCAGGATGCCCTTGGCCACTTCCATGCCGTGGATATCGTCCGGCACGGTTTCCTTGCGGACCAGGATGACGGGCGCTTTCTGCGAAGCCACGACGGCCTCGTTGGCGGTGAACACCACGGTCCCCACCGCCGCGCCCGGAGACGCGGGCAGGCCGATGGCCAGCCTGGTGAGGGATTTCTTCGAGGCCGGATCGAGCACGGGGTGCAAAAGCTGATCGAGTTGTTGCGGATCGACGCGGAGAATCGCTTCCTCCTTCGAGATCAGGCCCTCACCCACCATCTCCACCGCGATGCGGACCGCCGCCGGACCCGTGCGCTTGCCGTTGCGGGTCTGGAGCATGTAAAGCTTGCCGTCCTGGATGGTGAATTCGAAGTCCTGTATGTCGCGGTAGTGGTTTTCCAGCATCGTGGTGATTTCGCGAAGCTGGTTGTAGACCGCGGCGTTCCAGGTTTCGAGCTCGGAGATCGGATGCGGCGTGCGAATGCCGGCCACCACGTCTTCGCCCTGGGCATTTTCCAGGAACTCGCCGTAGAAGGCCTTCTCGCCGGTGGCCGGGTTACGCGTGAAGCCCACGCCCGTGGCCGAAGTCTCGCCCAGGTTGCCGAACACCATGGCCTGCACGTTGACGGCGGTGCCCAGATCCTCGGAGATCTGGTTCATCTTGCGGTAGTGCTTGGCGCGGTCGTTGAACCACGACCCGAAGACGGCGTCGCGCGCGCCTTTAAGCTGCGCGATGGCGTCTTGCGGGAACGGCTTGCCCGTCTTCTTCTGCACCAGCTTTTTATAGCCTTCGATGACCTGCTGCAGGTCGGCGGCTGTGAGGTCGGTATCGAGCTTGGCCTTGGCCTTTTTCTTCTGGCCGTCGAAGACTTCGTCGAAATCGTGCTTCGGAACTTCCAGAACCACGTTGCCGTACATCTGGATGAACCGGCGGTAGCAATCGTAGGCGAAGCGCGGATTGCCGCTCTTGGCTTCGAGCGCCTTGACCGTCTTGTCGTTCAGCCCCAGGTTCAGGATGGTGTCCATCATGCCCGGCATGGAGAACTTGGCGCCGGAACGCACGCTGACCAGCAGCGGGTTGCTCTCATCGCCGAGTTTCTGGCCCATGCGCTCTTCGAGCGTCTTGAGCGCCGCGGCCATCTGCCCGTCGACCTCCGCCGGGACGGTGTTGTCGTTCTGGAAGTAGATGTTGCAGACCTCGGTGGAAATGGTGAAGCCGGGAGGTACCGGCAGTTTTGCGCGGGACATCTCCGCGAGCCCGGCGCCTTTGCCGCCGAGCGTGTCTTTCATCTTTCCGTCGCCGTCGGCGGTTCCGTTGCCGAACGCGTAGACATACTTCTTCATGCTTTGCTCCTAGCTCCTATGAATTGGTAACGATTTCCGAAAAATCCGCTATGGAGGAGAATTCCGCCAGCAGCGTGTTTAGCAGCGTCAAACGGTTTTGCCGGACGCGGACGTCCGGCGCATTCACCAGCACTTTGTCGAAGAACAGGTCCACCTTGGGCCGCAGCCGCGCGATGACGCTTTCGATTGGCTGGCCCGCGATGCGCCTTTGTTCGTCGTAAAGCTCTCTTTCCGGCCCGGCTTCGAGCAGGGATTCGTCGATGGAGGTGGGGCAGGCGCTTTCGCCTGCCAGCCTGGCATGCGAAAGCGCCTGCCCCGCAAAGCCGGCCTGTTCCAGAATATTCTTGATGCGCTTGAAGCTGGCGGCCAGAGGCTCGAAATCGACCGACGCGCGCAGGTTCCGGATACGTTCGAGGCGGGCTTCCAGGTCCACCAGGTTGTCCCAGCCGGCGGCCATGGCGGCGCGGACTTCGTCGAACCGGAAACCGCGAATCTCTTCGAAATAGGTCCGTACGCGGTCCGCGAAGAAAGCCTGCAGGTTCCCATCGCCGGCGGCCAACATGCTTAGCGGCCATTTCAGGCGGCCCTCGACCAGGATCTTCACGACGCCTTGGGCAGCCCTGCGCAGCGCGAACGGATCGCGCGATCCGGTCGGCGTCATCCCCACGCGGAAGCACCCGCGCAACGTGTCGACCTTATCCGCCACGGAAACGTACCGGCCAGCCAGGTTGCGGGGTATGGTGTCCTCCATGCTCTCCGGCTTGTAGTGATCGTAGATCGCCTGCCAGACCTCCGCACGCTCGCCTTGTGCGCGCGCATAGAGACCGCCGACCACACCCTGAAGCTCGGTGAACTCCTTTACAAGTTCGGTAGTTAGATCGCATTTACATAGCTTGGCGGCGCGCACAGATAGCCTTTTGCCGCCAAGTTCTTTCACCAGCGCCATCATGCGTCTGGTCTTGTCGCGGTAGGAGCCAAGTTTGGCTTGAAAGGTGACGTGCGCAAGGTCCGGCAGCCGGTCCGCCAGCTTCTTTTTCTGATCGGTCTCCCAGAAAAAGCGCGCGTCGTTGAAACGCGCCCGCAGCACGCGCTCATTGCCGCGCCGGACGAAGCCCTCGGGATCGGCATCGATGTTCATCACGGCTACGAACTGGGGTGCGAGATGGCCGTCGGCGTCTTCCACGGAGAAGTACTTCTGGTGATGCCGCATCACCGTAATCAGCACCTCTTCCGGCAATTGCAGGAACGCCGGGTCGAATTCCCCGGCGATCACGGAGGGGTACTCGGTGAGATAAACCAGGGTTTCGAGAAGCGCGGGATCGGCCTTCACACGGATACCCGAGAGTTCGTTTGAAATCCTCTCGCGCCGCGTCTGGGCCGAGAGAATCACGAAATGATCGCGCAGCCTGCGTTCGTAATCGGCCGTGGTGACGACGATTTCGCGCGCGCCGAGGCGCCGGTGTCCCGCCGTAAGATTGCCGGAGCGGACCCCGGCGATTTCGAACGGCACAATGTCCTCGCCGAGCAGCGCCACGATCCACCGGATCGGCCGTATGAAGCGCGGACCGGCCTTGCCGGTCCAGTACATCGTCTTGGGGAAGTAGATCTGGAGGATGACGCCGGGCAGCGCTTCCGCCAGGATTTCCTTCGTCCGGCGCCCTTCGACCTTCCGAACCGCCACGTAGTAATCGCCTTTGGGGGTGGCTTCGATGGCGAGGTCCTCCGCGCGCAGGCCCTGCTTGCGCGCGAAGCCGGCCAGCGCCTGCGGCGGCGCCGATTTCGCGGGGCCGAGAATGCGCTCCTCGGAATCCGCCAGGCGCTCCGGCAACCCTTCGGCGCGCAGCGTCAAGCGGCGCGGCGTGGCGTCCATGGCCACGGATTCGTGCGGGATATCGAGCTTTTCAAAGAGCAGCCGCAGGCTTTCGAGCGCGTGCGGAATCATCCAATCGGGGATTTCTTCCGTGCCGATTTCAAGCAGGAAGGGGAGGCCGTGGGGCGGACCTCCTGGTCTGCCTTCTTGTTGTTGCTTCTGGAGCAGGCTCACAGCGCCGCCTCCGGCGTGCCATTAGCCCCGAAGGGGCGCAAGAAAGTAGCCCATGGCGTAAGCCATGGGTGGGGAGGGGAAATCTGGAGAGCCCCGTAGGGGCGAAAGAGCTCTTCTACCGGTGGTATCACAGAGCCGCCTCCTGCCGCTGGTCCGCCCACGCCTGCGCGGTTCCCACCGCTAGCTTGCGCACGCGCTGGATCACGCCCACCCGCTCGGTGACGCTGATGGCGCCGCGCGAGTCCAGCGTATTAAAGAGGTTCGAGCACTTCAGCACCTGGTCGTAGGCCGCCAGCAGCGGGAACCGGCGCTTGTCGGGCGACTTCGGGTCGTAGAGCCTCAGCAGCCGCGCGGCTTCGCCTTCGTGCAACTCGAACAGCTTCCAGAGGGTCGGGATGTCGGCCATCTCGAAGTTGTATACCGAGTACTGAAGCTCGTCCTGATAGCGCACGTCCCCGTAGGAGAATCCCTCCGCCCATTCGATATCGTAGACGCTGTCCTTCGCCTGCAGGAACGCCGTCAGGCGCTCCAGGCCGTAGGTCAGCTCGGCGGGAACCACGTCGAGGTCGATGCCGCCGCACTGCTGGAAATACGTGAACTGCGTGACCTCGAGCCCGTCGAGCATCACCTGCCAGCCGATGCCCCAGGCGCCCAGCGTGGGAGCTTCCCAGTTGTCTTCTTCGAGCTTGATATCGTGCTTGCGCAGGTCGATTCCGATGGCCTCCAGGCTTCCCAGGTATTGCTCGATCACGTCGCTGGGAGAGGGCTTGAGGATGACCTGGAGTTGCTGGTGCTTGAAAAGGCGGTTGGGATTGTCGCCGTAACGGCCGTCGGCCGGGCGCCGGCTGGGCTGCACGTACGCGACGCGATAGGGATCCGGACCGAGTACCCGGAGGAACGTCTCGGGACACATGGTTCCGGCGCCGACCTCCACGTCATAAGGCTCCTGAATGATGCAGCCCCGCTCCGCCCAGTACCGTTTCAGCTTGAAGACGATTTCTTGAAATGACTCCATCTTCGAATCAGTGCGGCCGGCGATGGTCCTCCGCCCGCTGTCCGCGTCTCAGACTTCCTCCAGCATCGCCGCCACCACCAGCTTCCGCTCGGCGTGCGATTCGATCTGCTGCACCAGGAATCTCCGCAGATCGGCCGCCTTGGATTGGCTCCAGCCCGCCGCCTCCACGCGCGTCACCGGGGCGCGCAACATCGCGGCCGCGATGGCCCTCGATTCCACGCTCAACTCCCAACTGCCGCCCACCGCCAGCCGCCGGCAGGCGCCGCACATCAGACCGGCCCTCCCGCGGCTGAAAAACGCGCGCTCGGAGGGCTCCGGATCGTCCAACAGAGTCCCGCAACCGAGGCAGACGTGCAGTTCCGGCAGCCACCCGGAGAGCCGCACCGCCCAGAGCGAGAAATAGGCGACGGCGCGCCACACTCTGCCCCCATCCGGCTCACCGGCCGGCCGGAGAGAATCCAGCACGGCGGCGAGAAGGCGGAAGAACCTCTCGTTCGGCTCCGCGGCCGGCAGCAACTGCTCGCCGATCTCCGCGAAGTAGTCCAGCGCCACGCCCGCCCAGTAATCGGAAACCAAGTCGAATTGGGAACGGATCAATTCGCAGGAATCCAGGCTGACCAGTTCGCGCGTTTCGCGCTGGAAGTACGCCATACGCACGTGCGACAACCGCTCCAGCCCCGCGCCGAACGGACTCTTCGGCCGCCGCGCCCGCTTGGCCACGCCCCGCAACTTCCCCTGGTCCCGAGTGAGAAAGCTAACCACAAGGTCGGCTTCCTTCAGCGGGTAAGTACGCAGCACGAAAGCTTCACTGACGCACGCTGGCACACGTGGAAATCTCAGAGTAGCACAGATGAAAACGCGGGGTTGCGGCGGTCATCCCACGCGGACGCCCTGGCGCTCCGTCTCCTTCCGCAAGGCCGCATCCACGGTGAGGAAGACCGCATCCTCCCGGCGCGCGAGGGCCAGGTAGAACATGTCGTAGGCGGACCGCCGGCTGACGGCTACAGAAGCGCCGGCAGCGTCAGGTAGTCGCTGGGAACGTACAGGCTGCCTTCGGTGACGCCTTGGGGAGCGAGGCGCTGGAGGCGCGCCGTCAGCTCGCCCGCCGAACAACGGTGGGCCAGGGCGTCCTCAAAGGCTAGGGTCGCGCCGGTGACTTGTTCGGGCGATTCGTGGACGAACTCCAGGCGGAAATGGCCGATACCCGCGCCGAGCCAATCCTCCAAATGCGCGCCGGCGTGCTGGGCTTCGGCGCCGAAGACGGTATTGCGGCAGCCCACGTCGGCCATCACGGGGTGTGCGCGGCCGGCGGAGTCGCGCAGCGCCACGCGGCGCCGGTCGCAGGGACGGCCGCAATCGCGGCAGCTCGTCCCCGTCGAAAGGAACCGGCAGAAGACGCAATGCTCGGTGTGGAAGACCGGCAGGTGCTGATAAGCCACCGCTTCGATGCGTTCCGCGCCGGCGTTGCGCGCGAGTCCAGCCACCTGCGCGGCGTTGAGGTCGTGCGCCGGGGTCAGCATGTCCAAACCGAGGCCCAGTAGTTCGGCGGCGGCGATGGCGTTGGCGGCGTTCAGGCTGAAATCGCCGATGAGCGGCGGATGGGGCTTCTGGCGGAGCGCGTGCAGCAAGCCGGCCGAACGAACCAGGATGGGACAGCCGCATCCGAGCAGGAAATCGACGATGCGCTCCTCGCCGGGCTTCAGGATGCGCGGGCTGGCCACGCGCGGAGCGAGACCGGCGGCGCGAATGCGATCGAGAGAGGGACGCAAGCCGTAAAGATCGAGATAGTCGAGCGCGATGCTGGCGGGGCGGAGCGCGAGGGCGGCGTCGAGTTGTTCCGGCGTGCGGACGAGCAGGTGCAAGTGGGGCGGACCTCCCGGTCTGCCTTCTTTTTTCTTTGCCGTTGGCAAGAAGGCAGACCAGGAGGTCCGCCCCACTGAATCCGGCGTGTGGACGGGGCTGAAGGCGGGACGGGAGGCCTGCCGCTTCTGCAACTCCTCCACGGCCCTGCGCCGCAACTCGTTCAGCATGGAACTCGGCGCGAAGGGCGATCCCTGCACGTCCAGCTCCACGCCTGCCAGTTCGTACGGCGTGGCGCCGAGGCGGCCCAGTTGAGCGGTCAGATACTCGACGGTGAGCGCGCGGTGGCGCGCGGCGCCGAGCGGGGCGCCGGAGCACGCCGCCGCGTGAACATCTCCCACGGTCCACTCGGTTTCAAGCGGCGCCCCCTCGCGCGCCACGATGCGAACGCGTACCGGCTGTTTGCGCACGGGAGCAGCCGGTTCGAGATAGGGCCGCACGACTCTGTCGAGGTTGGGATCGTGCGTGCGCCACAGCAGATCGCCGGCGCGGATGCGGCGGCCGTCCACCATGCCGTTGCCGAAGCGCAGCTCCACGCTGGCGCCGCGCGCGATGGTCTGGAATACTCGGCCGCCCTCCTCGCGCTCCTCCGGGCTGCGCCAATCGGCGGCGTCGAACACGACTCCGTCGCCGGGCTTCAACGGGGCCGCGGCTTGGACCTCGGAAGGTTCCACCAGGACCCCTTCGCCCGCGACGGCCGTCACGCCCCCCATCAACAGGCCTCGGTGGCGGGGTGCGCGGCCCCGCACCACGGCCTGGTGATCGGTTCCGTTGAGGAAATACGGACCCAGGCCCCGCGAGTAGACCTGTTCCAATTGCATCTCGATTTCGGCGGCGGCGTGGAGCTCCCGGCCGGCCCAAGCCTCGTCCACGGCCTGCCGGTACGCGCGGGTGGTCAGCGCCACGTAATCCGCGTCCTTGTAGCGGCCTTCGATTTTCAGCGCTGCAATGCCGATCTCGACGATCTCCGGGATGTGGCGCAACGCGCAGAGATCGCCCGGCGAGAGGAGGTAACGGACGCCCGCGAGCGGGGCGGGTTCGCCGTCCACCAGCAGTTCGTAAGGCAAGCGGCAGGCCTGCGCGCACAGCCCCCGATTGGCGCTGCGGCCGCCCCACGCTTCCGAACAGAGGCACTGCCCGGAATACGCCACGCACAGCGCGCCGTGGACGAAGATCTCGAGTTCGCCGTCGGTTTGGGCGCGGACTGCGCGCACTTGGGCGAGCGATAGTTCGCGGGCCAGCGTGACGCGCGAGGCGCCGAACTCCCGCGCGAGGCGGACGCCATCGGCGCTGGTCACGCTCATCTGGGTGCTGGCGTGCAGCGGAAGGCCGGGCGCGACGTGACGGGCGAGTTTGAGAATGCCCAGGTCCTGCACGATGATGGCGTCGGCTCCGGATTCGGCGATCGCGCCGAGCGCGCGGGCGGCTTCGGCCAGCTCGTGGTCGAAGACCAGAGTGTTGAATGTGACATATCCCTTGACCCCGCGGCGATGCAGCGTGGACATGGCGTCCGGCAGTTCGGCCAGCGGGAAACCGGCCTTGGCGCGCGCCGTGAAGTGCTTGAGCCCAAAATAGACCGCATCGGCGCCGGCCTCGATGGCGGCGCGCAACTGCGGCCAGTATCCGGCGGGACTCATGATTTCGGGCTTGACGCGGGCGCCCATGCGGGGATGTTTCCAGGGTAGCAAGACCGGGCGCGGGTGCACGACAAAAAAGTGGGTAATCAGGCGGCTCGGGAACGGGTTTCCCAGTAGTCTTCGAACCTGTGGCTAAGGCGGCAGCAGCGCAAAGCGATGATGGCATTGGCGCCGGCGACAGTCCAGAACGACCCGGAGCG
>CAIRXZ010000222.1 GCA_903882645.1 uncultured Acidobacteriia bacterium | reverse complement strand
GCACCGCGAAGCATCTCTCCAGAGCGGGCCGCCGGTCCCGGCCGGCCGCGTCCTGCGGCAACGGCAAACGCCGGTCCCCTTGCAGCACGCCATTCCGCAAGAACTGTTTTCACGTTGGAGCAGGGGGAGGAAGTCGAGACTGAATGGCGCGAGAAGTGAAATGAGTAGAACGAACGCCGGCGCCGCCCCGGAGGTTCCGGCGATGAGAGGAGAGAACCGTCCCGCAGCCCGTGGTCGCGATGTCCAACGCTGGGGCGTCGAGTCTGGCATCGGCTTTCACGAGCTAGCTTAACATGCCGCGAAGATTGCCTCGTGCGGACTCCGTGAAACCGGTGTGCAACATGGGGCAAACCCACGGAACGGGCGGAAGTCCGGTCCCTGGCAGCCCTCGCCGCCATGGCGCCGCCGCCCGGAGTCCTCATGCACCGAAGCAATGCCGCGCAACGCGGTGGGCCGAATCAGCCCGCGGCTCGCACGACACTGTCAACGGCGCGGCGGAGTTTCTCATTCACCCGCCGCGCCGTTTCTTCGATCTCCGGGTTGCCGGCCACCGACAGCATCTTGACGGCGTCCACCACTCCCACCATGACCCCGCCGTCCGTTTCGTAGATGATGGCGTTGCACGGCAGCAGAAGCCCAAGTGGGAAGGTTTTCGATCCCGCCGCCGGTCAGGCTTGTGGCTGGCTGGCGGTTCGTTTGACCCATTTGTAGGCTTTGGTCGAATTCCGCCAGAAGTACTTCTCGGCCGCCGCCTGCCCCTTACCCATGAAGTACTCCTGGACGATCTTGAATCCAACCGGAACGGGTAACCACTGATCGCCGTTTGGCCAGTCGCTGCCGTAAAGCACGCGGTCGATTCCGAAAACGTCCAGTATTTCGTCCAGCCGGGGGCGGTAGAAATCGAGGTCCACGGGGATCTTGTCGCCTACCCGGCGCAGCACCTCCGATACTTTTACGTAAATCCGCGGCCGGTCCCGGATGGCTTTCATGCTGGCGTCATAGGAAGCCCGGTCCGCGGGCTCGGTGGGCCGCGGCATTTGCGGCAGGTGATCGACGACCAGGCGTAGATTCGGGACCCGGTCGCTCACGCGCACGACGCCTTCCAGCAACGACACGCTGGGATTCGCCGTATCCATGACCAAGTCGGCATCCGCCAGGGCTTTCAGGTCGGCGACGAATTCCGGCCGATCAACCTGCTCGCCTGCCCGCCCGCCCAGCCCATATCGAATGCCCCGGAAGAGCGGGTTCTTGTGGAACCTTTCGAGATTCGGCCTGAATTCGGGTGTCCCGGGCGTCAGGTGCCCGATGGTACCCACCATGATGGCGTCGTCTCTCTCGACATCCAACACCCACTGGTTGTCCTCCAGCCATGAGCTGCACTCGATCTCAATGGCGCCCACGATGCCCAGCGGTTCGGCGATCGGCCGGTATCGCGAGGGCAAAGAAGGCATGTACATGACCTTGTGCGCCGGGTTGTTCTTGTTGGGCCATGGCACGCCCTGAGGACGCGACGTGTCGAACAGGTGAATATGCGTATCGATGACGGGCATGGATGCGGAGAGGAGCGGGCCCGCATCCGCGAGCGTCAGTCCCGCGGCGACTTCGAGAAAGGTCCTCCGATTCATGGCGGCATTATAACTGTCTGCATCACCCGATCGCGTGTTTCGGATGTGGATTCGATCGGCACTTGCATCGGGAACGGAGCTATTTCAATGCGGAGCGGTGAGAAATCCATGCTTCGCGGCTGCGCAAGAATGTCCGCGGACCCGGACGCGCTTACAATGTGGTGGTGGAGCAGTTCGCGCTCGAATTCGGGCTGGAGCCGCGGCGGATCTATTCCGTCGGCGAACTCACGGCGGCTATCCGGGCGGCGCTCGATGAGCCGTTCCGGGACATTTGGGTTTCGGGCGAGATCTCGGGGGTGAAGCAGGCGGGCAGCGGCCACTACTATTTCGACCTCAAGGACGGCGACGCCGTGTTGCGCTGCGCGGCGTTCCGCTCGTCCCACCGCTATTGGAAGTTCAAGCCCCGCGACGGGCTGGCGGCGCTGGCGCGCGGCCGCATCGACGTGTACGAATCGCGCGGCGTATATCAACTGGTGGTGGAAACGCTCGAGCCGCGGGGGCTCGGCGCGCTGCAACTGGCATTCGAGGAGCTCAAGAAGAAGCTGGCCGCGGAAGGTTTGTTCGCCGCGGAGCGGAAGAGGCCGCTGCCGCGCTTCCCGCGGCGCATCGGAATCGTGACCTCGCCCAGCGGCGCAGCCATCGCCGACCTGATTCATGTCCTATCGCGCCGCTTCCCGGGGCTGCACATCCGGCTGTTCCCGGCGCTGGTGCAGGGCGAGGGATCGGTGGAGGACGTCTGCCGGGGACTCGACTATTTCAGCCGGACGAAGTGGGCGGACTTGGTGATCGTGGGCCGGGGCGGCGGTTCGATCGAGGACCTCTGGACGTTCAACGAAGAAGCCGTGGCGCGGGCCATCGCCGCCTGCTCCGTGCCGGTGATTTCGGCGGTGGGCCACGAGACCGACGTCACCATAGCCGATTTCGTGGCCGATTTGCGCGCGCCCACGCCTTCGGCGGCGGCCGAGATGGCGACGCCCGCGCGCCAGGAGGTGGAAGAGCGCGTCGAAGCGGCCCGCGCGAGGAGCGTCCAGGCCGTGCGCTACCGCCTGGCCACGCTGGAACGCCGCCTCCGCCAGCAGGGTACCGACCGCGCGGCCGGAGCGCTGCGCCTGCGCGTGGGCCGGGCGCAGCAACGCATCGACGAGCTGGGATTCCGCATGCGCGACTCGGTGAGCGCGGCGGCGCGCGTCCGGGAACGGGAACGGAGCGCGCTCGAAGCGCGCCTGCGAAGGTTCGACATGCGCCCTCGCCTGGCGGCCGGCCGGCGCCGGATGGAGACCGCCCGCGCGGCCGCGGCCGAAGTCATGCGGATGCGCCTGGCCCTCCGCCGCGGCGCCTGGGAGCGCGCCGCGGCCAAGCTGGGCCAGTTAAGCCCGCTACGGATTCTGGAGCGCGGGTACGCCATCGTCTCGAACGAGAGCGGGATACTCAAGGACGCCGCCGCCGCGCCGCCCGATTCACGCATTCAGGTCCGGCTGGCCAGGGGCGAACTGCGGGCGGTGGTGGAAAAGAGTTCAAGCTCGTAAGAGCGGAAGAACATAGCCCACGGCGCAAGCCGCACAAGCGTTAACATAAGCGCCCGATCCTGTCTGGGAGCGGGGGAGGGCGTTCCGCGGCCAGTGGCGCGCTTCCGATGTGACCGGGGCTTCGCGGGATCAATGTCCAAAACGTCGTTGGGAGCCACTTGTCCGAGAACCCCACTTGAACTAAGCCTTACGGCAGACGCTTCGCGTGGTATGCTTGACGCGGCAACTACAATGCGAACCCATCCCAAAGAGGCCTGCGTCGCACAATCGGCGCAGTTCGTATCACAAATCCGATTCAAAACCCAAT
>CAIRXZ010000221.1 GCA_903882645.1 uncultured Acidobacteriia bacterium | reverse complement strand
CTTATTGGGTTTTGAATCGGATTTGTGATACGAACTGCGCCGATTGTGCGACGCAGGCCTCTTTGGGATGGGTTCGCATTGTAGTTGCCGCGTCAAGCATACCACGCGAAGCGTCTGCCGTAAGGCTTAGTTCAAGTGGGTTTGTCGGAAACCGGCTCGCAACCCCGGGGGCAGGATGCGCCCCCTATACTCCAATGGAGTATACTGAGATGCGCAGACCGTCGTGGAGACACTGGCATTCCTTGGCGATGCGCGGTCGTTGAGGCTCCCGAATCCGAGCGCCTTGCCATCGTAGCGTGGATCGCCGCTAACCCGGCGGCCGGCGACGTAATCGAGGGACCGGGCGGCGCCCGCAAGGTGCGGTTCGGCGGAAAGGGCAAGGGAAAGAGCGGCGGCTTTCGGGTCATCACATTCTTCTCTCGGGCGGACATCCCGGTTTTCTCGCTCAACATCTTCGCCAAGAACGAGAAAACCGGCTTGACGCCGAAAGAATGCCGCGTGTTGAAGACCGTGCTGGCGGATATTGTCAAGACCTACAGGTCGGCAAGGGAGTCGAGATGAAAAAGAGGAAGCCAACCGCGGGCGAACGTTTGATCGAGAGCGCCAGACAGGCGCTCGCATTCGCCAGGGGCGAGGAAAACCACGGATGTGAAGTACATGTCCCCAACGACATCGATGTCAAGGCGATCAGGGAGAGAATCTCCCTCTCCCAAGGGGAGTTTGCCAAACTGTTCGGCTTGAGCAAACGAACCTTGGAACATTGGGAGCACGGCCGCCGAGTCCCAAGCGGCCCCGCTCGCGCCTTCCTGACGGTGATCGCACGGGAACCGGACGCGGTTCGGCGTGCGCTGCTGGCCTGACCTTCACGGGCTTCAGTCTCAAACGGCGGACATGCCCAACGCCAATACCTTTCCTCGCCGCAGCCGGCATTTCGTATCCCGAGCCGTACCGCATTGGGCCTGCGCGCCTGCGTCACAATAGAATGATGCGCGCCATGGGCCGGCGGGAGCACGTGGTCGAAAACCTGGGCGTCGCCCGCGTGCCTCCTCTCGCGCCCGAGCAATGCGCGCGGTTCTACCGGTAATGGCGGTCATCGAAATTGGCGACGATCTCGCGGCCATGGACGCGGCGCTCGAAGCGCTGCCCAACAGCCCCGCGGTCTTCTGCCTCTGGCCGCGCGAAGGCGATCCCTATCTCTCCAGAACGGCGCTGCTGCGCCGCCGCCTTCTGCGCCTGTTGAAGGCGCGCGAGCGGCCGTCGCGCCTGCTCAACCTCCGCGGCGCGGCGAGCCGCATCGAATACTGGCTGGCCGGCTCGGCGTTCGAATCGAGCGCGATCCTGTACGAGCGGGCGCGCCGCTATTTCCCCAGTACATACCTCGACTTCATCAAACTCCGCATGCCGCCGTATGTCGAGATCGTGCTGGCGAACGAATTCCCGCGCAGCCGCATCACCACCCGCGTTGGCGGCGCGGGGCAATGCTTCGGACCGTTCCGCTCGCGCGCCTCGGCCGAGCGCTTCGAAACCCAGTTCCTCGACCTCTTCCAACTGCGCCGCTGCCAGGAGGACCTGACCCCGTCGCCCCAGCACCCGGGGTGCATCTACGGCGAGATGGGCATGTGCCTCCGGCCTTGCCAGCAGGTGGTCGGGGCCGGGGAGTACGCTCACGAAGTCGCTCGCGTGACGGAATTCCTGCGGACCGGCGGGCGTTCGCTGCTGGATGCCATCGCCCATTCGCGCGACCGCCTCAGCGAAGAAATGCAGTTCGAGGAAGCCGCGCGCCAGCACAAGCGCTACGAGAAGGTTCAGGAAGCCCTGAAACTGCGCGACGATCTGGCCTGCGATGTCGCCCGCCTCAACGGCGTGGCCATCACGCGCTCGCTCGCGCCCGACGCCGTCGAGATGTGGTTCGTGCGCGACGGCGCCTGGCAGCGTCCGCGCCGGTTCAGCTTCGAAGTACAAGACGGCAAGCCCGTCTCGCTCGACCGCCGCCTGCGCGAGACGTTTGCCGCCGTCGAACCGTGCAAACCCGCCAATCGCGAGCGCCGCGAGCGCCTGGCCCTGCTCGCGCGCTGGTACTACTCGACCTGGCGCGACGGCGAGTGGCTGAGTTTCGAGAACTACGACGATATCCCCTACCGGAAGCTCGTGCACGCCGTCTCCCGCGTGGCCCATCCGGAATGAAGTGGGGCGGACCTCCTGGTCTGCCTTCTTCGCGCCCGCGGCTCAGGACATCGTCTCTTGTGGCCCGCCTCCTTCAAGACGCCTCCGCCAAACGCCAGCGCCGCCATTTGGCGTTCACAAAAACTTTAAAAAAGTTTGCACCGTGTTTTCAATGAGTTAGAGGACTCCGGGAGCTTGTTTCGTTTTGCCCGTCTGCTATTTTGAAATTGAAGAGAGGCTTGCGG
>CAIRXZ010000220.1 GCA_903882645.1 uncultured Acidobacteriia bacterium | reverse complement strand
CGCTCCGGGTCGTTCTGGACTGTCGCCGGCGCCAATGCCATCATCGCTTTGCGCTGCTGCCGCCTTAGCCACAGGTTCGAAGACTACTGGGAAACCCGTTCCCGAGCCGCCTGATTACCCACTTTTTTGTCGTGCACCCGGGCTAACGTGCCGAGTTCCGCCTTCCTTCAGCTTGGCGGCGAGCGCATCGGAGGCGGACCGCACGCGCTATGGCGCGATTCGCGCCACGCCGCTGGACACTGAGTTCGTGTTACACTGACTTCGTGTTGAGGAACATGACGATCACCGTGAGCGAGGACGCGGCGCGCTGGGCGCGCAGGAAGGCGGCCGAGGAGGACACCTCCGTTTCCAAGCTGGTGGGCCGGATGCTCGAAGACCGGATGCGGGCGACCGACGAGTACTGGCAGGCGTACGAGAAGTGGAAGAAGATCGGGCCGATGAAGGGTTTCGACGCTTCCAAGCGCTTGAAGCGCGACCAACTCTATGACCGCGGGTAATCTGTTCTTCACGGACACGAACGTCCTCCTGTATCAACACGACCAAAGAAACCCCACGAAGCAGCGCGCCGCCCAAGATTGGGTAGGTCTGTTGTGGGAGCATGAAGCCGGCCGCCTGAGTTGGCAAGTGTTGAACGAGTTCTACGCGAACGCCGTAGGGAAGATCGGCGCGCCCCCTCGCGCCGTTCGCCAGGCGGCCGAAGGCTACTCGTTGTGGAATCCGGCGGGTTTCGGCCTGGGCATGCTCCATCGCGCGTGGTATTGGATGGACCAGGCGGGGGTTCCGTACTGGGACAGCCTGATCGTAGCCGCTGCTGAAACCGAGAACTGCGCGTACCTGTTGAGCGAGGATTTCCAGGAAGGGCGCGAATTCGGCGCCATTACCGTGGTGAATCCCTTCCGGTCGGCGCCGGAAGAGTTCGGCCTGCGCCAGCGCGCTGTCCGGCGCAAGAAATGACAATGGACGCAAGAGCGCGAGCAGGGAGTCGCGCGCGGACGAGGGCGCCCGCCCCACCTCGGCCCAGTTGGCGCAATGTCAAGCTCCGAAGAACGGCTTAGTGTTCGTGGACGTCTTCCAGGTAGGTATAGCCGTGGAGGCCTTCCTCGTAGAAGTGCAGGAGGGCGCCGCTCTGTTCGTAGCTCAGGCGGCCCTCGCGGAGGGCGGACTCGACGTCGCGGCGTAACTTGGCGACCAGCGCATCGGAGTTGAACTGCACGTAGTTGAGGACTTCGCGCACGGTGTCGCCCTTGATCACGGAATCGAGGATGGTCTCGCCGGCCGGTCCCAGGCGGACGTGCACGGTGTTGGTGTCGCCGAACAAGTTGTGGAGGTCGCCGAGGATCTCCTGGTAGGCGCCGAGCAGGAAGGCGCCGAGGAAGTAATCGCCGCCATCGAAGGGGTGCAGGGCGAGGGTGCGCTTGACGTCGCGGCGGTCGATGAAGGCGTCCACCTTGCCGTCGGAGTCGCAGGTGATATCGCCGAGCACGGCGTGGCGGGAGGGTTCGATCTCGAGCCTGTGAATCGGCATGATCGGGAAGAGCTGCTTGATGGCCCAGCTATCGGGCATGCTCTGGAAGAGCGAGAAATTGCAGAAGTACGTGTCGGAGAGCATGGCGTCGATGCCTTCCAGCTCTTCGGGGAAGTAGTCCAGCTCGCGGGCGGCTTTTTCGATGCGGCGTGAAATCGCCCAATAGAGGTTCTCGGCGATGCAGCGCTGTTCGAGGGAGAGGTAGCCGAGGCTGAAAAGGTTGAGCGCCTGGTCGAGGGCCTGCTGCGCGTCGTGGTAGCTTTCGAGCAGATTCTTGGCGCTGAGGCCGCGGGCGGTTTCCTGGAGATCGATGAGGGGCTGTTCGGCGTCGGGCGCCGGCTCGGCGGGCACGTCGGCCTCGCCCATGCCGGAGACGCCGAGCACGTTGAACACCAGCACGCTATGGTAGGCGGCGATGGCGCGGCCACTCTCGGTGACGATGGTGGGGTGGGCCACGCCGACTTCGTCGCACACGTTCTGGACGTGATAGATGACGTCGTTGGCGTATTCCTGGAGGGTGTAGTTGACGCTGGATTCGAAATCGGTCTGGGAGCCGTCGTAATCGACGCCGAGACCGCCGCCGACGTCGAGGTACTTCAGGCCGGCGCCGGCGCCGGCGAGGTCCACGTACACGCGAACCGCCTCGTTGACGGCGGCCTTGATCTGGCGAATATTGGTGATCTGGCTGCCCAGATGGAAGTGCAGCAGGTTGAGGCAATCGGCCATGCCGAGGTCTTTCAGCTCCTGGAGGGCGCGCACGGCCTCGGTGGCGGAAAGCCCGAACTTGGAGCGGTAGCCGCCGGAGGATTTCCAGCGGCCCGACCCGCGGCTGGCGAGCTTGACGCGCAGTCCGATGGAGGGGCGGACGCCGAGGCGTTCGCTGTACTTCAGGATGAGGTGAAGCTCGGTGTACTTCTCGACGACGGGGATGATGCGCCGGCCCATCTTCTGGGCCAGCATGGCCATCTCGATGTACTCGTCGTCCTTGAAGCCGTTGCAGACGATGGGAGTGTCGTTATCGGCGAGCGCCATCACGGCCATCAACTCGGGCTTCGAGCCGGCTTCCAAGCCAAACTGGTAGGGCTTGCCGAATTCGAGTACCTCCTCGACGACGTGGCGCTGCTGGTTGACCTTGATGGGGTAGACGCAGCAGTAAGCGCCCTGGTAGCGGTGTTCGGCGATGGCGGTCTGGAAGGCGGCGTGCAACTCGCCGAGCCGGTGCTTCAGAATATCGGCGAAGCGGACCAGGATGGGGAGATCGATGCCACGCAGGACCAGCGTATCGACCAGTTCCTTGAGGTCGATGGAACGCGCGGGGTCTTTCTCCGGATGGACGAGGACATGCCCGTTGTCGCCGACGGAGAAATAGCCCTTGCCCCAGCTCGCGACATCGTACAAGTCGCTGGCCAGTTGAGGGGTCCATCGCTCGGCGGGCTCCATAATCAGGGATGCTCCCTTGCGGCCGTTTCTTTCCAAGTTAGCGCCTCTCCTTAAGACTACAGTTTCCTTCGGAACCGAGCGGGGTGGCAAGGGGAAAATCTCGACGCGGAGGCGCGGAGGCGCCGAGAAAAGCCAAGAATTACCCGCCGAGGCGCAAAGGCGCGGAGAAAACGCTGGATTGGTTTCCGTTTGTTGTCGGCATGTGCGGTCTTCCCCGGGGTTTGTGCGCGGAGGGAGCGGCGGAATGCGCCAAGGTCGGGTCACGATAAACCAGGCCAACCGCTCCCTAACGGTCGCGGCTCTGTTTGAGGGCGTGGCGGGGAAAAAGAGAATCGCAGAAGGCCAGGCCAACCGCTCCCTAACGGTCGCGGCTCTGTTTGAGGGCGCGGCGGGGAAAAAGAGAATCGCAGAAGGCCAAGCCAACCGCTTTCTTGCGTTCGCGGCCCGGCGGCTGGTACTAAGATGGAGCCAGGGGAGCGAATTATGGAAATGCTTGCAACGAGTCTCCTGGAACTGGTGACGCAGACGTCCACGAATCTGCCGCCCGACGTGCGGGCGGCGATGTCGGCGGCGGGCGGGGTTGAAACGCCCGGGACGCAGTCTTCGCAGGCGCTCGACGTCATCCTGCAAAACATCGACATGGCGGCTGGAGACGAGGGGGCCATCTGCCAGGACACCGGCATGCCCACGTTCCTGGTGCGGACGCCGGTGGGGGTTAACCAGATCGTCATCAAGAGGGCCATATTGGAAGCCGTCGCGGAGGCCACGCGGCGGGGCAAGCTGCGGCCCAACTCGGTGGATTCCATCACGGGCAAGAACAGCGGCAACAATCTCGGGCCCGAGACGCCCGTAGTGCATTTCGAGCAATGGGAGGAGGAGGAGATCGAGGTCAGGCTGATTCTCAAAGGGGGCGGCTGCGAGAACATGAATGCCCAGTATTCCGTGCCGTGCGAGCTGGACCACCTGGGCCGCGCGGACCGCAACCTGGAAGGCGTGCGCAAGTGCCTGCTACACGCCGTGTGGCAGGCGCAAGGGCAGGGCTGCGCGCCGGGGGCCATCGGCGTGTGCATCGGCAGCGACCGGGCGCGCGGCTACGAACTGGCCAAGGGCCAGCTCTTCCGCACGCTCGACGACGCGAACCCGGACCCCACGCTGGCCCGGCTGGAAGCGCAGATCATGGCGGAGGCCAACAAGCTGGGGGTGGGCGCGATGGGGTTTGGCGGCAAGGTCTCGCTCATCGGCTGCAAGATCATGGCCGCGAACCGGCTGCCGGCGAGTTTCTTCGTATCCGTGGCGTACGACTGCTGGGCGTTCCGGCGTTTGGGCGTGCGTCTGGACGCGCGGACCGGCGCGATCGTGAAGTGGCTGTACCGCGACCCGGACCGGCCGGTGGAACGCATGGCGCGGGGCGAAGGATTCCCGCTGACGGGCCGCGAAGTGGCTCTAACGCCCCCGCTGAGCGAGGCGCAGGTGCGCGCGCTTCGTGTGGGCGACGTGGTTTTGATAACCGGCGAGATGTTCACCGGGCGCGACAGCGTACATGCTTACCTGGTGAAGAACCCGCCGCCGGCCGATTTGAAGGGGGCCGTGCTGTACCATTGCGGGCCGGTGATGATGAGGACCGGAGAGCGGTGGCGGGTGGCCGCGGCCGGTCCGACCACGAGCAGCCGCGAGGAGCCGTACGAAGCCGAGGTGATCCGGCGCTACGGAGTGCGCGCGGTGATCGGCAAGGGCGGCATGGGCGCCAAGACGCTGGCCGCGCTGAAGGAATGCGGGGCCGTGTACCTGAACGCGATCGGCGGCGCGGCGCAGTATTATGCGCGCACGGTGGAGGAGGTGCTGGGCGTTCACCTGCTGGAATTCGGCATTCCGGAAGCGATGTGGCATTTGCGGGTGCGGGGTTTCGCCGCCATCGTGACGATGGACGCGCACGGAGCGAGCCTGCACGCGGAGGTCGAGAAGGCGACGGGAGAGGCGCTGGCGCGGGTGGGATGACCGGCGCGGCGGGCTCGCTTCCGCCCTCTGGGAGGGTTTTTCCGCGCGGGCTGGTTCCCACGCCTTGCGGCGCGGGCCGCTGTCTGACGGCGTTCCGGCTAAGGCGCCGGCCTTCAACCGAGTTCTTGAGATACAATGTATCTCAGGGAGATTGGATTATGGCGACGACCATGGTTCATGTTCGCGTGGATCAAGAGACCAAGCGGAGGGCCTCGAAAACGCTGGCTGCCATAGGCATATCGATGTCCGATGCTGTGCGCATGTTGCTTCTCCGCGTGGCTGCGGAAAAGCGTCTGCCATTCGAGGCGAGGGTCCCGAACGCAAAGACGGTGAAAGCGATGCGCGCCGCCGACCGCGGCGAGGGGAAGCGCCTGGATTCCGCCGCCGCCCTGTTTAAGGACCTCGGGATCTGATCCTTGCGAAAGGTCATCGGCGGCGCGCAGTTTCGGCGAGACGTAAAGCTCGCGGAGAGACGCGGCAAGGATATGGCAAAGCTGCGCGAGATCATCCTGCTGCTGGCGGAGGGCGAACCCTTGCCGCCGCGCTACAAGGACCACGCACTCGGGGGCGAGTGGAATCATTACCGCGACTGCCACATCGAACCGGACTGGCTGCTGATCTACAAGATCGATGGCAACGGCCTGTACCCGGTGCGCACTGGAACGCATTCGGACTTGTTCTGATGGGTGGCGTGGCGATCCAGCCGGCTGCCGCACCAGGGAAACGGGAGCGGCGCGACGCCTTCGCGATTGGGCGGTCCCGGGCTGATCGCCGGGCCGATCTGCCTGGGCGGGTGCGCGCCACGCTTGCGCCGCTCGAAGTTGAGCCGGATTCCCGATTCTGCTATCCTCAATACGTTGAAATCATAAAGATTGTCCTTCCCGGCCGCCGAGGCTGGGCCTACCTCGGGAGGTTCATATGTCAGGCCACTCCAAATGGGCCACGATTAAGCACAAAAAGGCGGCGTTGGACGCCAAGCGCGGGAAAAGCTTCACGCGCATCATCAAGGAAATCCAGATCGCCGCGCGCAGCGGCGGCGACCCGGACGGGAACCCCCGGTTACGAACGGCCATCCTGGCCGCCAAAGCCGTCAGCATGCCTTCGGACAACATCAAGAAGGCGATCATGCGCGGCACCGGCGAGCTGGAGGGCGGGCAGATCGAGGAAGTGATGTTCGAAGGCTACGGTCCGGGGGGCGCGGCGGTTCTGGTCAACGTGGCCACCGACAACCGCAACCGCACCGTCGCCGACATCCGCCATGTCTTTTCAAAGAACGGCGGCAACATGGCCGAACAGGGAGCCGTGGCCTGGATGTTCGAGCGCAAGAGCCACATCGTCATCGAGGGCGGCAAGGCCACCGAGGACGAACTGATGGCCATCGTGCTCGACGCCGGCGCGGACGACCTGCGCGGGGACGCCGAACACTGGGAGGTCCTCTCCGCTCCGGAAGCTCACGACGCCGTGCTGAAGGCCCTGGAGGCCGCCGGCCTGCACCCCGCCGAAGCCAGCATCGCGATGGTTCCCAAGAACCTGGTCCGGCTGGAAGGCAAGGCCGCGGGGTCCATGCTTCGGCTCAGCGAGGCGCTGGAAGAGCACGAGGACGTGCAGAACGTATACTCCAACTTCGATATCGACGAGAAGGACCTGGAGGCGCTGGCGCAGTAAGTGCGGGTTCTCGGGATCGACTGCGGATCGGAGCGAACCGGTTACGGCGTGATCGATAGCGACGGGGTGGAACACCGTTTGATCGCGGCCGGGGTCATCCGCACGAGCCCGAAATGGCGATTTGAGAAGCGGCTGCTCGAGATCGCGCGGGAGCTGCGGCGGCTGATTGGCGAATACGCTCCCGAGACGGCCGCGGTGGAGGGAGTTTTTTACGCGGCCAACGCGAAGACGGCGCTGAAGCTGGCGCACGTGAGGGGAATTGCGCTGCTGGCCATCGCGGAAGCGGGGATGGAGGTGGCGGAATACTCGCCGCTCGAAATCAAGATGAGCGTGGTGGGATATGGCCGGGCGGAGAAGCGCCAAGTCCAGACGATGGCGCAGTCGCTGCTCCGGCTGCCGGAGATCGAATCGGAAGACGCGTCCGACGCGCTGGCGGTGGCTATCTGTCACGCCACGCACGAATCCGCCCGGCGGCGGCTGTCCGGGGAGAAGCTGTGAAGAAAGCGGTTGGCGCGTTGGTGGGGCGGACCCCCTGGTCCGCGGCCGACGCCCTCGTCGGCCTGTCGTGGTTGTCTGAGGACGTCATTCTTCGAGCGGAGAGCGGGTCCAGGGGGACCCGCGCGGACCAGGGGGTCCGCCCCACCGATTCTTCGGAGTCACTATGAAGTGGCTTTTGGCGCTCCTGCTGGCGGCCTCGGCCGGCGCGGCCGGCGGCCCGCGGCTGTTTTTCTCGCGGTCCTTCCCGCCGAGCGTGCCCGCTTATTTGCAGGTGACGCTGGACCGGGAGGGCGGCGTGGCATACCGCGAAGCGCCCGACGACGACGATCCGCTCCAGTTCCGTCTAAGCGAAGCCGAGACCGGCGAAGTATTCGGTCTGGCCGCGAAGCTGGAGTACTTCAAGCGCCCGCTGGAAGCTCCGGCCAAGGTGGCGTTTACAGGAACCAAGACCTTCCGTTACGAAGACGGCGCCCAGAAGGGCGAAGTCAAGTTCAACTACACCCAGGACGCTTCCGGCCGCGCGCTGCTGGAATGGTTTGAAAGGATCGGCGAAACGGCCCGGCTCCGCAGCGAACTGGAGCGCACCGCTAAGTACGACCGGCTGGGCGTGGTGAGCGCCTTGCTGGCGCTCGAATCCGCCGTGGAGCACAAGCGAGTGGTGACGCCCGATCAGTTCCTTCCGCTGCTCGATCGCGTGACTGAAAACGACGCGTACATGCACACGGCGCGGGAGCGCGCGGCGAAGATCGCGGGGATTATTCGGAGTTCAAAGCCGTAGCAAGCCGCACTACGGAGCAGCATAGCCGCAAGCGATGTGCGGCTTGGCCGGGCTGACGCCCGGCTCTGGAGTTTCTACATTTTCTCAGGCAGCGGCACTGCGGACGAGTTGCTTTTCCGTGATTTTGACCTCGAACTCCGTCAGAAGTTCGGGGT
>CAIRXZ010000219.1 GCA_903882645.1 uncultured Acidobacteriia bacterium | reverse complement strand
GTTCCAGGACACCGTGCGCCTTGTCCAGAAGCTCATCGAGTTACGAAAGGAGAATTGGCAAGTGGCCATGTACCCCGTGGAGAACCACAGCTTCGTGGAACCCACCAGTTGGGCCGACGAGTACAAGCGCATTCTGAAGCTGTTCGAGCAGAACCTCAAGTAGCGGGGCGGCCGGCGGAGGAGAAAGACGGTGTTGGAAGCTCGAGTGTCTGGGGGCCCGGCATTTGGCTCCCGCCTCTCAACGCCAACCGAACTTCTCTCTGCGACCCTCCTGCGGAGGCGCGTTTGCTACCCCAGCAGATTCGTACATTTACGGCCAGCCAATGCCACCTCGTACTGGGAGTGCCGGGACCAGACTTGCCCAGGTAGGAAGCCGAAAGCGGAGACGCGGCCCGGAGTGTCGAAAGCGCTGTAGCGGCCGTGCGTGCCCGATCTCCTATCGAGACCGGGCACAACGATCTCCACTTTGCGGTCGACGCACCGCCCCGTGGGTTATCAACGCGGGTTGCCTTCCGCGTCCGTTACAGTGGCGATCTTCGTCCAGCTCAGGCCTGACACCCCGAACTTGATGCAAACGAGTCAAGTTTTGGCCTTCTCGCGACACATGCCTTGCCGGTCCTGGCGAAGCCTCGTTAAAAGTAATACTCTGAGAAGGATCTGGCCGTTGTGTTGCGCCAGAAGGAGTTTTATGTTCAAGTTCCTGCATGCTGCCGACATACACCTTGATAGTCCGCTGCGAGGCATCGCTCGGTATGAAGGGATGCCGGTCGATGACATCCGTCTTGCGACCCGCCGCGCCTTCGACAACCTGGTGCGGCTCGCCATCGACGAGAGAGTTCGCTTCGTACTACTTGCTGGAGATCTATACGACGGGGACTGGAAAGATACCAGCACCGGAATGTTCTTCGTTTCTAGAATGGCCAGGCTCAGGGAAGCCGGCATTCCGGTCTTCCTGGTCGCCGGCAACCACGATGCGGCAAATCGAATGACAAAGTCCTTGCGACCGCGACTGCCGCAGAATGTGAGTGTTTTCTCAGCGACACAGCCAGAGACCAAGCTGCTGCCCGAGGGCGATGTGGTAATTCATGGGCAGAGTTTTTCGAACCAGTCCGTCTTCGACAACCTGGCAGCGAACTACCCCGCCAAGCGGCCAGGGTGTTTCAACATCGGCCTGCTCCACACGTCGGTTTCCGGCTACGAAGGCCACGAACCCTACGCGCCCTGCACGCTGGACGATCTACGTCTCAAGGACTACGACTATTGGGCTCTGGGGCACGTGCATATATCGCAGGAACTCTGCGGCTACCCGCGCGTCGTATTTTCCGGAAACATCCAGGGGCGCAAAATCCGTGAGGCCGGACCGAAAGGCTGCGTGCTGGTCACGGTCGGCGACGGGCACGAAATTCTGGAATGCGATCATGTCCCGCTGGACGTCATCCGTTGGGGACGCGCAAGCGTCGACCTTGCCGGTGCGGATACCATCGACCAGCTCCAGGAGCGGGTTTCGGATGCTATCCGGGCTTCAATGGGTAACGCGGGTGACCGCCCGCTCGTGCTTCGCGTCGAACTCGAGGGAGCGACTTCGTTGCATGACCGGCTCGTCGCGGAGAACCAGTGGCGCGACGATCTGCGCGCGCTCGCTGCCGACGTCGGTTCAGAGTCGGTCTGGATCGAGAAGATCGCTCTTCGCACCTGCTCTCCCGCACGGTCCACGACTCTTTCGGGACCGCTCGACGAAGTGCACCAATATGTGCAGTCTCTCGCGGCCCGCCCCAGTGAGCTTGCCTCCGTCAAGGATTCGGTCGCGCCGCTACTCGCGAAACTACCCGAGGACCTGAAGCAGGAGGTAAACACCTGGATCGAGCTGGGCGGAGAGCGTTTTCTCCGGTTGGTGGCGGACGCCGAGTCTCTCCTGATGGAGCGGCTCCGCGGTCAGGGAGGCGCCCAATGAGGTTCGAAGCCATCCGTCTTCCCGCTTACGGCCCGTTCACAGACGCCTCCCTCGATCTGAGGGAAGGCGCGGGTCGGCTGGAAGTTGTCTACGGGCCGAATGAAGCCGGCAAGAGTTCGCTCCTACGCGCAATCTGCGATTTCCTGTTTGGAATTCACCCACAGACGCACGATAACTTCCTGCACGCCTACGGCAGTCTGCGGATACGGGCTTCGGTCGAGCGCGACGGAAAGCGCCTGGAATGTGTGCGGCGAAAGGCAAACACGAAATCGCTGCGGGCCGCCGACGATGACGAAGTCGTTCCGGAAGAACTCCTGCGCTCGTTCGTTCCTATCGAGAGCCGCGACGTCTTTCAGACCATGTTCGGACTCGACGCAGAGCGGCTTCAGCAAGGAGGCGAGGAGTTGCTGAAGGGCCAGAGCCAGTTTGGGCAACTCCTCTTTTCGGCGGCGGCAGGCATTGAAGGCCTTCATGACATTCTGGAGAAACTGAACGATGAGGCGGAGAAGCTCTTTAAACCCAGGGCCAGCACCGCGACAGTCGCGAAGATCCTGGACCGCCTGAGGGAGAGCAAGGACCGCTTGCGAGAAGCACAGGTCTCACTCACGGACTGGAACAAGCTCCAGGAAGAGCACGAGAACGCCAGTGCTGAAAGCTCCAGGGTCGAGTCAGAGATTCTCCGCAGGCAAAGCGAGACGGAACGGTTCAAGCGAATTCAGATGTCGCTCGGTTTGCTGCGGAAACGCACCGACCTACGTGAACAACTCCGAGGTGTTGAAAACGCCCGGATTCTCCGTGACGGTTTCGCGGCTGATCATCAGAAAACCGATTCCAGCCTCATCATCAAAACCAGCGAGGTCCGGGACGTCACGCGGCGGGTGGGTGACCTCTGGACGGCGGTCGATGCGATCATGCTGCCCGGGGATCTCCTCGCCCGGGAACAGGAGATCCTTGGCTTTCATCAGGAAACCGGCAGGCAGAGGAAGGACGCCAGCGACCGCCTTCGTCTTCAGACGGAACTCCGTCAAGCGGAGTCCGAAATGGCCCACACCCTGCGCAGCCTCGGCGAACCGACAAGTCTCGACAGGGTTCCGGACCTCGTAGTGCGCGCCGCGGACAGGCGATCGGTGCAGGATTTGTCTACAACCCGCGCAAGTCTAGATACTGAAGTTCGAAACGGTCAGGAGTCGCTCGCTGACGAGAAGCGAAAACTGGACTCAGCGCGCCAACAACTGGGCGGACTCCCTGCGACGAGATCGGTCGCCTCACTGCGCACTGCCGTTCAGTATGCCTTGTTGGTGGGGGCCTCAGAAGTGAAAGCCCGCAGTCTCCAGGAGGCCGCGGCCGACGAGCGCCGGAAGATGGGCGAAGACGTGAAGGCGCTGCCTTGGCCTTCCGGTGTGGAATCCCTCGAGAATAGCGCCCTGCCCGCCGACCAATTGGTGGCCGAGTGGACTGGCCGGCTCGACAAAGCGGAACAAGCTGCGGAGCAGGCCGAGGAACGGCTTCGGACCGCTCAAACCGAAGTATCAACAATTGAGAATCGCCTCGCGGCGCTCCTGGCCGGCCGTTCCGTGCCGACTCTGTCGGAGCTTGCTCAGGATCGGCGGCGTCGCAACCTCGGCTGGAAGGCGGTTCGCGGCGCCTGGCTCGAGGGCGACATCGATAGCGTGGAGGCACGGGAGTTCCTGGAACAGCCAGGGGACGGCCCTTCGTTGGCCAAAGCTTACGAAGAGAGCGTCGGCAAAACGGACGACACCGCCGACAGACTGCGCGACGAAGCGGACCATGTCGCCAAGCTGGAGCAGGCGCGGACCGACCTCGATGGAGCACGCAAAACTGCGGTCGCTCGTGCGGCCGAACTGGAGGAGGCGCAGACCAAACGCAGGCGATTCCAGACCGAGTGGGAGGAGCTTTGGGCGCCGTTCCAGGTGAGTGCCGGAGCGCCGCGACAGATGGCGGCTTGGCTCCAGCGGAGAGCATCCACTCTTGCGCGCCTCCGCGCTATCGCGGAGAAAGAGACCCAGGCCAACGACCTGCTGGCCGAAACCGAGACCGCGAAGCGGCAACTTCAGGAGCGCCTCTCGGAATTGGAAGAAACCGGAACGCCTTCTTCCGACTCCCTGACGGGCTGGCGCTCCCTCGCCGAGCAAGTCGTGCAGGCGCAGGACGAACTGGCCAAACAACGCGAAAAGCTCGCGGATACCATCGAGGCCAGCGGGCGAGCTCTTGCGATTGCGGAAAACCGCGTCAGCAAGGCCAGCACCGGTCTGGACGCCTGGACGCAGAAGTGGGCCAAGGTCATGACCGGCCTGGGTCTCCCTGCCGGCACGGAACCGTCGTCAGCACAGGAGACGATCCGGGTCAGAGACGACCTGCAGACGTATTTCCGGCAAGCAGCCGACCGTAAGACCAGGATCGCGGGCATCGACCGCGATGCCACCAGATTTCAGGAGCAACTGCGCGGACTGCTTGCAGCCGTGGCGCCAGAGCTTCTCTCGATACCGGAGTTGGATGCAGTCGCCGAACTCTATCAACGGTGGAACCAGGCAAAGCAGCAGCAGGATCTCCGCGCGAACAAGATCCAGGATTTGGAACGTGAGAAAAAGACGCTCCATGAGGCCGAACGGGGTCGGCAACAGGCAGAGAGTCTCCTCGCAGCGCTGGCGGCGGAAGCGAGATGCGAGAATGCCGAGCGCCTGCCCGTGCTGATAGAGGAATCCGCCCTCCGAAAAGACCTGGAGAATAGACTCCAGGGGGCGGAGCAGCAACTCGCCGCCATCGCCGGCGGTCGGTCCATCGTCGAACTGGAGGAAGAGGCGCACGGAGTCGATCCCGACCAGATTCCCGGACAACTGGAATTGATCGGCAGCCAGATGGCAGACTGCAAGACGCGGCTCAAGCCGGCCGAAGAAATGCGTATCACCTTGAAGAACAAACTGAAAAGTATGGAGGACAGCTCGGTCTCCTGTTCCGCGTCGGCCGATGTGGAAGCCCATAAGGCCGACACACTCGAAGCGGTGGAACAGTACATCCGTCTGCAACTGGCGCGCATCGTGTTGCAGGGCGCAGTCGACCGATATCGCGAAAAGACCCAGGGCGACATGCTCAAACGCTCGAGCGAACTCTTCTCTCTCCTGACTGGTGCGTCCTTCTCCGGCCTAAAACTCGACTGGGACGATGCAGGCAACGTCGCGCTGGTCGGAGTCCGCGCCCACACGAGCGAAAACGTGGCGCTGGTTGGCATGAGCGACGGGACGCGCGACCAACTGTACCTCGCCCTGCGCCTCGCCAGCATGGAACTCTACGCAAGGGATCACGAGCCGATTCCATTCATCCTTGACGACATTCTCGTCAAATTCGATAACGCCCGAGCGATAGCAGCCATTCGCGCGCTGGCCGAATTGGCGAGGCATACCCAGGTGCTGTTGTTCACTCATCACAAGCACTTGGTTGATCTTGCTAAGGAGAACCTGAATGCCAGCCAGCTTGCCGTCTCTGAAATCGCCGGGCAGATCGGTACAGCCAAGTCTGCGGCTGCGGTTCCGTAGTTGATGGCGGACTTTGCTCGCTATCGAACTCACTGATGGCATCACACGCCCCCAAACCCTTTGACTCATTGGCGGTCGCGCGCCGACATCTTGAACCTCCCGCAGACCGACTCGGACGCCTACCGCAAATCGTCGCCCATCTACTTTGCGCAGGGGTTGAAGGGCGCGCTGCTCATCTGCCACGGCATGGTGGACACCAACGTCGAGTTCCAGGACACCGTGCGCCTTGTCCAGAAGCTCATCGAGTTACGAAAGGAGAATTGGCAAGTGGCCATGTACCCCGTGGAGAACCACAGCTTCGTGGAACCCACCAGTTGGGCCGAC
>CAIRXZ010000218.1 GCA_903882645.1 uncultured Acidobacteriia bacterium | reverse complement strand
CGGTTCACCCCCGTGGAGTGGGCCTCCAGGCCTGCCATGCCCGCTTTCTTGCGGGCATCTGCCAGCCCCGGGAGGATGCCGCCAGGAATGGCGGCATGGCAAGCCGGAGGCTCGCTCCACAAAGGCGCACCGATGCCTACGTTGGTTCTTCGACCCTGCCTTCTTGCGTTCCCCGCTCGCCCATACCCTCAAGCCCGAAGTGTATCTACACTTCAGTAGGTGTCCGGCACGCCCGTCCCGCGCCTATTTCCGCTCCCCACTCCCCGCCAGCAGATTCTCCAGCACGTGCAAGTTCTCCTGCTTCCCCATCACAATCAGGTAGTCGCCGCCTCGCACCGCCGTGTCCGCCGGGGGATTGAATTGCATTTGCCCGTCGCCCTTGCGAATGGCCAGCACGATCACCCCCAGGTCCCGCCCGAATTGCGTCTCGCGGATGCTCTTTGCGACCATCGCGCTGGTCTCGGAGACGCGCATCTGCTCGATGACCACGTCGATGCCGATATCCTTGGTGGTGAAGTCCAGGAACTGCACCACGTGCGGCCGCAGCAGCGACTGCGCCAGGCGGTGGCCGGTGATGGCGTAAGGCGCGAAGACCGCGTCGGCGCCGGCGCGCCGCATTTTCTCCTCGGCGCCCTCCTCGGCCGCGCGCGCGGCGACATAGATGCGCGGGTTCAGGCCCTTGGCGGTGAGCAGAACGAAGAGGTTGTCGGCGTCGGTGGCCAGCGCCGCCACCAGTCCGCGGGCGCGCTCGATGCCCACGGCGCGCAGCGTCTCGTCGCGCGTGGAATCGGCCGCCACCGCCGTCAGACCCGCGTGCATCGCCTGTTCCACGCGCTCCGGGTCGACATCCACCACCACAAAGGGCGCGCGGGCGTGCTTCAATTCCGCCGCCGCGCCCTGTCCCACCCGCCCGTAGCCGCAAATGATGAAGTGGTCTTTCAGCTTTTCGATCATGCGTTTGTTCCGCCGCTTGCCGGTGGCGTCCCCGAATTCCATCTCGATGATGGTCTGAGTCATGGCGCCCACCGCGATGAAGATGGTGGTGACGCCGAAAATGATCAAGAAGGAGTTGAAGATCCGCCCCGCCTGCGAAAGCGGATGAATTTCCGCATACCCCACCGTGGTCATGGTGATGAGGGTCATGTAGAACGCGTCGAACGGCGGGTATCCTTCGATGATAATGAACCCCGCCGTTCCGATCAGGAGGGTCGTGGCGATCGCCAGCGCGATATAGAGGAGACGGCGCTTCATCCGGGCGGTGCGGGCCTCCGGGCCCGCCCCTTCTGTTGATGATACAATTTCGTTTGACGCACCAGGAGGCGCCGGTGGCTTCATTCATCCAAAACCAGTTTGAACGCAACGTGGTCACCACTTCGGTGGACTACGTGTTCAACTGGGCGCGCAGGTCGTCGATCTGGCCGCTCACCTTCGGCCTCGCCTGCTGCGCCATCGAAATGATCGCCGCCAGCACCTCGCGGTTCGACATCGCGCGCTTCGGCGCCGAGGTTTTCCGCCCCAGCCCGCGGCAATCCGACCTTATGATCGTCGCCGGCACCGTCACTTTGAAGATGGCTCCGGCGCTCAAGCGCATCTGGGACCAGATGCCCGACCCTAAGTGGTGCATGTCCATGGGCGCCTGCTCCAGCGTGGGCGGACCGTTCAATACCTACGCCGTGCTCCAGGGCGTCGACAAGATCGTTCCGGTCGACGTCTACGTCACCGGCTGCCCGCCGCGCCCCGAAAACCTCTTCTACGGACTAATGAAGCTCCAGGACAAGATAGACCAGATGACCACCCTGGTGAAGCGCCCCACGGAAGTCCGGCTCGACGAATCCATGCTGGAGGATTTCAAGCGGCAGGTTCGGATCGCGCAGGTCCAAGACCCCGCGTAATGGCTGGCAGCGGCTCGGCGCCCGAGTCAGAGCCGCGACCGTAAGGGAGCGGACGTTCGCGTCACGAACGGCATCCATGTTTTATAAAGATCCAGGCCAGGTCTATCGCGTCCCGGAGCTCGATGCCCTTGGTTGGCTGATCCACGGCTTCGGAACCCGCCACGCGGACATCCCCGCGCGGTTCCCCGGCCTCGCCACGCTCAAGCAGGCGCATTCCCCGGCGTGCATCGCCGCCGGGGGCCGGTCCGGCGTTCTGGGTCCCGGCGACGCCCTGCTCGAGAACGTCCCCGGCGCGGTCGTGGCCGTCCGAACGGCCGATTGCGTCCCGCTGTTGCTGGTGGACGAGCGTCTGCGCGCCGTGGCGGCCGTGCATGCCGGCTGGCGGGGAACCGTGGCGCGCATCGCGGAACGGGCCGTGGAAGCTATGCGCGAGCGTTTCGGCTCGCAACCCTCCGATCTTCACGCCGCCATCGGTCCCGCCATCGGTCCGTGCTGCTATGAAGTGGGGCCGGAGGTCGCCGCGCGCTTCGGAGGGCGGGGAAGAGGGCCGGTCGACTTGCCCGCCGCGAACCGGCGCCAGCTCATCGAGGCCGGCGTAACGCCCGCGCGCATCTACGCGTCGAACTTGTGCGCCATGTGTCTGCCGGAGGATTTCCATTCATTCCGCCGCGACGGCGAAGCCGCGGGCCGCATGTATTCGTTCGCGGGAGTGGGGCGGGCCATCGTTTCTTGCGGCCTGCCGTCCGGCGCGACGGACGCAGACGGCGAGAAATAATCGTGTTCGCCACGAAAACGGTAAAGCACTAGACTAGAGTAGAGTTGAGGCCAAGCCATGTTCACGTGGATCTGCCCGCAATGCGGGCGAGAAGTTCCCCCTGCGTACAACGATTGCCCCGATTGCGCCCCCAGGAACGCTTCACCCGCGGCGGCGCCGCCGCCGGCAGCCCCGCCATCGCAACCTGAGCCCGCGCCGCCGCCGCGCGCCTATGCGCCGCCCCCGCAGCCCTATGCCGCGCCACCCGCCCCCGCTCCGGAGCCGCGGGCTCCTCAGTGGACCGCCGCTCCGCCGGCCCCGGCGCCTCGGGCGCCCGCGGCCGGACCGGCGCTGCCGTCCTGGCTGCTGGCCATCCTCTTCGCGCTCGCGTTGCTGGGTCTCGTGTTCGGCGTCTATTGGCTGGTGAACGTCATGCGCGGAGGCGGCTCCGCGGCGCCCACTGCCACCGTCGAAAGTCCGGCCGCCAAACCCGGCGCCCCGGCCAACCCCTTGCAGAAGTTCATCGAGGTCGCCGGCGTGCGCTTCGTGGAAGACCCCAAGGACAAGGACAAGGTCGTCGTCAAGTTCGTCCTCATCAACCACTCCGACGCCGACATCGCCAGCCTTGCCGGGAACGTCACCATTTGGGCCAGGACGCCGAAATCCGAGGAAGATGCCCAGGGCACGTTCTCTTTCGTCACCCCCATGAAGCCGGACGAAGTCAAGGAGCTTACGGCGCCCCTCACCACCAAGTTCAAGATCTACGCGCTGCCGGACTGGCAATTCCTGACCGCCGATTTGCAGATCACGGCGCCGGGGGGATCTTCTCCAGGTTCTGCCGCGCCTCGCTGAGGTTCGGGTCGATCGTGAGGGCGCGCTGGAAGTCGGCGCGGGCGGCTTCCGTCAGCCCCGACATCCCCAGCGCCACCCCGCGATTGTTATAGTACTCGGCGTTGTTGGGGTCGAGCGCCAGCGCCTGGCCGAATTCGATGAGCGCCGGGTCCACCTGCCGCTCCTGTAGAAGGATTTTTCCCATCTCGGCCGGGACCGCCGGGTCGTGGGGAGCGGCGGCCTGCGCCCTTTGCAGCAACTCGAGGGCCTGCGCGGCGGGCAGGTCGCGGGAGAGCCAGATCTTGGGCCGCGCCTTCTCCGGAGCGAGCCGTACGGCTTCCTGCCACAGCGACCGGTCGCTCAGCCAAACCGTCGTGCGCACCAGGCTCAGCACGGTGAGCACGGCCGCCACGCCGGCGGCCAGCGCCTGAGTGCGCACGCGCGTCAGGAGCCACCCCGCCGCCGCGGCGAATGCGAACATGGGGAGATACATGCGCCGGTCGGCGTACAGGTCCGCCCCCGGAAGCAGGCTCGGCAGCAGCAGGAGCAGCCCCGCCAACAGCCACATGGCCCACGCGTTCCTGCGCGCCTGCCATAGCCGCGCCGCGGCCGCCAGGACGGCGACCCACAGCATCGCGCCCACCCAGATTGCCGGAACCTGTATGTCCGGATCCACGGTGAACCCAAACGGCGCGAGGAACAATCTCAAGTAGCGCCAGAGGGCCGGCCCTTGCGCCAGAAAGTACTTCGAGGGCGCGACCGCCGCATGAGCAGCCAGAGTCGCGGACGCCAGGCGCGCGGCGGCGGCCAGCGCCAGGACGAGCATTGCCGCCATGTGGGCCCCTCCGGACCGGCCGGCCTTGGGAGTTTCGGAGCGTTGCCCGGTCCAGTGGATCAGCGCCAGGGCCAACGGGAATGCGGCGCATTGCTCACTGGCCAGCAGCGCGAGCGCGAACCAGGCAACCGCCGGCCAGAAGCGTCTATTCAGCCACGCGAGCAAGGACGCGAAGCACAACAGCGCCCCCAACACCGCGCCGCGCGCCCAAACATAGTTCACCGCCTCGGCCTGCAGCGGATGGATCGCAAACACCGCCGCCGCCGCCAGCGCCGCCCGCTCCGGCAGGAGCCGCCGCAGGCATTCGTAAGCCAGCAGGACCGCTCCCAGGTGCAGCGCCAGGCCGACGAGATGGTATCCCAGCGGGTCGCGCCCGCCCGCCATATAGTTCAACCAGAAGGTGAGATCCGTCAGCGGTTGGGTCCGCCGCAACGCCCAGATTCCCATCCCGCCCGCCGACGACATCAGAACCGGATCGGAGAAAATGGCATAATCGTCGAAGTGAAAACCCGAAGCCAGCGAAGCGCCAAAAGCGGCCAGCGCCGCGCCGAGCAAAAGAAGCCGATTTCGCATGATCTTCTACGAGCTTACGCGAAACGGCCGAGGAACGCAGCCGAACGCCAAGCCCGCATCTCCGAGCTGCTGGAGCGGCTCGCGCGGATGTATCCGGGGGCGACCTGCGCCTTGCATCACGCGGACCCCTGGCAGTTGCTGGTGGCTACCATCCTCTCCGCGCAGTGTACGGACAAACGCGTCAACGAAGTGACCCCGGGGCTGTTCGCCAAGTACCCGACGCCCGTGGACTTTGCCGCTGTCCGCCAGGAAGTGCTTGCAAATGATATTCGTAGCACTGGTTTCTTCAACAATAAGGCGAAGTCCGTAACGGGCGCCGCAAAGATGGTGGTCGCGAAGTTCGGAGGCCAGCCGCCGCGCACCATGGAAGAGATGTTGACGATTCCCGGAGCCGCGCGCAAAACCGCGAACGTGGTTCTGGGGACGGCCTACGGCATCGCCTCGGGAGTGGTTGTAGACACGCACGTACAGCGGCTCTCGGCGCGGCTCGATCTGACGAAGAACACCGACCCGGTCAAGATCGAGCGGGATCTCATGAAGATCGTCCCCAAGGAAAAGTGGATCGTCTTCGCTCATGAGTTGATCCTGCACGGCCGCGCGCTATGCCATGCGCGCAACCCGAAATGCGCCGAATGCGGTCTTGCCACGATCTGTTACGCAAAGGACAAATCCCGCTAAGAAGGGGGCGCGCCCCACGAAACCCGCCGCCCCCGTCATCCCTCTAATCGGGCAGGAGGGATCGGAGATGAAATCAGGGATTGCTGGAAAGATTCTGGCCGCGGCTCTCCTGCTGGGCGCCGGCTCCGCCGTGGCGGCCAGCCGGCACGCCGCGCCCGCGCCGCAAACCGATTCGGACATCGCACGGCGCATCGCGCACGAAGTCGCCATGTACCCCCGGTACAGCATCTGGGACGCCGTTGACGTCCAGGTGACCAACGGGCAGGCGCAACTTTCGGGGGCTGTGAACCAGCCTTTCAAGAAGGACGACATCGAGCGCATCGTCAAGGAAGTGCCCGGCGTCGTTGGCGTCGCCGATCAAGTCAAGGTTCTGCCGCTGTCCCCAATCGACGACCAGCTTCGGCTGCGGCTCGCGCGCGCGATCTATGGCGACCCGACCCTGTCGCGCTATGCCGGCCTGGCCGCGCCGCCGATTCACATCCTCGTCGAGAACGGGCACGTGACGCTCGATGGCGTCGTGAGCAACGAGATGGAGAAGAACATCGCCGGAATTCGAGCGTCCGGCGCAGGAATGAGTTTTGGCCCCGTCGTGAACAACCTCGTAGTCGAGAATCCCCCGGCCCGGAAGAGCTAATCCTCAGGGAACCCGCCTTTAGAGACGGCCGGACCTTCCATCCGGCCGTCCATGCCCCCAAGCGCCGGCGGCGCTACGATCTTCGTTGCTACAATCGGGTTCCTGCGATGAAGCTCTACTTGGGAGTTGACGGGGGCCAGTCCAGCACCAAGGCGGTCATTGGCGATGAGACAGGCCGCGTTCTGGGCTCGGGTTCCGGCGGCCCATGCAACCACGCCGAGGCGGGCGAAGGGCATGCGCGCCTCGAAAGCGGGGTGAACCAGAGTCTCGCGGCCGCGTGCGGCGCGGCCGGCCTGGACGCCGCGATGGTCTGCTTCGAGGCGGCGTGCCTCGGGATGAGCGGCGGTCCGGACGACAAGCGGGCGGTTTTGGCTTCGTTTCTTCGAACTCGCCGGCTGATTGTGACCACGGACGCCGCCATCGCGCTGGCCGGAGCGACCTCCACGGGGCGGGGAGTCGCGGTGATCGCCGGAACCGGGTCGATCGCTTACGGCCGCAACGCGGAGGGCCGCGTGGCGCGGGCCGGCGGGTGGGGCTACGCCTTCGGGGACGAAGGCGGCGGTTTCGATATTGTCCGCCGCGCGCTGCGAGCGGCCCTGCGAGCCGAGGAAGGTTGGGGTTCGCGCACCAGTTTGCACGGGGCGCTCCTTGCAGCCGTGGGATCGCGAGACGCGAACGGCGCGCTGCACCGGTTTTACAGCGATGATTGGCCCCGGGACAGGGTGGCCGCGCTCGCGCCGCTGGTGGATGCCGCCGCGGCCGAGGGCGACGGCGTGGCGATCAAGATCCTGAGCCGGGCCGCCCAGGAACTGGCGCTGCTCGCCGCCGCTGTACGCGGGCAACTCTGGAAGCCAGGCGAGGCCGTCGAGGTAGCGTACATCGGCGGCGCTTTCCAGAGCCGGACCCTGCTGGAGGGCTTCCGCCTGTTGGTGGAGTTGGAGGACGGCAACCAGTGCCTGGCGCCGCGGCGGAGTCCCGCCGAGGGCGCGTTACTGGAGGCGTGCCGGGGCGGTTAGAACGGCGGGCTCACTTCCATGGGTGGCGGGACGTCTCCCGGCGCGTGAAGGCCATGTACAAGCCCGCGACGAGGCCAGCCACGCCGGCTGCCGCGTTGATGATTATCCAAGTGGTTGCTATCAGTTGCACTTGGTTTCCTCCAGCGATAGTTTAGATTGCTGCCCGGTCACATAGGACTTATCGGCGTTCCGTGGCCACGACTTTAGGCCCTGGAGGCGCGTTGGCGCTCGAACTGCCGGCGTGCCACTCAGATGGATGCGTTCATGAGTTCCTCGTTCTGTCCAAAAGCGAAGCAGTGTTGGCCGGCTATGACGGGCGGCTATCGACGGGCTTGCGGGCGACGGCCTCATCTCCAGCGATCGCCAATGCTCCGCCGCCGCCCGCCTGCTCGGGTCATTGAACCGGCGGGCGGCGCTGGCCGGGAAGCAGCAGGGGTGGTGCTTCTCAGCCGGGCGGCGACCGTCAGAGTCAAAGAACTATTGTATTATCAATCGTTTACAGTCTGGCAATAAAATTGCAGCGAGTAATCGCAGAGGTGCTCTATGAGAAAGCTGCTGTTGGTTACCAGCGCCGCGTTGATGCTGCTGCCCCTCACGGTTGCCGCACGCGGCCGCGTTGGCGTTTTTGTCGGTTCTGGGTTCGCGCCGCTGGGGTGGTACGGCTACGGCCCGTATTACGACTCGTACCCATACGGATACTACTACGGCGCGCCGAGCGCCGGCCAAGTGAAACTGGATACGAAGGTGAAGGACGCCCAAGTATTCGTCGACGGCGCCTATGCGGGAACCGCCGGGCAACTCAAGACCATGTGGATGCGCCCCGGCAGTTACACCATTGAACTTCGTGCTCCGGGCCGCACGCCGTTCGCGGAACAGATTTACGTGGTGGCCGGAAAGACGATCCATGTTGAGCCGGGTCTCCAGCCGGACGCCCATTCGTAATCTGCCGCCATGGCAGCGCTGGATCTGGCGCGGCCGGCTTCGTCTCCCGCGGGGTGGGCCTCCGGCCCGCCATGCCCGCCTTCTTGCTGGCATCTCCCAGCCATTGGGAGCATGCCGCCACGAATGGCGGCATGGCAAGCCGGAGGCTCGCTCCACAAACGCGCCACGCGCTTCCAGCCGGGGCCCGAATCCGCCGGCTTTGAGCCGGTGGTCTTCAACCACTACACTGGTGTAGAGGAACGCTCCCGGGGCGTGTCCGGGCTCCGCCATCCGATGAATCCCGAGGCGCTGGCGCGCGATATCGTTTCGACTCTCCGCGGCGCCGGCCACCAGGCGTGGCTGGTGGGCGGCTGCGTGCGCGATCTGCTCTTGGGCATCCAGCCGAAGGATTTCGACGTGGCGACCGACGCCCGGCCGGAGCGCATCGCCGGGCTGTTTCCCAATGCGGGCCTGGTGGGCGCGCATTTCGGGGTGGCGCTGGTGCGCCGGGATTCCGCGTGCGTGGAGGTGGCCACCTTCCGCAGCGACCGCGATTACGCCGACGGACGCCGCCCGGCCAGCGTGCGGTTCGAAACCAGCCCCCGCCAGGACGCGCTGCGCCGCGACTTCACTATCAACGGCCTCATGATGGACCCGGTGGGCGGCGAGGTGCTGGACTACTGCGGCGGGCGCGCGGACCTGGAAGGCCGCGTGGTGCGGGCGATCGGGGATGCCGACGAGCGTTTCCGCGAAGACCACTTGCGGCTGCTTCGCGGCGTGCGGTTTGCCGCGCGGTTGGGATTCGAAATCGAGCCGGCCACTTTCGAAGCGATCCGGCGCAATCATGCCGCGATCCTGCGCGTATCCGCCGAGCGCGCGCGCGACGAACTGGCGCGCATCCTGACGGAGGGCGGCGCGCGGCGCGGATTCGAGCTGTTGGACGCGACCGGCATGCTGGCCGATCTGCTGCCGGAGGTGGCGGCCATGAAGGGCGTGGAGCAGCCGCCCGAATACCACCCCGAGGGCGACGTCTGGGTCCACACGCTGCTGTTGCTGGAACAATTGAAACAGCCGTCTCCGACGCTGGCCCTGGGCGCGCTGCTGCACGACGTGGGAAAGCCGCCGACGTTCCGCGGGGCGGAGGGCGGCGGCGGCAAGGCAGGGGAAAGCGCCTGCCCCACCAAGGGACGCATTCGTTTTGACGGGCACGTGGAAGCGGGAGTCGAATTGGCGCGCGGCATCCTGACCCGGCTGCGGTTTTCACGCGATGAAATCGAACAGGTGGAAGCGCTGGTCGCCAACCACATGCGTTTCGCCGACGCGCCCCGCATGCGGGAGAGCACGCTGAAGCGCTTCCTGCGCCTGCCGCGCTTCGAGGAGCACCTGGAGTTGCACCGGCTGGACGTTCTGGCGAGCAACCGGCGTACGGAGAGCTATGAACTGGTGAAGCGCAGACGCGAGGAGATTTCCGAAGAACGCCTGACGCCGCCGTCCCTGATCACAGGGGCCGACCTGATCGCGGCAGGCTACCAGCCCGGCCCTTTGTTCGCGGAGATCCTGACGGCGGTGGAGGATGCGCAGTTGGAAGGAGCCATCGGCACGAAGGAAGAAGCGATGGCGCTGGCGCGCGCGAGATTCCCTTTGTAACGGTCCGGCTACTGGACGACCTTCACATCGGTCACGTAGTAATCCGGGTCGTTCACCACAACCGTGGCCTGGATGTGGTCGCCGACGCGGAGCTTCCGGAATTCGGCGTCCGGCTTAACGTGGTAATCCATCGTCATGGCGTCCATCCAGTCGCCGATCTTGCCGTGCTGAATGGTGGCGGTCCTGGCGGCGAGGTCGAGCCCTTTGATCTCTCCCTGCATGTCGTACCGCTTGGACTGGCTCTTGGCGCCGCAGCCGGCCAGCGCCAGCGCGAACGCCAGCGCCGATGACAGAAGAACTCGACGGGTCATCGTTGCTTCTCCCGAGATCATTCTAATCCCAAACCGGAGGCCGCGGTCAGCGAACGATAATGCGCCGGCGCTCCTCTTCCGAAGGCCGTTTCCGGATGGATCGAAGCGCGCGAGTCACGCGGTTCAGAAGCGCTTTGCGAGGGGAACCGGCGCTGCTCGCGTCCTGGCCGGCGGCCACGGGCGCATCCGGCCCCTTTTGCGTACGCGCGGATTCAATGACCCGATCCACGCGGCTCAGGAGTTCCTGAACGGAGGGAGCCTCGCCGGCGGCAACTTCTCCTTCTTCCCCCTCCGGCCGGCCCGGCGCGGGCGGTGCGCCGCGCCGTCCTTCACCGTCGCCAGCGTCCACGGCCGGCTCGACGGCCGTCACCGCGCCGGGGCCCATTTCGCCGCCCGCCTGGATGGGGGCCTCCCGAGGCTCTTCGCGCTTCGCGGGATCCATGAGGCGGCCGCCAGCCTGGGTCCGGCTCACGGCCGGACCCGTGGGCCAGTCCTTGAGGAACTCGTGACCCGGCGGGCTGGTTGATGTCCGATCCGCGGCTTGGGGTCCGGCGTTGAGGGTTGATTCGCCGGCGTCCTTGCGCTCGTCCAATGCGGGCGCCGCGGTCTGCCCGGCGCCGCTAACCTCGGACTCCATTTCGGAGTCCCGCGCGTAGAAGCGGTTCCTACAGGCATGACAGCGGTACGCGCGCTGCCCGGCCATGCGCATGATCGCATCGCGAATCGGGCTGCGCCGCCGCGAGGGATGGGCGTCCCTGCTGCCGCACTTCGTGCACATCACTTTGGCGGGACGGGCGGTCACCTCGGATGTCTCCCTCCGCTCAGGATATCTCAAACTCGCGGGGGCCGTGCACAAAAAAAGGTCGGGACGCCGCCGCTCCGTTCGCGGGCTGCCCCGGGAGGCGAGGCGATTGCGGAGGAGTCCCGCTTGACTGCCCCGGAGACGCCTGACAAGCTGTTCATAATGCAGACACGAAGAGCGTTCCTCTCCACGGCGGGCCTGCTGCCGTTGGCCGCGCCGCGACCGGCGCGGGCAGCGGCCGCCGCCGGAACGGTACGGGCGGTCGTCGCCGCCGACGGCAGCGGCGATTTCCAGACCATCCAGCGGGCCATCGACCACGTTCTCGACCGGGCGCCGCGGGCCGGCGCCGGCGCGATCCTCGATATCCGTCCGGGCGTATACCGTGAGCGCGTCAAGATCCCGCAAGACAAGCGAAGCGTGACGCTGGCGGGCCAGGACGCCGCTTCCACGGTGATTTCCTACAGCATGAGCGCGGCGGACGCCGGAGGGACGTTCTTCAGCCCCGTCACCGAGGTGAACTGCGGCTACTTCGAGGCGCGGAACATCTCGTTCGAGAACACCTTTGGGGTTGGCTCGCAAGCGGTGGCGATCTCGGTCCACTCGGACCGCGCGGTCTTCCGCAACTGCCGGTTCCTCGGCTGGCAGGACACGCTATACGCCGCCTGGGGCCGGCACTACTACCACGGCTGTTACATCGCGGGGCACGTGGATTTCATTTTCGGCGACGCCGCGGCGGTCTTCGACCAGTGCGAGATTCACAGCCGCGGCAGCGGCTACATCGCGGCCCACAGCCGCACCACGCCCGCCGAGCCTACCGGCTTCGTCTTTCGCGATTGCGAGCTGACGGGGGCGGCCGGTCTGCTCCAGCCCGCTCCGCCGAAGCCGGGCGGGGCCGAGACGCCGTTCCCTTCAAAGGACTCGGGCAAGGGCGTTTTTCTGGGCCGCCCCTGGCGTTCCTGCGCGCGCGTCGTTTTTCTGAATTGCCGGATGGGCGCGCACATCCGGCCGGAAGGTTGGGACAACTGGAACAACGCCGCGAACGAGAAGACCGCCTGGTTCGGCGAGTTGGGATCCAGAGGCCCCGGCGGCGATCCAGCGGCGCGGGTTCCCTGGGCGCGCGCTCTGACGCGCTCCGCGGCCGCGGCCTTTGCGCCCGAGTTGTTCCTAAAGGGCCGCGACCGCTGGAACCCCGTGTTGGAGTAGGGCCGGGCCGCGCGCCCTTGCGTTTCCCGGCGGGTTGATCTAAGTTGGAAACCGGGACGCGGGGAGGCGTCCCGCCATGTCCGGATTTGCCGTGAGGCGGGCCGCGGCGGGCGGATTGGGATCGGCGCCGGGACCCAGGCCGGCGACTCGCCGGCTTCTGAGGCGGCTTGAGGAGCCCGGAGCGGACTTTCCGCGGATCGTCGCCAGGGCCAAACGGCAGCCGGATCTGATTCCGGCGCTCACGGCCGGGTTCGTTTCGGCATCCGCCCCGGTGAGATTCGGCTCCGCCAAGACCCTGTCTCTGTTAGCCGCGGAGCGGCCCGAGCTGGTCTATCCGTACTTTGATTTCTTCCTGCAACAGCTCGATGGCCGAAACAGCATTCTGCGATGGAACGCGGCCCGCACGCTGGCCTGCCTCGCGCCGGCCGACCGGGAGAACAAGCTGGAAGCGGCGCTCGACAAGTACCTCAGCCCCATCCCCGGCCCTCAAATGATCGCCGCGGCGAACGCGATCGGCTGGGCTTCCACCATCGCGCTCGCCAAACCACGGCTGGCGAACCGGATTGCGCGCGCGATCCTTGGCGTGAGCCACGCGGTTTATAGGACGGACGAATGCCGCAACGTGGCCATCGGCCACGCGATTCTATCTCTGAGCAGGTTCTACGGATTGATTACGGACAAAAAGGCCGTGCTCCGGTTTGTCCGCGCCCAGTTGGAGAACCCGCGCCCCGCGACGCGCGCGAAGGCCCTGCGCTTCCTCGGGAAACATGCAGGGGCGGGCGGCGCGGCCCAGTGCTAGTCTAGAGAAGGGGCTATGGCGGCCGGCGTACATCCGGCGGCCACATTGTAAGGATGAAAACATCACGTATGATCGCCGCTGTCTCGCTCGCGGCCGGCTTGGCCGTGCTGGCGTGCTACGGTCCGGGAGTTCGCGCTCAGGCCGTGCCAAACCCCGCCGACGAACTGGATAGCGGGATGCGCGTAGTGGCCGACGCCTATGCGCTGGTCGAGAAGAACTCCGCCAGCCCCATATCTGCCGACCGGGCGTTCTACCAGGGCGCCATACCGGGCATGCTGGCGACTCTCGATCCGCACTCCAGTTTCCTCAACCCCGTCGAATACGCCGAGATGCAGCGGAAACAACACGCGCAGTACTCCGGCGTGGGAATGCTGATTGGCGTGATGGACGGCAACACCGTGGCGCTGGAACCGTTCCCCGGCTCGCCCGCGCTGCTGGCGGGTTTGCGCCGCGGCGACGTCGTCATCGGCGTGGACGGCAACGACGCCCGCGGCATGGATTCCACCAAGGTGGCCGACATGCTGAGAGGTCCGCGCGGCACCCAGGTGCGCGTCACCGTGAGCCGGACGGGCGCCCCCGATCCCATCACGGTGGTGGTCACGCGCGGAGAGATTCAGACCAGCGTGGTGGACGCCTTCTGGCTTCAGCCGGGCGTGGTCTACCTGGGGCTCACCAGCTTCGAGGCTCAGAACATCAGCAAGGACGTCGAGTCGTTGCTCGCGAAGCTGGGCGAAGCCAACGTCACGGGCATGGTGCTGGATCTGCGCGGCAATCCGGGAGGCTTGGTCAACGAGGCGGTTTCGCTCGCCGGCCGGTTTCTGCGCGACGGCCAGGTGGTGGTTTCGGACCACGGACGGGTCGCGCGTGAACAGGTCTACCGGGCAAAGGCCCAGCCGGCGGCGCAGGATTACCCCATCGTCGTGCTGGTGAACCGCAGCTCGGCATCGGCCTCCGAGATCGTCTCTGGCGCGCTACAGGACCACGACCGGGCCTGGGTGCTCGGCGACACCACGTTCGGAAAGGGCCTGGTGCAGCAACAGTTCCCGCTGTCGGAAGGCGCGGCGCTGCTGCTGACCATCGCCCACTACTACACGCCCAGCGGCCGCCTGATCCAGCGCGATTACCAGAACCGCTCGTTCTACGATTACTTATTCACCGGCCGCAAGGACGATGCATCCGACCAGACCGATATCAAGGCCACCGATAGCGGCCGAAAGGTGTACGGCGGCGGGGGCATCACGCCGGACGAGAAATACCCCACGCCGGCCGTCAATCACTTCGAGGCCCGCGTGGCCAACGGCGGCTTCGATTTTCGTTTTGGAGGGGTCTTTGTCGGCGCCGCCCAGCCGCAACTCCCCTCGCCAACCTGGACGCCGGACGCAGCGACGCTGGACCGCTTCAAGGCATTTCTGCAAAGCCGGCAGGTGGCGTTCACCGATGAGGAGTTCGCGGCCAGCCGGCAGTGGATCAGCGACCGCCTGCGGGCGGAGTTGCTCCTGCGGGCGTACGACAGGAAGACCGTCGTGCGCACCATGATGCAGGACGATCCGGAGGTCCACAAGGCGATCGAGAGTCTGCCCAAGGCGCAATCGCTGCTTTCCCACCGCGGTCCCACGCAGCGCGCGGCGTTGAAGTAGGTCTTCGTCCGCGCGATGTTGTGCGCGTGAGTGGGCGCCGCTCCCTCAGAAGCTGTGAAGGAAACGCCCGCAAGCGGGCGAAGCAGGCGAAACCGCCTGCTCCACCAACGCAAACACACGACTTGTCCTGGTGGCGCAGGCGGTTTCGCCCGCGTTTCGCGATTCTTTCACAGCTTCTCACGGTCGCGGCTCCGACGGGGGTTCGAGGGTGCTTAACCGAACTGGGGATACATCATCCATTGGCGGTCCGTTGGCAGGCGAAAGCGCCTGCCAACCTCCTTTCGCGGCAACATCCCCAAGACGGTTAAGCACTCGGGGTTCGAGCGGGAACGAGGGAGCAGCAAGGGCAGGGAGGTCCGCCCCACTACCCTGCCAGCGCTTCGGCGATGCGGTTTTCCAGGACCAGTTCCGGCCGGAGATCTCCGTAACGCCGGAAGTAATCGGCGGACATATCGAACGCCTTCTTCGGAATCAACCCCACGATTTCGAATCCCTCGACCGGCGCGCCGCAACGCTCCGCCTCCTTGCGCACGGCCTCGAAGACCACGTGCATGGGCGTTTGCTCGAAATCGGTGAGGTTGATGGAAACCTGGGCCAGATTGCGCGAGAACAACATCACGCCCATCGCCTTGACGCAGGGGAACCCGCCAGAGGAAGAGCGAATGGTCCTGGCGATGCGTTTGGCGATGGCGAGATCGGGAGTCGCCAGGTTGATGTTGCAGGCGATCAGGAACTTGCGCGCGCCCACCGCGGTGGCGCCGGCGGTGGGATGGCAGGCGGGACCGCCGAAGTCGGGAGCGCGCGCCGGCGCGGTCCCCATCTCCGCGAGGAGCGCTTCAAACTGGCCGCGCCGGATGTTCGCCAGGTCGACCCGCTCGGGCCGCCTGGCCGCCGCCTCGTAGAGATACACCGGAACATGCAGACGATTCCAGATTTCGCCGCCCACCTCGACGGCGATTCGGACGCAGTCTTCGAGCGTGACGCCCTCGATGGGGATGAACGGCACAACGTCGGCGGCGCCGATGCGCGGATGCGCGCCGCGGTGTTTCGTCAGATCGATCGACGCAACCGCTTGTTCCACGGAACGGACGGCGGCTTCGGCGGCGGCCGCCGGAGGCCCGGCGAAGGTCAGCACCGAGCGGTTGTGGTCCGCGTCCGATTCGCGGTCCAGGAGCAGGACGCCGGGAACGCCGGCGATGCTTCGCGCGATGGCGTCGATTGTGGCGGCATCGCGCCCTTCGGAGAAGTTCGGCACGCACTCGACGAGCTGTCGCGTCATCCAGGCCTCCCGGCCCGCACCGGAACATTCCAATGTAACGCGTCATTCGGGGAACTTACGCCGCCGCCCGGACGTATCAGTACCTGAGGCAATTCGATGAACGCCAAATGTCTGCCGCTGATTCCGCTCGCACTTTGTCTATCCGGTTGCGTGATCGAAACCCGCACCGGACCTCTGCAACACGATTCCTTCTCGGTGGAGCGGGACGCCTCCCAGTTCCTCCGCGTCAGCCTGAACATGGGCGCCGGAAATCTGCGGCTGTCCGGAGGAGCGGCCAAGTTCCTCGAGGGCGATCTGGACTACAACGTGGATTCGTGGCGGCCGGTGCTGAAATACAGCACCGCGGCGGGGCACGGCAATATCGACATCAGCCAGCCGGGGGCGCATCACGGCCAGGCCGGGAACGTGAAATACGAATGGGGTCTGAGGCTGGCTAACGACGTCCCGCTGGACCTCTCGGTGCATTTCGGCGCCGGTGAGGCGCACTTGGATCTGGGGAGCCTGTTCCTGCGCAGCGTGGACGTCGAGATGGGCGTGGGCCGGCTCGACATGGATCTACGCGGCGCCACGCGGCGCGACTACGACGTGCGCATCCGCGGCGGGGTGGGCGAGGCCACCGTCCGGCTTCCACGCGACGCCGGCGTTTATGCCAAGGCCGTGGGAGGCATCGGCTCCATCCGCACCACCGGCCTGCGCAAAGAAGGGGACCACCTGGTGAACGACGCCTACGACCGCTCGAAAGCCAGCATTCACCTGGATGTGCAGGGCGGAATCGGCGCCATCAATCTGCTGGCGGACTGAGCTTGCATTGTTCGCTTGACTGGCCGCTTCGGTAGAATGGAGACAGCCATGAACATCGACCAACGCCTTGAAGCTCTCGCCGAACGGCACGAAGCCCTCACGCAAACCGTGGAACTCATTGCCGTTATGCAGCGCGACAACGAGAAGCGCATGGTTTCGCTCACGGCAGCTGTCCAAATGGACGCCGAGAACATCCGCGCCCTCGCCCGCATCGCCGAGATTCACGAGCGCCGCCTTACCGATATCGAAGGCCCGCAGCAATAGCACCCGCAGCGGCTTGTCTTTCCGCCGGTAGGTCGAGCAGGGATCCTGCGGTACGCTGGTCCTATGAAAACGCTCCTCCGGCCGGTCTGCGCGTTGGTCTTCTTCGGCGCGCTGGGGGCGGCCTGGCAAATGCCGAAGGGCGCGGGACATTGGGAGGGCGTCATCAAAGGGGCAAGTCAAGACGTTGGGATCACCGTGGATCTCGCGCTGGATCCGAAGGGAGTTTGGGTGGGCGCGATGGGCATTCCGGCGCAAGGCGCCAGGGACATCCCGCTCAGCGGGATTGCCGTCGAAGAGAATTCCGTCCGCTTCCGCATGTTCGATTCCCCCGGCAGCCCGGTCTTCGACGGGCAATTCTCCGGAGAAACCATCTCCGGCAGCGTCTCGGGCGGCGGCGAATCGACCTCTTTTCAGCTCAAGCGGACCGGCGAAGCCAGCATTCAGCCGCCGCGCTCCAGCACGCCGATCTCGAAAGAGTTCGAAGGGACGTGGGAAGGCTTGCTGGGAGCTGGCGACCGCCAGCTTCATCTGATCCTTAAGCTGGCCGCGGCTGCCGATGGAGCGGGAGCGGGATCGCTCGCGACCGCCGATGGGGCCAGCCCGGATATCCCCATCACCACCATCGCCCAGAAGGAGAACCGGCTGGATTTCGAGATCCGCGCCATCGGCGGATCTTACTCCGGCACGCTCAACCAGAGCCGCGGCGAGATCTCCGGCAACTGGACCCAGGGCGGCTCCACGGTCGCGCTGGTGTTCCAGCGCCCGGCGGGGAGGAAGAAGTAACAAACGGGGGCGGGCCTGGACGGTCGCGGCTCTGGACCGATCACCGGGCACAAGCCGGCTTGCGAGGAGTAATCCGGTGGTGGCTCACCGCGCGCAGCAGACGGGATTCACGCGGTTCATCTTACCCCTTTTGGACCCTTTAGCCCATTTTCCGCACTTTTTGAGGGGAATGCGTATGCTATCAGTTGGTTAAGGGCCAGCTCGGCTATTTTTTGTCACTACAATCGTCGACCGGATCGAACAGGGTCCGCTCCTCCGGAAGTGT
>CAIRXZ010000217.1 GCA_903882645.1 uncultured Acidobacteriia bacterium | reverse complement strand
CTGGCTCGACTGCGGATCCCAGCCGATGAGGATAATCGCTTCATATACCGGCTGGTTGCTGGCGTCCTTCTCTCGGGACACTTCCTGGATTCGCATATATTGATGACCCAGCACCCACTCCGACACGATGTCGTGCGTCGTGTTCCTCCCGGCGATGGTGCCCTGAAGCACCCACTTTCCGACCATGTGATCGAGCAACGGATCATGAAGCGTTGATGGCTGGGCGAATGCGGAGAATGAAACCAGTAGACCTAGGGCGAAGAAGCGATAGGTTGTGCGCAATTGGACACCTCCAGTTGCAATGATCTCTTGGGGGTCCGGTCGATGGCAAGAGAGTCTTCACGACTTCACACCTCCACGAATTCGCGTCTCCTGATCTCCTGATCTCGGCCCTGAACTGCCTTTCGGGCCCCTTGGGGCCGGATGACTTTTGGATAGGCCTTGCAAAGTCGCCCGGCGTCTATCAATTCCGGCCGTATCACGCGCCACTCGGAAACTGGTCAGATTTAGGCCCCGCGGGCCGGTTAAGTCCGGTTGCGGGAAGTCCAACCGGATCGGGAACGGGAAACGCGGCTGCGACCGTTTACCGGCCGCGCTTCGATCCGGCCCCGGCTCGCGCGGCAAGGGCGGCGATTTCCGCCAGCATCGCCCGCCGGGCCTCCCGGAAGCCGGCGGTCTCGGGCTTGCCGGATCTCAAATAATCCAGAACGATGGATTCCGCGGCGGCGTACTCGGCGGCGGCTTGCGCCACATCGGGCGCGATCTCGATTGGGATGGTGGTCACGCCGTTGGCGTCGCCGTGAATCAGGTCGCCGGGGCGGATGGTCAGGCCGCCCACGCGGACCGCGCGGTGCACGTCCACAATGTGACTGTAGCCGTGCGAGCAGATCGTCCCGTCGCTGAAGGCCGGAAAACCCAGTCGGCGCACCTGGTCCAGATCGCGCGCGGCGCCGCTCGTGACGATGCCGGCGGCTCCGAAGGCCCGATACGCGCTGCACATTACCTCGCCGAACGTGGCGGCGACAGCGGGATCGTCCAGGTCCTGAAACACCACGATGGGCGTCCCCGGCAGTTCGCCGAACCGCGCGGTCTGTTCGTCGAGAGACGCATAGACGTCGCCTTTCAGGCGCGGAAAGGCGCACCGGATCGTGGCCGTGGAGGCATACCCCACCGCCGGCGGCATCTCCGGAAAGCACGCGCGGATGCGCCCATCCATGTAGCCCTCATTCCGGGGGCGGACTTCGAAGAGTTCCACCGTGTTGCAGATGGTCGGGGTGTCGTAGCGCGCGAGCAATTCCAGGTCGATAGCCATGATTCGGCATTTTAGTACAACGCGTCATCGCAAACTTCCTGGATCCGCCCTCCGCTTTTCCCGGACTTGCAGCCGCAGCCATGGGTTGGGCCACGAGCGCGACCTACACTACGGGCTTGAGGGTACGGTCGAGCGGGTAAGGCAAGAAGGCGGACCGGGGAAAACGATAGTCTGTCCCACTGGGCACACTTCGGGCTCGGAGGATATGGACGAGCGGAGGTTGCCCGGCTTGGCAGGCGAAAGCGCCCAATGCCGCATACTTTTTGAGCGTCGCTGTATTAGCCACCGCGGGCGGGCGGTTGGGGTTTGGGCTTAGTGTTTGCGGCGGCTTCGCTTTTTCGGGCGGAATCGGCCAGGGCCCTGCGCGATAGCTTTTCGAGCCGG
>CAIRXZ010000216.1 GCA_903882645.1 uncultured Acidobacteriia bacterium | reverse complement strand
GCCGCACATCTCGGCGAAGCGCTCCTCGGTGGCCTTCACTCGGCCGGCCACCACCTGGAGGGTCCGGCGGTAGAGTTCCTCGCCAAGTTGCGGTTCGGCGCGGCAGGCCGCGATCAGGGCCGCCCCGTCCAGGCGCAGGGCCGTGGTCCGCTCCCGCGCGCGCACTTGAAACAGCGTGTCCTGGCGATCCAGCAGCGCCGACCAGCCGAAAACCTGGCCGGGTCCGAGCGCCTGAATGCAAACCGAATAGCGGGCCGTGCGCAATTCCACCGCGACGCTGCCCGCGATCAGGAGGTAAAAAGACGTCGAGCGCCCCCCGGACACCAGGATGACTTCGTTTTCCGCAAAGACGACTCTGCTTGCCAGGGCGGCCAGGATTTCGACCTGGGATTCGGAGAAACCCTGCATGAATGCGTGGGTGCGCAAGACTCGGGCCAGGGTGGAATCACCCATGGCAGAGGCAATAGACGCACCTTGACCTTGAGAAGTTGTTGAAGAATCCTCCATTGGCAGGGCTAACTAGCAATTGAGGTGCCAAGCGCGGACAAGTGCCCGCTCTCAACGCCCCGCATCCCGCCGGTACCACTCCAGAGTCAGGCGCATCCCCTCCTCGAAGGAGAATCGCGGGCTGTGCCCCAGATCGCGCGCGGCGGCGGTCGTATCTGCCTGGGAATCGCGCACGTCGCCGGCCCGCGGCTGGGCATAGACGGCGGGGATTTGTACACCCTCGATTTCCTGCAACATTGCCCAGGCCTGGTTGAGAGTGACCCGGCCGCCGTTGCCCCCGTTATAGACCTTTCCGGCGACGTTCTTCGCGCGGGCGGCCTTGAGGTTCAGATCGGCCACGTCCTCGACGAACGTGAAATCGCGCGATTGCTCCCCGTCGCCGAAAATGGTGGGGGCGCGCCGCTCCAGGAGCGCCTTCATGAACAGCGACAGCACCCCTGAATAGGGGCTGGATGGGTCTTGCCGGGGGCCGTACACGTTGAAATAGCGCAGCGCCACCGTTTCCAGGCCCCAGACCTGCGAGAAGACGCCGCAATAGTACTCGCCCACCAGCTTCTGGAGCGCGTAAGGAGACTTCGGTCGCGGCGCCATGCTCTCCACCTTGGGCAGAACTTCCGTATCGCCGTAGGCCGACGAAGAGGCCGCATAGACCACCCGGCCCGCGCGCCCTTCGCGGGCGGCGCGCAGGACGTTGAACGTGCCGTCGATGTTGGTCTCGTGCGACGGCGCGGGATCGTCGATGGATCGCGGCACCGAAGGGATGGCGGCTTCGTGGAAGACCACCGCCGCTCCGCGAATCAATGGCGCAATCTCCCCGTAATCGCGAATATCGGCGCGCTGGAAATCGATGCGGGCGCGCACCTCCTCCAGGTTCGATTCGCGCCCGGTCAGCAGGTTGTCGATCACCACGATGGGGCCGGCCCCCTCGCGCAGCAGGCCGCGAACGATCGCGGAGCCGATGAATCCAGCCCCTCCGGTCACCACGTAGTGTCCTTGGCAGGCCATGAACCACCAGTTTACGACGGGGCGCCCGGTCTGGGGCCCCCGCTCAGCCCTCTGAGGCGGAGCTTTTTTCGTTAGACTGAAGATTCTCAACTCATGCGCGGACTCTATGCTCGCTGGATAGACCGCTGGGAGCGCAATCTCGCCTCGCGCGACACCAACCGCGTCGTGCGGCCTTTCGAGTGGGGCTCCGAGTGGCTGCATGCCATTGGGTTTCCGTCCTTTCCGGCGGATGCCAATGGCGAGGCCGCGAGCCGGCTGCCGGCGTTCACGGCGGAGGCCCTGGCGGACTCCGAGCGCTTCTATTCCTATGCCCCCGTCGGCGACTACCGGCTGGAGGACGGCCGGCTGACCTTTACCAGTCCCGCGCCTTCGCTGTGCCCGGAAAACGACCGCGTGCACGCCCTTTGGCTGCCCGCGCCCGATGACCACGGGCGGGCCCTGGTGGTGCTGCCGCAGTGGAACTCGGACGCGGACGGTCACGTGGGCCTGGCGAGGCTGCTCAATCGCTTCGGGATCAGTGCCCTTCGCATGACCATGCCGTACCACGCCGAGCGCATGCCGGCGGGCTTCGCGCGGGCCGACTACCACTGCTCGAGCAACGTGGGCCGCACCATCCACGCCTGCCGGCAATCCGTCATCGACACGCGCGCGTGCCTGGATTGGCTCGAGCGGCGCGGCTGCCAACGCCTGGGCATTCTGGGAACCAGCCTGGGTTCCTGCATCGCCTTCATCGCCGCCGCCCACGATGCGCGCGTCCGCCTGGGAATCTTCAACCACGTGTCGATGAACTTCGGGGACGTGGTGTGGACCGGGCTGTCCACCCAAAACGTGCGGAAGGGGTTCGACGGCCAAATCACCCAGGACGAGCTGCGGCGCTACTGGTCCGTCATCAGCCCGGCGTCCTACCTCCACCTGCTGGGAGGCCGAGCGATGCGCAACCTTCTGATTTGGGCCCGCTTCGATACGACGTTCTTGCCGGTGTATTCCAGGCAGGTGATCGAGAGCTTTCGGTCCCTGAACCTGCCGCACGAGGTCTTCACGCTCCCCTGCGGCCACTACACCACCGGCCGTCACCCGTTCAAGCTCATGGACGGCCTGACCATGTGCCGGTTTGCGGCGAAGAACCTGTAATGGCGGCTCGCCGCTGCGGCGGCAGTTGCCCTGCGTAGGGGTCGGGCATGCCCGACCCCTACGGCCCGGCTTCACAATACCGGATTTGACAGATTTCCCTCCCGGTGAGAGCATGAAATCTGAACTGGGAAAGGAGGTGGTCCAGCAACATGGATAGTAATCTAAGACCGCGAGAGGTGGCCGACTGCTGAAGTCGGACTTCCAACGTAGCGATTCCGTCCAGTCGCGGAATCAGGTTCCTGTGGACCGGCTGCCTCTCGCGCCAGCCAAGCCTCAGGTTTGCTTCTAAGGCTGCCTGCCCCGCGGACCCGCAAGGTCCGCGGGGTCTCGTGTTTCAGGGCTGGCGAACACGAAGAAACTACTCGGCCAGCGGCTTCGTCACTGATTGGGGGGATCAATGCGCGCAATCGTTCTTTCCGCCGCCGTGGCGGCCATGTGTCTGCCCGTTTGGGGGGCCGATGCCCAGCCCGGCGACGTCAATGCGGACGAGATTATCAGGAAGTTCGCCGCCAAGGAGGCCGAGTTCGCCGAGGCGCGCAACAACTACACCTACCGGCAGACGCTCAAGTTGCAGGTGCTGGACTTCGGCGGAAACCCCACCCGCGAACAATGGGACCTCGTCGAAGACATCATCTTTTCTCCGGAAGGCAAACGCACGGAGAAGGTGGTTTACGCCCCCGTTTCGACCCTGGAAAGCATCCTGGTTACGCCCGAGGACGAGCAGGACCTGCGCCACGTGCAGCCCTTTGTGCTGACCACCGCCGAGATTCCCGACTACCAACTGGACTACCTGGGGCGCGAAAAGGTGGACGAGATCGGATGTTACACGTTTTCGGTGAAGCCCCTGCCCAAGAAAATGGCCGTCGGCAAACGCTACTTCGAAGGCGAAATCTGGGTGGACGACCGCGACCTCCAGATCGTGAAGACCTACGGCAAGGCGACCGGCCTGAAGGCTGGCGACCAGCGATTCCCCAAGTTCGAGACCTACCGCGAGCAGATCGACGGCAAGTACTGGTTCCCGACCTACACGCACGCCGACGACACGCTGCACTTCAAGGACGGCCAGAACGTCCGCATCAGGATGACCGTGAAGTATCAGGACTACAAGCGTTACCAGGGAAAGGCGACGATCCGCTACGGCGATGTGCTGGACGATAAGCCGCAGACCGCGCCGCCGGCCAGGAAGAAGTAGCGGGGCCGGGCTCCGGCCTGTCGCCGGGTGCGTCGTACCGGCCCGGCGCATGCGCGCGGCCCGCCGCTTCCCGCGCCAAAGGTTCGAACAACGGTGAAGTTGCGCTTTTCGGAGCCATTGCGGCGGAGACCCGCGAAATATTACCATTGACAGTCGGTTGCCGCGTAATGTTGCTGGTAGTGAAAATGCCAATTCGAGTAGCGGACGGGTGTGACGGGCGCAAGAGATTCGCAAGATCTTGTTGGAATCTCGTGCCGATCGCTTTAGCAGCCCTCTTTTTGTACGGTTGTGGAAGCTCCGGCGGCGGCGCCGGCTCTTCCGGCGCGCCGGCGGGCGGCCGGGGGGGTCGGGGCGGCCGGGGCGGCGACGTTCCCGTCACGGTGGCGCAGGCCAGCCTGCGGGACGTTCCCGTGGAAGTCCAGGTGATCGGCAACGTCGAAGCGTATGCCACCATCTCCGTGAAGGCCCAGGTGGGCGGGCAGTTGACCGAAGTCCACTTCCGCGAAGGCGATTACGTCAAGAAGAACGATCTTCTTTTCACCGTCGATCCCAGGCCGTTTGAGGCGGCCCTGAACCAGGCGGTCGCCAACAACGCGCGCGACCAGGCGGCGCTGGGCCAGGCCCAGGCCAACATGGCGCGGGACGCCGCCAACGCGAGATATGCCGCCGCGCAGGCCGCGCGTTATGCCCAGTTGTTCAAGGATGGCGTCGTCTCCAGGGACCAGGCGGAGCAGTTGAGCGCCAACGCCGACGCGGCCGCGCAAGTGGTCGCCGCCGATAATGCGGCCATCGAAAGCGCCAGGGCCGGCATGGGCGCCAGTCAGGCCGCCATCGAAACCGCCCGGCTCAACCGCGAATACACCGCGATTCGCTCGCCGATCGACGGTCGCACCGGCGCGATCAACGTCAAACAGGGCAACGTGGTCATGGCGAACAGCGTGGACTTGGCCACGATCAACCAGGTGGAGCCGATCTACGTCACGTTCGCGGTTCCGGAAGTCCAGTTGCCGGATATCAAGCGCTACATGGCGGAGGGGCGGCTCCCCGTGCGCGCGCAGCCGCAGGATAATCCGGAGGATTCGGAAACCGGCGTCCTGACCTTCGTGGACAACAGCGTGGATATGACCACGGGTACCATCAAGCTGAAGGGCACGTTCCCCAACGCCGCGCACAAGCTCTGGCCCGGCGAGTACGTGCGCGTGACGCTGCGGCTCACCACCCGAAGCAAAGCCACCGTGGTGCCGAATCAGGCGGTCCAGACCGGGCAGAACGGCGCATTCGTTTACGTCGTGAAGCAGGACCAGACCGTGGAATCGCGGCCCGTCACGACAGGGGCGCGGGTGGACCAGGACATGGTGGTGGACCAGGGCCTCCAACCCGGCGAGACCGTGGTTACCGAGGGCCAGTTGAGGCTGGCGCCGGGAAGCAAGGTGGTCGTTCAGGGCGGCAGGGGAGGGAGAGGCGGGCGCTCCAAGAGTTGAAGAAAGCCGTTAGCCGTCAGCCTTCAGCCTTCAGCCTTGGGCCGGCGCTTCGCGCCGCGGCCTGAAAAGCTGAAAGCTGAAGGCTGATGGCTGATGGCTGAAGGCTGTTTTTCGGCATGAACATTTCCGAAAACTTCATCCGGAGGCCCATCGCGACCAGCCTCATCATGGCCGCTATCGCCCTGTTTGGAGTGATCGCCTACCGCGCTCTGCCGGTCAGCGACCTTCCGCAGGTCGATTACCCCACCATCACTGTCTCGGCCAGCTTGCCCGGCGCGAACCCGGATACCATGGCCTCGGCCGTGGCGACGCCGCTCGAGCGGCAGTTCACCACCATCGCCGGCCTGGATTCCATGATATCCAGCAGTGGGCAGGGGTCCACCAGCATCACCCTGCAGTTCAACCTGGGCCGGGAGATCGACGGCGCCACCGTGGACGTGGAGACCGCCATAGCCGAGGCCATGCCGCTGCTGCCGCCCGGAATGCCCACGCCGCCTTCGTTCCGCAAGGTGAACCCCGGCGACACGCCCATCATTACCTTGTTCCTGACCTCGCCCACCATGCGGCTCTCGGACCTGGACGAGTACGCCGAAACCATGGTGGCGCAGCGGATTTCCATGGTGGACGGCGTCTCGCAGGTGCAGGTGTTCGGCGCCGCAAAGTACGCCGTGCGCGTGCAGGTGGACCCCAACCAATTGGCCGCCAAGCAAATCGGCCTGAACGAAATCGACGCCGCGCTCCAGAGTTGGAACGTGAATCTCCCCACCGGCACGCTCTACGGGCCGCACACGTCGTATAACGTCCAGGCCAACGGCCAGCTCATGCGGGCCGCGGAATACAGGCCGCTGATCGTGGCTTACCGCAACGGCGCCCCGGTCCGGCTGGGCGATGTGGCGCGCGTCATCGACAGCGTCGAGGACGACAAGAACTACTCCAAGATTTACGGCGGCGAGTTCGGGAGCGCCGGCACCCGCGGAATCAACCTCTCGGTGATGCGTCAGCCCGGCAGCAATACCATCGAGGTTACCGACAATATCAAGAAGCTGCTGCCCTTCTTCCAGGCCCACATGCCCCCGGCGGTCCACCTGGCGATCAGCGGGGACAGGTCCAAGAACATTCGCGAAGCCTTCCACGACATTCAGTTCACCATGGTGGCGACGCTGGCTCTGGTGATCATGGTGATATTCCTTTTTCTGCGGAACTTCTCCGCCACCATGATCCCCGCCATGGCGCTGCCTTTCTCCGTCGTGGGCACGTTCTCGGTGATGTATCTGCTGAACTTCAGCTTGAATAACATCTCTCTGATGGCGCTGATCCTGTGCATAGGCTTCGTGGTGGACGACGCCATCGTCATGCTGGAGAACATCGTCCGCCATATCGAGAACGGCGAGAGTCCCATGCAGGCGTTCCTCGCCGGATCGAAGGAAATCGGCTTCACTATCGTCTCGATGACCCTCTCGCTGGCGGCGGTGTTCATTCCGATCCTGTTCATGGCGGGCATCCTGGGCCGGCTGTTCCGGGAGTTCGCGGTTTCCATCTGCACCGCCATCCTGATTTCCGGCATGGTCTCGATCAGCCTTACGCCCATGTTGTGCAGCCGTTTCTTGAAGGACTCGCGGACCGCCGCGCATGGGCTGATGTACCGCGCCATGGAGAGCGCGTTCAACGGCATGCGCGATCTGTATGCGGTCACGCTGCGCTGGGTCCTGGGGCACAGGCCCGTCATGCTGGGAATGTTCCTGGCCGTGCTCGCGGCCACCGCCTACCTCTACGTGGCGGTGCCCAAGGGCTTCATCCCCGATACCGATAACGACAATTTCAGTATTTCCACCGAGGCCGCGCAAGGGACTTCGTACTACCAGATGGTGAAGTACCAGGAGATGCTGTCTCAGATTCTGATGCGCGATCCGGACATCCTGACGTTTTATTCTTCCACCGGCGGCGGCTTCATGAGCGGTGGATCGTCGACCGGCCGCGTGATGGTGAACCTGAAGCCGCGGCGCCAGCGCAAGGCCACCGTCGTCGACATCGTCAACCGCATCCGGCCGAGGGTCTCCGGTTTTCCCGGGCTGCGCGTCTACCTGTCGGTCCCCCAGGCCATCCGCGTGGGCGGCCGAATGTCGAAAAGCAGTTACGACTTTACGCTCTACGGACCGGACACCCAGCGGCTCTACGAGGAGGCGCCGAAACTGGAGCGCATCGTCAGCCGCATACCCGGCCTGACGGACGTCACCAGCGACTTGCAGATCAAGACGCCGCGCGTCAATATCGTCCTCGACCGCGACCGCGCCGCCGCCCTGAACCTCAACTGGAACAACATTTCCAGCGCGCTGTACGACGCCTTCGGCCCCCAGTATTCCTCCACCATATACGCCCCGACCAACCAATACCGCGTCCTGCTCGAGATGCTCCAGCAGTACCAGGAACATACCGACGGGCTGCGGATGATCTACTTGAAATCGAGTTCCGGCCAGTTGGTGCCGCTCAGCGCGGTGGCTCGGCAGGTGCTGGACGCCGGCCCGCAAAGCATTCCGCACTCCGGACAGTTGCCGTCCGTGACCATCTCGTTCGCCTTGAGGCCGGGCACCTCGCTGGGACAGGCGACCGACGCCATTGCCGAAGCGGCCAGGGCGAATCTCCCGGCCAATATCACGGGGACGTTCCAGGGCACGGCCAAGGTATTCCAGGACTCCATGCAGAATATGGGCATCCTCCTGATCGTGGCCATTGCCGTGGTGTACATCGTGCTCGGCATGCTGTATGAAAGTTACGTGCATCCGCTGACCATTCTCTCCGGCCTGCCCTCGGCCGGATTCGGCGCGTTGCTCACGCTGGTGATCTTCAAGATCGACCTCAGCATCTATTCCTTCGTGGGGTTGATTATGCTGATCGGCATCGTCAAGAAGAACGCCATCATGCAGATCGATTTCGCGCTGGAGGCCGAGCGCAAGGAGGGCAAGCCGCCCAAGGAAGCGATCTATGAAGGCTGCATGATCCGCTTCCGGCCCATCATGATGACCACCATGGCCGCGCTGCTGGGCGGCCTGCCCATCGCGCTGGGCTACGGCGCGGGAGGCGAGTCGCGCCGTCCCCTCGGCATGGCCGTGGTCGGCGGCCTGGCGTTTTCGCAGTTGATGACGCTTTATCTGACTCCCGTGGTCTATACCTATATGGCGGCGATCCTGGACCGGTGGCGCGAGCGGAAATCGAGCGGATCCCTGGCCCCCGCGATGCAGGGGGGAGACTGATGATGCGGGGGCGAATTGAATTCACCGCCGAGGCGCGGAGGCGCGGAGAAATTCGAAAAGAAAAAGAGTTCAGCCTGAACCGCCGTTTCGCTTACTCCCCGGGTCCGGCCGCGAAGGGAGCGGAGGAATGTGCCATCCCCGCGCCCGCGCATACGGGAAGAGCACTTTCCTCTGCTCCCTCTGCGGCCGAACCTCGGGGACGATCTATTCCGGAATACGCTAAGTTCATTTTGTTTTCCTCCGCGTCTCAGCGCCTCGGCGGTGAATTCAGTCTTGCGGGCCTCGCCCCGGAGCCGCTCCCATGAACATTTCCCAGACATTCATCGAGAGGCCCATCGCCACCAGCCTTCTGATGGCGGCCATCGCGCTGTTCGGGGGCGTGGCCTACCGCACGCTCGCGGTGAGCGACCTGCCGAACGTCGACTTCCCCACTCTGCTGGTGACCGCCAGCCTTCCCGGCGCCAGCCCGGAAACCATGGCCGCCGCCGTGGCCACCCCTCTCGAAAACCAGTTCATGACCATCGCCGGGCTGAACTCCATGACCTCGTCGAACTCGCTCGGCAACACCCAGATCACCCTGGAGTTCGACCTCAGCCGGAAACTCGATGGCGCCGCCGTGGACGTGCAGGCGGCCATCACGCAGGCCTCCCGCATGCTGCCCCAGGGCATGCCCACCCCGCCGACTTTTACGAAGGTGAACCCCGCCGACCAGCCCATCCTTTACCTCGCGCTCACCTCTCCCACCCTGCCGCTCTATACCCTCGACGAGTACGCCGAGACGCGCATCGCGCAGCGCATCTCCATGATTTCGGGGGTCGCCCAGGTGCAGGTGCTGGGCGCGCAGAAGTACGCCGTGCACGTGCAGATGGACCCCCACGCCATGGCTTCGCGGCAGGTCGGCATGAACGAGATAGAAACCGCCCTGAAGAATTGGAACGTCAACCTGCCCACCGGGTCGATCATCGGCCCGCAGCGCGCCTTCACGTTGCAGGCCAGCGGCCAGTTGATGAGCGCCGCTCAATACCGCCCGCTGGTGGTCGCCTACCGGGGTGGCTCGCCGGTCCGCCTCGAGGAGCTGGGACGGGTGATCGATAGCGTCGAGGACGATAAGACCGCGTCGTGGTTCTATACCCACCGCGGCAGCAGCCGCTCGATCGTCCTCGCCATCCAGCGCCAACCCGGCACCAACACCATCGAGGTGACCGACGGAGTCAAGAACCTGCTGCCCGTATTCCGGCAGGAGGTTCCGCCCTCGGTGGTCATGGATATCCTCTACGACCGTTCCGACAGCATCCGCGAGTCGTACCGCGACGTCGAGTTCACCATGGCCCTGACGCTCGGACTGGTGGTCATGGTGATCTTCCTGTTCCTCAGGAATTTCTCCGCTACGATTATTCCCTCGCTCGCCCTGCCGTTTTCGATTATCGGCACCTTCGCGGTGATGTACCTGCTGAACTTCAGCCTCGATAACCTCTCGATGATGGCCCTGATTCTCTCCATCGGGTTCGTGGTGGACGACGCCATCGTCATGCTCGAGAACATCGTCCGCCACATCGAGCTGGGGGAGAAGCCGCTGGAGGCCGCCCTCAAGGGGTCCGGCGAGATCGGCTTCACCATCGTATCCATGACCCTCTCGCTGGCGGCCGTGTTCATTCCCGTGCTCTTCATGGGCGGCGTGCTGGGCCGGCTGTTCAAGGAATTCGCGGTCACCATCTGCGTCGCCATTCTGATTTCGGGCGTGGTGTCGGTGACCCTGACGCCCATGCTGTGCAGCCGGTTCCTCCGCGCCACGCACGAGGCCGGGCATAACTGGTTCTACCGCGTCACCGAAGGTTTCTTCCAGGGCATGCTTCACGTTTACGACGTGACCCTGCGGTGGGTGCTGCGCTTCCGGCCCCTGACCATGGGCGTCTCCGCGCTGGTGCTGGCGGCCACCATGTACATGTTCGTGACCATCCCCAAGGGCTTCATTCCGGACCAGGACACCGACCAGTTGCAGATCTACACGGAAGCCGCCCAAGGCACTTCCTACTACCAGATGGCGGCCTACGCGCAACAGATCGCCGACACGGTTTCCAAGGACCCCAACGTGGATTCCCTGATGGCCAGCGTGGGTGGTACGGTGGCCTCCAACCTGGGCGGCCCGAATTATGGGGAGCTGGTGGTGCACCTCAAGCCGCGCAACCGGCGGGCGCTCGCCGTGAATGAGATCATCAAGGACTTGCGCCCCAGGCTCGCCGGCTTTCCGGGCATGAAGGTCTACCTTCAGAACCCGCCCACCATCCGCATCGGCGGCCAGGTGACCAAGAGCCTCTACCAGTTCTCGATGCAGACGCCCGACAAGGCCGAACTGTACGCCGAAGCGGACAAGATGGAGCGGCTGATCGAGAAGATGCCGGGCCTCGAGGACGTCACCAGCGACGTGGCCGTGCAAACGCCGCAGGTCAACGTGACCATCGACCGCGACAAAGCCGCCGTGCTGAACGTGAACGCCAGCCAGATCGAAAACTCCCTCTACGACGCTTACGGGCCGCGCTGGGTGTCCACCATCTACGGCTCCGTAAACGAGTACAAGGTGCTGTTGGAACTGGAACCGAAATACCAGGCCGACCCCAGAGCGCTCTCGCTGTTGTATTTTAAGAGCCCCGCCGGCCGGCTGGTTCCTCTCGATACCATGGCCAGCGTGGTTACCGAGACGGGGCCGCAGACCATCAATCACTACGGGCAGCTTCCTTCGGCGACCATTTCCTTCAATCTGAGGCCCGGCGCATCGCTCGGCGACGTGACCGCGCGCATACAAGCCATCGCGGACCGCGAGCTGCCGGAGACCGTCGGCACCCAATTCCAGGGCGCGGCCAAGGCGTTCCAAAGCTCGCTCGGCAACCTGTGGGTGCTGCTCATCATCGCCATTGCGGTGGTCTATATCGTGCTGGGCATCCTGTACGAGAGCTACATTCACCCGCTGACGATTCTCTCGGGCCTTCCCTCGGCCGGTTTCGGCGCGCTGATGACCCTGCTGCTGTTCCACATCGACTTGAACATCTACGCGTTCGTCGGGCTGATTATGCTGATCGGCATCGTGGAAAAGAACGCCATCATGCAGATCGATTTCGCCCTCGAAGCCGAGCGCCAGCGCAACCTGAAGCCCATGGAGGCCATTTATCAAGGCTGCCTGATCCGCTTCCGCCCGATCATGATGACCACCATGGCGGCCATGCTCGGCGCCGTCCCCATCGCCCTGGGCTACGGCGCCGGCGGCGAAGCCCGCCAGCCGCTGGGCCTGGTCGTAGTCGGCGGCCTCCTCTTCTCGCAGCTCGTCACCCTGTACCTGACCCCCGTCGTCTACACCTACATGGCCGCCATCCAGGACAAGGTCCGCTCCTGGCGCGGCCACGGGCAGGCGATAAGACCGGCGCCGGCGGGGGTCGCGGGGGACTGAGGGATGGGTGGGGCATGCTTCCTCGAACGCCGTTTCCGGACCGCGAGCGTCACAAGTCCAGGATGGCGACGATGCGGCCATGTGGAACGCCGAAGGGGTCGCGGGCGTCCGGGACCGCGTGAGCGTAGTTTCCAGGAAGCCCGTTTCACAGCCCCGTGGCCCAGTTTCCGAGTGACGCGTGATACGGCCGGAGGCCTGCTTCGTATGTGTGCCTGCCAAGAGCTGACGCAGCGCTGCAGGCCAGTACTCGGACTGCCACATTTGCTGATGTGAGGACTGAAAACGCACATGCTTCGCCTATTGCCGCTTGCCGTTCTGGCCCTCCTGGCTGCTTGCGGGAATCGAACCCGCTTCGATGCCAGTTCGATGCCGGTTCCACCTCCCGAACATCCTCGCCTCTTCCTCCGCGCGCGCGATATTCCCGATCTTCAACGTCGTACCCAGCATGCTGTCTTGCGACCGATCTGGGAGTCGCTCCAACAGCGCGCTAAGACTGATCCTGCCACCGCCGTGGAAGTCGATTCCATCCGTTACCTACTAACGAGTGACCCGGCATTGGCTCAGCGAACCGCAGTCGAAGGTCTTCGCCTGCTCCGCGAAACAAAATTCGACATGCGGCAGCAGGATGTGAGCCGCCCCATCGGTCGCTTGATGCTAACCGGCGCCATTGCCTACGACTGGTGTTACCGTGTCCTCACCCCTGATCAGAAGCGAGCCTATCGAACCGAGTTCCTGCGCTGGGCCAAAATCATCCAGGAAGGTTACCCACCGCCTGATGCCTGGGCCATTGGAGGCCACTACTCGGAGTACCCCCTGATGCGAGATCTGCTTTCCGTTGGGGTCGCCATATACGACGAGGACCCCGAAATGTACCGCTCGGCGGCGGCGCGTTTCTTTCGGAGATTCGTGCCGCCGCGCAACTGGTGGTTCCAGGGGGGAGCCTATCATCAGGGCGCCATGTATGCGGCAACCCGTTCCGGCGCCGAGATGTTCCCCCTGTTTATCTTCGACCGCATGGGTTTTCCGAATGTCTACGACCATGCCCAGCAATTCGTGCCCTATTGGTGGATCTACACTCGCCGTCCCGACGGCCAGACCCTGCGCAACGGCGATGGACAGTTCAGCGATAACGGGTTCTGGCCCCTGCTGATTGCCAGCTACTACAAAGATCCTTACGTGCTCGCGGATTACCTGAGCGGCCCACCCGTGAACACTACTCACCGCTTGTTCGATTTCCTGTGGCACGATCCGGATCTCACGCCGCGCCCGGTAGCGGAACTGCCGCTTTCCCGATACATGGATTCGCCCTTCGGCTGGATGGTGGCACGTACGGGTTGGGGCGACGATGGCGTGATCGCGGAGATGAAAGTCAATATCTACAATTTCAACGAGCACCAGCACGCCGATGCGGGCGCCTTCCAGATCTATTACAGGGGACCCCTGGCGATCGACTCCGGCGTCTACGAAGGCACCGACGGCGGCTACGGCGGCGCTCACGATACCAATTACCTGAAGCGTACGATCGCCCACAACTGCCTGCTGGTCTACGACCCTGATGAGAGCTTCCGCCGCGGCAGTCGCCACCCGGCCAACGATGGCGGCCAGGCGCCACCCAATGGCGGCGAGGAACCAGGCGATGTCGGCCCCTTCACTCCGCAGCCGCTCACTCTCGCCGCAGCGGTTGCGAACTACCGCACCGGCACGGTGGTGGGGCATGGCTTCGGCCCCAATCCCCGGAATCCCGAGTACACGTATCTAAAGGGCGATATTACGCAGGCGTACAGCAAGAAGGTAAGTCGCGTGGAACGCTCGTTCGTGTTCCTGAATCTCGCCGGCCAACGCGTGCGTGCGGCGCTGGTGGTATTCGACCGGGTCATCTCCACGAATGCCGCGTTTCGCAAGTACTGGCTGCTTCACTCCATGGCGCAACCGCGCATCGACGGCATGTCCATTACGGTAGCCCCGGAGCAGCGAGGCTGGCAGGGCAAACTTGTGGATCAGGTCCTGCTGCCTGCGGCGGTCCGGATCACACCGGTGGGCGGTCCGGGCAAAGAATTCTGGGTGTTTGGCCGGAACTATCCCAGCCAACCACCGCCCCACGACGATCCAAAGGAGTACGAGACCGGAGCATGGCGTGTCGAAGTGTCACCAGGCGACGCCGCCAAAGACGATACGTTCCTCAATGTGATGCAGATCATGGACCGGGAGGTTCCGCCGCTACTCGCCGAGCGGATTGAGGCGGGCCGGACGGTAGGCGTGCGCATAGCGGATTGGACGGTGCTGTTTCAACGTGATGGACGCCGTACGGATCGACCGCTCGTTTTCCGCTCGGAGGGCCAACGGTTCCTGGTAACCGACCTTGCGGCGGGGTCGTGGAGCGTGATGCGCGGCGGGGTCCCGACGAGCAAGGATCGAATCGTCTCCAGTGAAGAAGGCGCCCTCTGGTTCAATGGCTCACCAGGTGATTACACCTTGGAACGGCGACCAAGGTGAATCGAAGTCTTACAAAGGGCGACTCCTCTGAGAGGCGATTGCCGGCGCTCCGAGCCAATCGTCGCCCACCCGTAAGTTGCCCACGCGGTCTTGAAGTGGGGTTCCTGGAAGATGAGATTCCCGGGAATCCCGTGTCCACTTGGCTGCGAAACGCCCTACCCGTAGAAGTGAACCCACGCGCCCCCCAAGTCCTTGTGGGAAACTGACGGGTCGTGAACGACAGACACCTCAGCATCATTCAACCCGATCCCGCCAATACCCGGCCCGATTATTGTCCCAAGTCCCGATCTTCGGCATTTAATTAACGGGACAACTCCCTCGCTTTTCGGCAACCCTGCCTTCCAGCTTTAGCGCTTCGGCTGGAGCTGCCCTCCGTGCCAACATTGATGAGACGGTTCTCCCGGTCGTGATTACTGAGCCTGACTTGAGATTTGTTGAAGTATTTGCGTTTACGATTAAAGGCGTAAGAATCTAATCTCCATGCCCTCCACCGCCCGCATCGCCGCTTTCGACATCCTCCGCAAGGTCGAATCCGGAGGCCGCGCTTCCGACCTGCTCCTGGAGCGAACCGCCGCGTTCGATTCGCGCGACGCCGGGTTGGCCTCCGAAATCGTCTTCGGCGTGTTGCGCCGCCGCGCCCAGCTCGACTACATCATCGGAAGCAATTCCAGCCGCCGGAAGCTCGACCCCGAAGTGCGCATCGCCCTTCGCATGGGCATCTACCAGCTCCGGTCCCTCGAGCGCATACCGCCCCACGCGGCCGTAACGGACGCCGTGGATCTCGTCAAGCGCGCCCACAAGCGCTCGGCCGCGGGTTTCGTCAACGCCATGCTGCGCCAGGTGGACCGCGACCCCGTGCCGTGGCCCAACCGCGAGGTGGAATTGTCGTGCCCCGAGTGGCTGCTGGCGCGCTGGGAGGCCCATTACGGCGCCGAAATAGCCGCTGGAATCGCGCGCGCCGCCTTGCGGGAGCCGGAGAAGTACGTCCGCGCCGGACGCGCCGGTTGCCGCATCCAGGACATCGGCTCGCAATCCATCGTGCCCCTGCTTCGCCTGGAGCCGGGCCAGACCTTCCTCGACCTTTGCGCGGCCCCCGGCAACAAGACCGCGCAGGCGCTCGAAGCGGGCGTGCGCGCCATCGCCTGCGACCTCCGTTTTCACCGCCTCTCCCAGCTCAAGGGCATCGGGGCGGATCTGGTCGTCCTCGACGGAACCCGCCCCCTTCCCTTCGCGCGCCGTTTCCACCGCATCCTCGTGGACGCGCCCTGTTCCGGCACCGGCACCCTGGGCCGCAATCCCGAGATCAAGTGGCGCCTTGCCCCCCCGGATCTCGAAGACCTCCACCGCCGCCAGACCGCCCTGCTGGCCAACGCCCGCGCCGCGCTGGCCCCTGGCGGGCTGCTGGTCTACTCCACCTGCTCGCTCGAGCCCGAAGAGAACGAGCGGGTCGTAGCCGGCGTGCCCCCGGAGCTCGTCGTCGAGGTCATGCGCCGTATCCCCGGGCGCGATCCGGGGGACGGTTTCTACGCCGCTGTGATAAAATCGGACCAGCCCGCAAATGGTTGAAATCGTTCCCTCAATCCTGTCCGCGGACTTTGCCCGGCTGGCCGGCCAAATCGCTTCGGCCGAGCGGGGCGGAGCCTCCATGCTTCATCTCGATGTCATGGATGGCCACTTCGTCCCCAACATTACCATCGGCCCGCCGGTGGTGGAGTCCTTACGCAAGGCTACCCGCCTGCATCTCGACGTTCACCTCATGATCGAGTCGCCGGAACGTTGGGTCGAGCGGTTCGTGCGCGCCGGCGCCAACTCCGTTTCGGTGCATTATGAGGCTTGCCGCCACCTGGATGGCGTGCTGGGGATGATCCGGGCCGCGGGCGCCCTGGCGGGAGTGGTCTTGAACCCCGCGACTCCCGTCTCCGTGCTCGAGGACGTCGTCGAGGTGGCCGACTACGTGCTCCTCATGAGCGTTAACCCCGGGTTCGGCGGACAGGAGTTGATTCCCTACGTGCTCGAAAAGGCGCGTAAGCTGGATAGGTTGCGGAAAGAGAAGCGGTTAGCGCTGCCGATCGAAATCGATGGCGGCGTGCACCGGAACAACCTGGCCGAGGTCGTCCGCGCCGGGTGTGATTGGATCGTCACAGGGTCGGCTGTGTTTCACAGCCCGGACCCGGAAGCCGTGGTGCGCGAGTTCCGCGAAATCGCGGCCGGCGGCGCCGCGATCCGTTGTTGAAGTTCGCAAGGGTGAGTCGAGTCATGACCGTTCGAAACGCAATTCGCTCCGCCGCGGCGCTGGCCGCCCTCGCCGTGCTGCTCAGTTCGTGCACGCACCATTACCAGAACCCCATCGCCAAGCAAACCGAACAACCCGACAAGGTTCTGTTCGACAAGGCCATCGACGACCTTTCCCACAACAGGTTCTCCATCGCGCGCATGGACTTGACCACTCTGATCAACGCCTACCCCGACAGCGAATTCCTCGCCAAGGCCAAGCTGGGCATCGCCGATAGCTGGTATCAGGAAGGCGATGCGCACGCGCTCGCGCAGGCCGAGGCCGAGTACAAGGACTTCATCCTGTTCTACCCCGCCATGGAGGAGGCGGCCGAGGCCCAGGCGAAAGTGTGCGACCTCCACTACCAGCAGATGGACAAAGCCGACCGCGACCCCACCCAGACGTTGCGCGCCGAGGAGGAATGCCGTACGCTCCTGGCGCAGTATCCCAACAGCAAGGCCGCGCCCGAGGTGGAACAGAAGGTGCGCAACATCCAGGAGAATCTGGCGGAAGCCGAGATGAAAGTCGGCAGGTTTTATCAAACCAAGGGCGATTACTTCGCCTCCGCGAACCGGTTCCAGACCCTGGTGGACAACTACCCGATCTACAGCCGGGCGGATGAGGCCCTGTGGCAGGCCGCCCAGAGCTACGACCGTCTGGGGGATCGGCTCGAAAGGCAGCAGATCGCGGAACTCACCCGGCTCTACCGCGAGTACCCGCTCAGCGTGCACGTCTTGGAGGCCAGGGCCAAGCTCCAGGCGATGAATGCTCCCATCCCGGAACAGGACCAGGTGGCCATGGCGCGGATGAGGTACGAGCTGGAGAACCGCGGCAGCGTCGGGATATTCGGCAAGTTCTTCGGCGCGTTCTCCATGCATCCGAATTTGGCCATGGCGGCCAGGTCCGGAGCGCCGCGGATGGAGGGCATGCGTCCCACCGTCCCGGCCAGGGTCCCGCAGGCCGCCGCCGGTTTGCTGGGCACCAGCGGCGACATTACCGTCTCCGTGCCGGCCGATGCCTCGGCCCTCGATACGAACCCCGACGCGCGCGCCGCGCAGCCTGCCACGGCGGAGGGCGCGGCTCCCGCGGCCACCGGCGCCGCGGCGGCCGCGGCCGCTCCCGCCGCCGCGAACAACGCCGCGCGGAAGCCGGCCGCCGGCGCGAAGAAGTTGCCCAAGCCGAAGCCGCCCAAGATCGCCAAGCCCAAGGCGGTGAAACCGGCCAAGGCGCCGGCGCCCAAGAAGGAGGCCAAACAGCCGGCGCCTGCGCCCGCCCCTGCGCCCGCGCCCGATTCGAGCGCGCCGCCGAAACCATGAGCCGTATTCTGCTGGTGGACGACAGCCCGCACGCCCAGCGCCTCGGTGAGCGCATCCTCAGCGACGAAGGATACGAGGTGGTCACCGTCAGCAACGCCGATTCGGCGCTGATCCGTTTGGAGGATGCCGATCCGGACGTCGTGGTGGCGGATGCGGTGATGCCCGGCCGCACCGGCTACGAGATCTGCCAGTACCTCAAGATGAGCCCGCGCCACCGGCACGTGCGCGTGATCCTTACCGCCGGCGCGCTGGAGCCTCTCGACGACGAGCGGATACGGCTCGTGGAAGCCGACGGCTCCTTGCGGAAGCCCTTCGAGGCCAGCGCGCTGCTGGCGGCCGTCAAGCCCTTGGCGGAAGCCGCCGCCCGGCGGCGCCCGGAAAGCCGGCCGGGTCCGGAGGCGCCGGATCGCCTGACGGGCGCGGCGCCCTTTGTGGCCGTGGTCGATTCCGAACAGGTGCGCGCCGCGGTCACCGTGGCCCTGGATGCCGCCATGGATACCATCGTGGACGAAATCGCCGGCCGGGTGCTCGCCGCTCTCCAGGCCCGGAAATCCGGGCAACCAGCCATCCGGACGGCGGAGCCGGCCCCCTTGCCGCCCAAGCCGGCCGCGCCGCCCGTTGCCGTCCCGCGCCCGGAACCGGTTCGCCGCCCGTCGCCCCTTCGACCCCGCCCCGGGTCTATCCTCGGATTGGAGGCGCCCCTGCCCGAGCCGGAGGAACCTGTTCCCGCTCCCTGACCAATATGCCGGACAACAGCTTTGACGTAGTTTCCAAAATCGAATTGCCGGAAGTGCTCAACGCCATTCAGCAGGCGTTGAAGGAAGTTCACCAGCGCTACGACCTGAAGGACTCGCACTCCAACATCGAGCTCAACGAGAAAGACAACAAGATCCTGCTCGCCAGCAAGGATGAGTTCAAGCTCAAAGCCGTCATAGACGTACTCGAAAGCAAGCTCATCAAGCGCCATGTCCCGCTCAAGGGGCTGGCCTACGGCGAGATCGTGGCGGCCGCCGGGTCCACCGTGCGCCGGGAAGTCACGCTCCAGCAGGGCATTCCCATCGAGAAGGCCCGCGAGATCGTCAAGAAGGTCAAGGACTCCAAGCTCAAGGCGCAGTGCGCCATCCAGGGCGATTTCGTGCGCGTCTCGAGCCGCGACCGCGACATCCTGCAAGCCGTCATCAAGCTGCTGCGCGACAGCGATTTCGGCATCGACATGCAGTTCGTCAACTACCGCACCAACTGAGTCTTTGTGGAGCGAGCCTCCGGCTTGCCATGCCGCCATTCCTGGCGGCATTCTGTTACCGGCTGAAGCGCTCCGCGAACCCCGAGGCAGGATCCGATTTGCCCCGCCGCATCGAATCGCACTGGATCGCCGGACCGGCCGGCCGTCTCGAAGCAATTGCGCCTCGTCCGGATCGAGGCCGCCCACCACTTCTTCGCCAACGCTCCGGAACACCTGGAAGACCGCGCCGCCGAGGAGGCCTTCCGGGTGGGGCGGACCTCCTGGTCTGCCTTCTTCTCTTTTTCTTCGCCTTATGCTATAGTGTATCCCATGATCCCAACACCGCAAGACTCCATCTACGTCGGCCAACTGCTCGCAAGCAAGGAATTCTTCGAGCGTTCCACCGGGGTCCTCGATGAGGCCGACTCCGGCTTCCGTCCGCGCGAAGGCATGATGACCGTCGCGCAACAAGTCTGGCACGCCGGGCAGACTCTCGACTGGTTCATCGAGGGCGCAACCCGGCCCGAAGGTTTCGACCTCGATTTCGGCAAAATCGGCAAGGCCCTCGAGGCTGTGACCTCGCTCGCCGCCGCCCGCCAGGTCCTCGAAGGGGCATACGCGAACGCGATCCGTTTTTTCCGCTCGCAAAGCCCGGAGGACCTCGCGCGGCCACTCCCGCCCGGCCCGGTCATGGGCGGCCAACCCATCGGCGGCATCGTATGGGCCATGGTCGAGCACACCGCCCATCATCGCGGCGCCCTGACCGTCTACTCCCGCGAACTGGGAAAAGTCCCCCCGATGCCCTACGGCGGCTGAATCCGTCTCCGCCGCCGGACAACATCACCAGGTCGAAGACCTGGCAGGCGCCGGTTTCCTCCCCCCCCACCCGCCCCGAGTCTCCGCGCCTCGGGCCGGAAGCGTGAAGCTTACGCCTTGATAAGGCTCCGTAGGATGCCGTCCCAAGGCGCCCGGTACGGCTTGGCGCACATGGCGGCGGCTTCCTTGTCGCCCACGACTACTTCTTTCTCGGGATCCCATTGAATGGTCCGCCCGCCCAGGCGAAGCGACATGTTGCCGAGATTGCAGATGACCGCCGTTCGATGGCCCATCTCCAGGTCGCAGAATGGTTTGTTGCGCGACTTGATGCAATTGATCCAGTCGCGCTTGTTGGCGTTGAACATCTGGTCTTCCATCGATTCGCCGGCGCCCGCGCCGCCGCCCGCGCCGCCGCCCCTGCCGCCCGTTCCGGCCTGAGCCTCGATCCAGGGCGCCGACTTGGTGTCGCTGTACACCGGACCGCCCGCCGGATGCCCCATGAACCGTGGAATCTGGTTGACCGGATCGCCGTGCATCTCCGGAACCACCTGGTTGGATCCCAGTAGGAGGTCGCCCTTGTTGCCCATGACGACGGATCCCGAGGAGTCGCGGTAGCCGTTGGCTTCGCGCACGCCCGTGGTCATCATGAATCCCGGAAACTGGTACAGGCATTCCTGGAGATCGGGCGTTTCGCCGTCGTCCTCGAGCGTGAATCGTCCGCCGAACGACACGACCTTCGTCGGGCCTTTCACGCCCATGACCAACAGAAATGCGGCCACGCTGTGCGCCCCCAGGTTGGTCAACTGGCCGCCGGAATAGTCCCAGAACCAGCGGAAATGGTACAACCCGCGGTGCTTCTGGTACGGTTTCTTGGGCGCCGGCCCGAGCCACAGATCGTAATCGAAATCGGCGGGCGGATTCTCGACGGGCGTCTTGCCGAAGCCCGGATAAATGTTGCGGCCGCCGCCTCCCAGCTTGACCATCTGTATCTTTCCCAGCACGCCGCTCTCTACGATCTTCTTGGCCGCCAGGTGACCCGGATTGTGATTGCGCTGCGTGCCCACCACCACCACGCGTTTGTACTTGTTCATCGCCTGGAGCATCCACTTGCCTTCGTCGATGAAAACCGTCAGCGGTTTTTCGACGTAGACGTCTTTACCGGCCGCGCAGGCCATGATGGTGAGCATGGCATGCCAGTGGTCGGGGGTGGCCACCACCACGCCATTGATGTCCTTGTTCTCGTACATCTTGCGAAAATCGCTGTAGCCCTTGGCGTTCGGGCTTTCCAGGTACGCCAGGCCTTCCTCCAGGCGCGGCTTGTAGACGTCGCACATCGCCACGCGGTCGACGTCCGGGAACGACCTCTTGAAATTCGTGATGTGCTGCTTGCCGATCAATCCGTATCCGATGAAACCGATTCCGGGACGGTCGTTGGCCCCGAGGACCCGGTTGTAGGAAGCCGCGGTTAGAGCTGTCATGGCCCCCAGGAAGCCCCGGCGGGTCGATGGAGTGGACTCCACTTCGTTTGGCACTCGTTTCTCCTTTCACTGACTCCTGCGCGATGTAAATAGTATAGGACGGCCGCGTCCGGGCGGCGGCGGCGCCATACGGCTCGCCCCGATTCGTTGAATCGGGTTAGGCGGGCCGGAAATCCCCGGCCGCGCCCGGCTTGCTCTAAGCTGGGAGGTTATGACCAGATGGATTGTCGCTCTTTTCTCGGGCCTGACGCTTGTCGCGGCGCAGCCCGATCCCGTCGCCGTCAAGGAAGTGTTGGCGGCGAATGACGCCTTGAAACAGGCGATGATGACGAAGGATACCGCCGGGGTGGCGAAGTACCTGCACGACGACCTCATCTACAGCCACTCCCACGGGCAGAACCAAACCAAGGCCGACGTGGTGCAGGCCACCAAGGGAACCACGACTATCGAGGCCATCGACTTCAGCCAGGTCAATGTTCGCGTTTACGGCGCGACCGCGCTGATCAAGGCGAACTGCGACATGCGGAACAGATCCGCCGGCAAGGAGGCTGTGACCACGCGCCTGAACGTCTTGCTGGTCTGGCTCAAAGGGCCCGGTGGCTGGCAGTTGGTGGGGCGTCAATCGACGCTGCTGGAGAACCCCCCGGCGCCGTAGGCGGGCTGGGATCTTTACATTTTGGCTCGATCGCCGGGGAGAACTGAAGGTTTCCCTACGTACGGAGGACTCGCCGGCCGGGACCTGGAAGCCATCGCCGTGGGTCTGGAAGAGATCCTCGACCCCGACTATCTCCGCTACCGCATCGTCTCGACCGGCTATCTGGGCCGGCACATCGCCGACCGCGGCGTGCCCATCGTCGAGCCGCCCGGGGGCCACGCCATTTATATCGATGCCGCCCGCATGCTCCCGCATGTCCCCCCGCGCCAATTCCCAGGACAGGCCCTGGCCGTCGAACTATACCGTCACGCCGGTATCCGTTCGGTCGAGATCGGCTCCGTGATGTTCGGGGCCGCCGCCCGCCACGAGTTGCTGCGCCTGGCGATCCCGCGCCGCGTCTACACGCAGAGTCATATCGACTACGTCGTGGAGGCCATCCTGGAAGTGAATGCCAGGAAGCGGGAGATCCGCGGTATGGAGATCGTCGAGGAACCGCCGTTCCTGCGCCACTTCAGCGCGCGCTTCCGGCCGTTGTAGATATACAGCCGCGCATTACTAAAGGGACACGGCGTCCGCAAGCCCAATCAGGAATGCGGGTCCAGAATCGCGCGCTCCAGCGTCGCGACGTCCACCAGCCCGTTGGCGCCGTAAAGCGCCGGCAGAATCTTCGCCGCCGGGTACAACCGCCGCAGCGCGGCCACCTTCATCGTGCCCGCGCGGTATGCCGGCAGATACATGCGCCCCAGCAGCGGATGCCGGCCCCAAGCGCCCGAGAGCTTGCCGGCGCGCTCCGTCGAGACCAGGAAATCGCGGCGCAGCGTCTTCGCCACCTCAGCCTGCGCGGCGCCTTCGCCCCACGTCATAAACGACGACTGGTTCTTGGCATCGTCCTGCAACAACGCCAGCAGCACGCCGATCTGTAGATCGGGATCGGGCAACTGGTCCACCTCCGTCACGCCATAAGCCATCAGGATCGCGTTGTTGGCGATGCCTTCGAACAGCGCCGCCGCGCGCGTGTTCATGGTCAACACGGAAGCTTCGAACCCCACCGCGCGCCGCCAGTATAGGTTCTGCAAATAGGCGAACGTGGTAACGTGCCCCGGTACGACTTCGTGACTCACAAGCTGCATGAACTCCGGCAGCGAGATGTCCAGCGACGCGTTGATCTCATAAGTCGCTTCATACTCCGGGCTGCCATCGGCGCGCCGCTTGCGTCCGAGATAGTTCATCGACCCCGAGAACCACGCGTCGCGAATCGCCAGAAACTCGATATTCGCGCGCGGCACGGCCCGCAACTCGGCCGGCAGATGCGGCGCCACGTTGGCCGCCGTCAACCGATCGAAGTGCCCGATCGCCGCCGCGCCCAACAGCCGGATCGAGGCCATCGGCACGCGATGGCTTGCGCGCCACGCGTCCACGGCCGCCAGCAGATCGGCCGGCCCGCCGAGCAACTCCGCCACCCGCTCGCGCTTGGCCAGCGGGTCGGAAGCCTCGGGCGCCTGAGCGCACGACGCCAGCACGCAGCGGCGATACGAGACCTTTGGGCCGCGGCCCAGAATCTCCATCGCCAGGTCCCACATAGTCTCGAAGCACAGCGCCAGACCCGCGATGTACTCGCCGCGTAAGCCGCCAGCCCGAGCGGCCTCGCCCTTCAGCCCCTCGATGGCGCCGCGGACATCCACCTTCGCCAGGTACGCGTCAATCGCGGCCGAGTCGGGAGACTTCGCCGAAACGCCGCCCGCCTGCCGCACCGGCCCGGCTTCCGGCGCCGTGTAAGCCGCGGGCAAAGGCTCGTCGCCGAACCACGAATCGGCGATGAAGCGCCCCGTCCCCGATGCGCACATCACGTCCCCGCCCCACAGCGTATCGATGCCGAGAATGGCGTTGCCAACCAGTTCCACTAATGGCGCGCTCATGCCTCACTCTCCTTTTTCCGGCGGACCGAACCGAACCAGAGGTACCCGCACAGACACACGAAAAGCAGCGCCGATACGGATTGCGAAACCAGCTCATTGCCGTAAAACGGCGCGCGGATCCACTCTTCCTTGTAGCCCGGTATGAGGCGGCAAGCCGCGCCCAGCACGCCGCCCAGCGCGCCGCCGGCCATGAGCCCGCTGGCGACGATCACGCCGCGCTCGCGAACCCCGGCGCCGCGCGAGCCACCCAGTTTCTCGCTGCGTTTGCTCACGCAGTGCGCCAGAAATCCGCCCACCAGCGCCGGGGTATTCAGCTCCAGCGGCAGATACATTCCCAGGGCGAAGACCAGCGCCGGCACGCCGAGCATTTCCATCGACGTCGCGACCGCGGCGCCCGCGCCGAACAGAATGTACGCCACCGGCTGCCGGCTCATGAACCCTTCCACCAGCGCCTTCATGATGGATGCCTGCGGCGAGGGCAGCACCACGCGCGGGTCGCCCGGCGCCGATTCGCCGAACTGGAACGTGCGCGCCAGCAACACGATGGTCAGCCCCACCGCCACCGATGCCGCGACCACGCCCAGGAACTTCACCTTCTGCTGCGCGGCCGGCGTGGAGCCCAGCCAGTAGCCCGTCTTGAAATCGGTCACCGCCTGCCCGGACACCGAAAGCGCCGTGCACACCATGCCCGCCAGCGCCATGACGAAGAACATTCCCGTGGTTCCCGAAAGGCCGAAGCGCAGCAGTACGATCGAGGAGACGATGATGGTCAGCATCGTCATCCCCGATACCGGATTGCGCGCCGTAGTGGCAATGGCGTTGGCCGCCACGCTGGTGACGAAAAACGAGAACACCAGCGCCAGCGCCACGCCCGCCGCAACCACCACGGGGTCGTGCGACAGGCTGCCGAACATCGCGCCCACCGCCAGCGCGCTCAGCGCAACCCCGATCAGGATGCTGGCCACGGTCATGTCGCGGTCCGTGCGATCTCCGGACGATTTCTCGCCTGCTCGAAACGCCCGCAGGGCGACGCCGAACGACGAAGCCACGATGCGAAGCGATTTCGCGATTCCGAAGATGCCCGCCGTAGCGATGGCGCCCACGCCCACAAAGCGCACGTAGCCGCGGAAGATCTGCGCCGCCGTCATCTGGCCGATGGGGATGGCCGCCGGGTAGACCGCGGCGGCGTGCTCCCTGCCGATCATCCACACCAGCGGAACCAGCACGAAGTTGGAAAGCACGCCGCCCGCGCACAGGATCATCGAGCTGCGCAGCCCCATCACGTATCCCAGCCCCAGAATGAACCCGATGGCGTCAAAGCTCACCGCCACCTTGGCGCGCTCCGTGAGCATGCGCATGGCGGGGACGAACTGAAAATCCACGTACTCCTTCCACACCTGAAAGGTGGTGACCAGGAAATCGTAAATCCCGGCGACGAAGGTCGCCTGCAGCAGCAACTTCGCCTGCGAGCCGCCCTTCTCGCCGGTCACCAGAACTTCGGTAATCGCGGTCGCTTCCGGGTACGGCAACTTGCCGTGCATGCCGGCGACGAAGTAGCGCCGCAGCGGAATGAGGAACAGCACGCCCAGGCAACCGCCGGAAACGCAGATGAGGATGGTCTGCGCCGGGTGCGGATCCAACTTCAGAATGTAGAGCGCGGGCAGCGTGAAAACAGCTCCGGCGACCACCGATCCCGCCAAGCCGCCGATGCCGGTGATGATGACGTTTTCCAGCAGCGTGGACCTCCGCGGGTAGAGGCGCGCCAAGCCGATCGCCAGGATCGAGATGGGGATCGCCGCCTCCATCACCTGTCCCACTTTCAATCCCGAGTACGCCGAGGCGATGCTGAACACCACGCACAGGAAAACACCCCACCCAATCGAGCGCGCGGTGAGTTCCGGCGGCTTCTCCGCCGCCGGTACGGGCGGCTGGTAAGTCTCTCCCGGAGCCAGAGGCGTGTATGCGTTGTCGGGAAGTCGTTTGGCCGGCGTGCCGGTCTCCATTTTCAGCCTCCTGGTGGTTGCGTGTGGATTCCGCTCAGGGCGATCGGCGATCCAGAGGGAAACCGATCGCGGTTTCGAAGGAAAACCGAGCAGGCGTCGGAGCGCCGCAACGCCGGCTCTTCAATGTTGCCAAGAGCGATCGGGATCGTCAAGCGGGGTCTCGCCGGAGCGCAGCCAATGGGCGGACCGGCGACCCGCGCCACTCCCATTTTAGCGGCAGCTTGCCGCCCTTCGCGCAATGCCCTTACAGTATGGTTTGCACGAGATGAGCATAGCCGCGGCCGTGCTGGACGCCGTGCGCGCCGAAACAAGACTTCACGGAGGGGCGCGCGCTACCCGCGCCGGCCTGCGCATCGGCGAACTTTCGGGAGTGGAGCCGGAATCGCTGCGCTTCTGCCTGGAGTCCCTGGTGGCCGGGGACGACCTGGAGCCGCTCGCTTTCGATATCGAGACCCGCCCGTGGACCCGCCGCTGTTTGGACTGTGGCGCCGAATTCCGCGTGGTCGAGTACAACACCGCCTGCTCCGGGTGCGGGTCGGCGCACACCGAGGCCGCCGGAGGTGATGAAATGGAATTGTCCTACCTGGAGCTGGAGGAGCCTGGATGCGCGTCCCGCTCGAACGAAAAGTCCTGAACGAGAACGACCGGATCGCGGCCGGCTTGCGAGAACGCTTTCAACGCGGCGGCGTTTTTTGCCTGAACCTGATCAGCTCGCCGGGCTCGGGGAAAACCGCGCTGCTCGAACGCACTCTCGAGGGCTTCGACGCCTCCCGGCGCATGGCGGTGCTGACCGGCGATATCCAGACCGATAACGACGCCCGGCGTCTGGCGCGTTTCGGGTTCCCCGTGCGCCAGATCACCACCGGAGGCGCCTGTCACCTGGACGCCCGCATGGTGGAACGCGCCCTGGAGGGCTGGCGCGTCGAGGAGCTGGAAATCCTCTTCCTCGAAAATGTGGGGAACCTGGTCTGCCCCACCAGCTACGATCTGGGCGAGGAGGCGCGCGCCGTGCTGCTCAGCGTGACCGAAGGGGAAGACAAGCCGCTGAAATACCCGGCCACGTTTCATCACGCCGACCTGATGGTCCTGAACAAGATCGATCTGCTTCCGTACGTGCCGTTTCAGGCCGCGCTGGCCTGTGAGAACGCGCGACGCGTGCAACCCGAGATCGAGATCCTGGAAGTTTCCTGCACCAGCGGGCAGGGGCTGGACGGCTGGCGCGCCTGGTTGGAGGCGCGGCTATGACCGGTTCCCCGGTGGTCAACGCGATTCTCTTCACCTGCCTGGGCCTGGCGGCGTTCCTGGTGGCGCTGGCGATCGCGGCGAGGATGGCGGGGTTCGACGTTCGGAAGGAGATCGCCGAAGAACGCAACGCCGCCGCCGCCATTGTGGCGGGCGCCGTCATTCTGGGGGTCGCCTGGATCGTCGCCGCCACGATGCACTGAGGCGAGCGGTCAGCGACCGGCTGTACAGGGGCGCGGGGCAGGTCTCGCGGCCCGCCGAGCCTGGAGAGGGCGCAGGTTCCCCGTTTCGTTCACAACAGGCGCGCCGATCTTCAAGTTCCGGGCGTGGATTATCGCTTGGGCGTAACCTTTTTCCTCCGGATCAGCGGCGTTTGGACGGGGTTCCGGGCAGAGGATCCACGAAGTGGACGCCATCGGCCGCGGTCCACGGTTTCGGGAGAACGAAGCCAAAATCGTACTTGGGCTGGTAAGGGGCGCTCTCGGGCCGCCCGGTCCGATGCGCGAGGTTGATCTCCGGGGCGGGGGGACGGAGCGGGTCGGGACGGAGCGGGTCGGGCCGCACAACCGGCTTGGGACGGGCGGGAGCGGGTCGAGGCTCCGCCATTTCGAAGGCGGCTTCGGAGGCGGCGCGGTCCAGTTGCAAGGCGCGCAGTTCCTTCAGGCAGCGGAAGAGGCTGCGCTCGGCGGAATCGAACTGGCGGAACACGGATTG
>CAIRXZ010000215.1 GCA_903882645.1 uncultured Acidobacteriia bacterium | reverse complement strand
TGCCCTGCCATTCGGATATCAGAGGATCAAGCATCGACACGACCCGGTAAGACCGCCCGCCAGCGGCCCACTATCGACGTAGATGCGGTCCAAACCATTGGCGGCCGGTGACGCACGGCGAAAAGTCCGAGAGCCCCGGCCGCCGCAACGAAGTTCTTAACATGCCCATCCCCCGTAGGGGCCGGGCATGCCCGGCCCCGCGTCAGGCAACCTCCAAGCCCGAAGTGTGCCCAGTGGGGCGGACCTCCCGGTCTGCCTTCTTTCTTAAGCCCGAAGTGTATCTGCACGTCCCGCAGACGAACACCCACCCGTCGTGCAAATGTAATTCGCCGAAAATGTGCCGTTTTTCCCAAGGGTTGCCGACGATTTGGGCAAAACGGGCAAAGCCTCTCCATAACATACTGATTCTAAAGTGGCATCGTCTGCGATTTTGGGCAAATGCCCAAACTCCGTCGCAGCTTTGACCCCGCCCGCCGGCTCCGCGAAGCGGACTCCGGCCAAAGCTGATGGCTGATGGCTGACGGCTGAAGGCTGACAGCTACTTCCGCCTAAACTGGTCCCCCGGCCGCCAGTCCGGCAGCTTATCCTGATTTGCGATTTCCTGGCCGAGCAGGAATCCGTACTCGGCGGCTTGCTGAACGGCGGTGAAATCCCAATCGGGCTGAAACTCGTCGGAAGGCTGGTGGTAGTGCTTGGCGTTGTATTCGTCGGCGGCCTGGACGCCCCATCCGGCGGGCTTTCCGGCGAATTCGGTGGCGTGGCCGATGGAAAAGGCCGGGATGCCGGCGTGCGCGAACGAGAAATGGTCGGAGCGGAAGTAATGGCCCTGCTCCGGCCGGGCGTCGGGCGAGACCGCCAGGTTCAAGCGTTTGGCGATTTGCTGGGCCAGCGGCAGCGCGGTGGTGCGCTCGGCGCCGGTGATCACCACGTCCAGCGCGCGGCCCCAAGGATACAAGGCGTCGAAGTTCAGGTCCATGGCGGTCTTGGCGGCCGGGTATAGCGGATGCGCGGCGTAGTACTCGGACCCGCGCAAGCCGCCTTCTTCGGCCGTCACCGAGAGGAACAGCGCGGTGCGCTTGGGCTTACGCGGCTGGGCGGCCCAGGCCCGCGCGATCTCCAGCAGGACGCCGCAACCCGTGGCGTTGTCGATGGCGCCGTTGTAGATGGCGTCGCCGGCGACGGGCGCGCCGATTCCCAGGTGGTCCCAGTGCGCGCTGAAAATCACGACTTCGTCCTTGAGTTTGGGATCGCTCCCCGGCACGATGGCCGCCACGTTGCGCGTGTCAAGCTGGCGGACCTTCGACGACAGGCTGCCGGAGATCGAGACCCCCAGGGGAATGGGCCGGAAATCGGGCTTTTCCGAGGCGGCCAGCAGCTCGTCGATGGTCTTGCCGGCAAGGCCGAGAAGCTTCGCGCCGGACTCGCGCGAAATCCACCCCTGGAAGGCCAGCGAGTATTCGCCCGGCGCCAGCTTGACGTAGGGTTCCTCGCGCCCCCAGGAGTTGCGCACCACCTCCCAGCCGTAGCCCGCCGTGGGCGTGGTGTGAATGATGATGGCGCCTAGAGCGCCGCGCCGCACGGCCTCCTCGTACTTGTAGGTCCAGCGGCCGTAGTAGGTGAGCGCGCGGCCGTCGAAAAACTTCGGATCGTCGGAAGCCGGCTCGTTGGTGAACAGCACCAGCACTTTGCCTTTGACGTCGACTCCCTTGAAGTCGTCCCACTTCCATTCCGGGGCCGTGATGCCGTGGCCCACGAAAATCGCTTCGCCCTCGAAGCGGGTGCTTGGCTCCTGTCTCTGGCTCACGCCCACGAAATCGTCGAGCCAGCGGAAATCCACGCGCTTGCCCGCGGCGGTGGCCGCGAGCCGCGAATCCGGCTGGGTCTCGACGCCCACCAGCGGCACTTTCTGGAAGTACGTTCCGCCTTCGCCGGCCGGCTTGGCGCCGGCAAGCGCCAGCTCGGAGGCGATGTATTCGCTGGCCAGTTGGCCGCCGCGCACGCCGACCCCGCGGCCTTCCAGCAAGTCGCTCGCGAGGAACCGGGTGTGTTCGCGGATGCGCTCGGCCGATATGGAACCGTCCTGGGCCAGCAGAGGGAGCGCGGCGATCAGAGCAACGGAGATGGACCTGAACATGATGAATACATTGTAGCTGTCAGCCGTCGGCTATCGGCCTTGCCGGCCTCCGCTTCGCGGGGCCGCGGCGGGCGGGCGTACCTTTTTCCCGGCCGCCGCGCCGAAACGAGTCTATAGTTGTTGGTGGCGGCCGCGCCGGCGGAATCGGGAATGGGGTACGCACGGTTCGAGCAGGCGAACCGATCCATGCTTCCGCCGGCGGGCCGGCGAGGAGGATCTGAGGAACAGACCGCAGGAAGCCCAGACCGCCTTTCAGCAGGCCGACCGGAAGACCAACCAGCGCACCAACATCATGGCCGGCCTCTTGAAGAACCTCAGGGAGACGGGCCAGGCGGTCGTCCGCAACGCCGGCCAGTGGGGGCGGCGCGCCGTGACGGAATTGCCGCGGGTACGTCCAATTCCACAGGTGGATGGAACGGTAGGGAACAGGCGGGGGTAGGGGCCGGGCATGCCCGGCCGTAGCGTAGCGGAGTTTATGGCTCAGGACGCAGCCGAAGCGGTGGGCGCCCGATTGACTCCCCAGGTCGATTCGTTGATCCGGGCGGCCCAGCGCGGAGACCATGGCGCATTCGAGCAGTTGGTCCGCGCCTACGACCAGAGTGTGCTCCGGCTCGCCATGAACCTGCTGCGCTCCCCGGAAGATGCCCGGGATGTATATCAGGAGGCGTTCCTCCGCGTGTACCGGAACCTGCACGCGTTCCGTTTCGATTGCAGCTTCCCTACCTGGCTGTACCGGATCGTGACCAACATCTGCCTGGACCACCTGCGGAAACGGAAGGTTCGCAAAGAGGAGCCGGCCGTGGTGGAAACGCCCGATGGACCGCTCGACCGGATGGATTCCTTCGAGGAGGAGGCCCCGCAAGCGGACCCGGAGCGGAGCATGTGGAACCGGCAGTTGCGGGAAAGGATTGAGGTTGCGCTCGAGGGCCTGACGCCGCGCGAGCGCATGGTGTTTGAGTTGAGGCACTATCAGGGATTGCGTTTGCGGAACATCGGCGAGATTCTGGGCGCCACCGAAGAGGCCGCCAAGAACTGCCTGTTCCGGGCCACGCAGAAGATGCGCTCGGTATTGGGAGATTGCGTATGAATTGCGATTGGGTTCGGAAGCTTTTACCGTTTTACTTCTACGGCGAACTTCCGCCGGAGGATGAAGAGCGCGTGGAGGAGCACGCGCATGCGTGCGCGGCCTGCGCGGGCGAACTCGAGCGCCAGCGCCGGCTTGCGGCCGCGCTCGACCGGAGGCGGGCCGAGCCTCCGCCATTGCTTTTGGAAGAGTGCCGCGCGGAGCTGAGATCGGCCATCGAAAGCGGCGCGTCCCGATTGGAAAGACCGCCGGCCAAAGGCCCGTGGACGCTGTTTCTGGAGGCCATGGGCGCCACGCTGGCCGGTTTCGGCCGCTTGCGGCAGCCCGTGGGAGCGCTGGCCCTGGTGGCGCTGGGGTTCCTCGCGGCGCGGTTTACGGGCGCCGGCTCCGGCCCGGCGCCGGCGTCTCCCGGCGAGGTTTACGCCAGCGTCCGCTCCGTGCAGCCGGACAACGCCGGGCGCGTGACGATCGCATTCGACGAGACGCGCCGGCGAGAGATCTCGGGCCGCATGGACGACCGGGACATTCAGAAGCTCCTGCTGACGGCGGCTCGCGGCGACAACCCCGCCGTACAAATGGAATCGGTCGGCCTGCTGAGAGAGCGGACCGGCTCCGACGACGTGCGCGACGTCATGCTCAACCTCGTTTCCCACGCTTCCAACGCCGGCGTGCGGCTCCAGGCGCTGGAGGGTCTCAAGGCCCGGATGACCGATCCGCGGGTCCGCCAGACGGTGGCCGGCGCTCTTGAGGACGATGGCGACCCCACCGTGCGCATGCACGCGGTCGATCTGCTGGTCGCGCGCCGCGACGATTCCATCGTGGGATTCCTGCAGGACCTGGCGCCGCGGGAGAGCAACGATTACGTGCGCTGGAAATGCGAGAAGGCGCTGCGGGATTGGAATGCGTCGGTGGGAACTTTTTAGCGGCCCGCCCCACTTGGTGACATCATCGCGGTTGCTCCGTCTAACTTGCGTGTGGAGCGGTTTTCATTAGGAGTTAATTGAGGTGTATATGAGATTACGACTCGGATTCGGGATGCTGGCTCTTGCCGCCGCGGCCGCGTGGGCGCAACCGGCGGCACCGGCGCCGCCGTCGACGGGGAACAGACGCTCCGTCGCCGTCACCATAAACGGCGGGGAGACCAGCTACCTCGGCATCGGCACTGCCGATATCAACTCCGAACGCGCGAAGGCCTTGAACCTGAAGGAGGAGCGTGGAGCGGAAGTAACCAAGGTTTACGAAGACAGCCCGGCGGCCAAGGCCGGCTTCAAGGAAAACGACGTGGTGTTGGAGTACAACGGCCAGGCGATCCAGGGGACCGAGCAGCTTGCCCGCATGGTGCGCGAGACGCCGCCCGAGCGCCAGGTGAAGATCGTGGTGTCGCGAGGCGGCGCCACGCAGACGCTCACCGCCGCCATCGGCACGCGCAAGGACGGCATGAGCATCACAACCGGGCAGGGCCGCGCCTTTACGATGCCGGAGATCACGATTCCTCAATTCACCATGCCCGACATTCCCAACTTCCAGATGAACTGGCAGAACCCCAGGCTGGGCATCGTTGGCGAAGCCCTGGGACAGGAAGCCCAGCTTGCCGATTTCTTCGGCGTGAAGGAAGGCGTGCTGGTGAAATCCGTCGTGGCCAGTTCGGCGGCCGAGAAGGCGGGCATCAAAGCCGGCGACGTCATCGTCAAGGTGGGCGATTCCAAGGTGGCCAGCACCGCCGAAATCACCAGGGCGCTGCGCTCCCTGAAAGACGGCCAGAACACGCTGACCGTGATGGTGGTGCGGAACAAGAAGGAAACGCCGATCACGGTCACGATCGAAGGCCAGAGCCGCGGGTCGGTGCGCAGCCGAACCGTCAGGGGCGCCGGAGTGTGACAAAACAAGCTTTCAGCTGTCAGCCATCAGCCATCAGCTTTGGCGCCGTCGCTTCGCGACGTGGCGCTCCGGAGCTGAGGGCTGGTGGCTGAAGGCTGATGGCTACTCCGTCAGGTGCACCGCCGTGGCCTTCACCGCCGCATACACCGTTTCCCCGGCTTTCAAACCCATCTCTCCCGCCGATAGCGCCGTGACGCAGGCCACCAGCGGGAACCCGCAGTCCAGCTCGACGCGCGCCAGCGGACCTTCCACGAGCACCGACTGCACGCGTCCCGCCAGCCGGTTCCGGACGCTGGAATCGCGGGGACGCTCGCGCGCCAGCGCCACGTCTTCGGCGCGGATGCAGGCCCAAACCGGGCAGTCCCCGGCCCCGCCGGTCTGAAAAGCGTCCTTCGCGTCGACGCATTCGAGGCGCGCCGGCCCGATCTGTAAGGTAAGCAGGCCGCCCTCCCGCGCCACGATCGACGCCGGCAGCACGTTCTCCACCCCGACGGATTCGGCCACCTGCGCATCCGCCGGATGGCGGAACACCTCCCGGACCGGCCCCGCCTGCCGGATGCGGCCGTCCGCCAGCACGGCCATCCAGTCGCCCAACGCCACCGCTTCCGTGCGGTCGTGCGTCACCACGATGGCCGGCACGCCGCCATCGAGCAGCGCGCGGCGCAGTTCGTGGCGCGTGCGCGCGCGGGCGGCCGCGTCGAGCGCCGAAAGCGGCTCGTCGAGCAGCAGCAGCGCGGGTTCGGCCGCCAGCGCGCGCGCCAGCGCCACGCGCTGCTGCTGGCCGCCGGAAATCTCGCGCGGAAACCGCGCCGCCAGAGCGGCCAACCCGAACGCTTCGAGCAGGCCCTTTCTCTTCCCGCGCGGCGCGCCGTACTCCACGTTTCGCGCCACCGTGAGGTGCGGGAACAGCGCGAAATCCTGAAACAGGAAGCCGGCGCGGCGCTGTTGCGGCGCCTGGTGGATGCCGCGCGCGGAGTCGTACCAAGTCTCGCCGCGGAACCGGATCTCGCCGGAGTCCGCCCGGTCCAGCCCCGCAAGCAGGCGCAGAAGCGTGGTCTTGCCCGCGCCGGACGGGCCGAACAGAACCGTCACCGGAGACTCGCCGAGCGGGACGCGCAGGTCCGCGTCCAACTCGAATCCGGAGGCCAGCCGCTTCCGGCAGCGGCAGATCAGCTCGTTGGCCATAGCGACCAAAACCGCCGCTGGAGCGCGTAGGTCAGCGCCAGCGCGGTGAACGAAATCGCCAGCAGGAACAGCGAAGTCCGGCCGGCCGCGGCGTAGTTGAGGGCCTGCGCCTGGTCGTAGATGGAGATCGACACGGTGCGCGTGACTCCCGGGATGTTGCCGCCCACCATCAGCACCACGCCGAATTCGCCCATCGTGTGGGCGAAGCTCAGTACCGCGCCGGTAGCGATCCCCGGCCGGGCCAACGGCGCGATGACGCGCCGGAAGGTCGCCATCCGCGAGACGCCCAGGCACCAGGATGCTTCCACCAGCTTCCGGTCCACCGCCGCGAACGCCGCCGCGATGGGCTGCACCGTGAACGGCAGGCTGTAGAGCACGGACGCGAGCAGCAGCCCCTGAAACGAGAACGGGAGCATGCCGCCGGTCAGCCGCGCGTACAGCGCGCCCACGGGGCTGCGCGGTCCGATCGCCAGCAGGATGTAGAAACCCAGCACGGTCGGCGGAAGCACCAGGGGAAGCGCAACGGCGGCTTGCGCCAGGAACTTCCAGCGGCGCGGCGAAAAAGCCAGCCAGTATGCCAGCGGCATTCCGACGACGAGCAGAATCGCGGTGGTGGAAGCCGCCAGCCGCGCGCTAAGCCAGATGGCCCGCCAGTCCATCATCGGTCCTCCGGCATGTAGAAGCCGTAGCGCTTCAGGATGCCGCGTCCGCCGGCGCTCACCAGGAACGCGCGGAACGCCCGCGAATCCGCCGAATCCTTCAAGAGCAAGCCGCCTTGTTCGATCCTGGGATAGGCGTCCAGCGGAATCTCCCAGTACCGCCCCTCGGCGCGGGACGAGGGCGCGAGCGCCAGCGAGAGCGCCACGATGCCCGCGCCGGCCGCGCCGCTTCGCACGAATCCAAACGTCTGCGAGATGTCTTCTCCCAGAACCAGTTTGTCCTTGATGCCGTCGTACACGCCCAGCGAGCGCAAAGCCGCCTCCGCCGCGCGCCCGTACGGCGCATGTTGCGGATTGGCGATGGCGAGGCGCTTCAAAGTTGCGTCCCGCAAAGCCGCTGCCGGATCGAGCTTCGATGCCGCCGGAACCCACACCACGATCCGCCCCACTCCGTAAACGAACAGCGAATCCCGCACCCCGATCTTCTCCTCGATCAGCTTGCGCGGGTAGGCGACGTCGGCCGATAAGTAGACGTCGAACGGCGCGCCGTTGCGGATCTGCGAATAAAAGTTGCCCGAGGAACCGTAGGAGGTCGGGAGCTCCACGTCCGGACGCGCGCGCCGGAACTCCCGGGCAATGTCGTCCATGGCGTACGTCAGGTCGGCCGCCGCGGCGATGGTGAGCTTGCGGTTTTCGCCCGCAGTCCGCGCGCAGCCGCCGCAAGGGACGCCGAGAAGCGCGATCGCAGCTAAGACCGAACCGTATTGTTCAAAAGACAAATCCGCCTCTAGGAGACGATAGCACGGCTGCCCGAAAGCCAGCCGTCAGCCCTCAGACAAGAGCAAAGCCGCGAACGTCAGCGAGCATCCTTAAGCTGAAGGCTGACGGCTGATAGCTGAGAGCTGCCTTTCAGGGTTCGCGAGTCCAGGTCTGGGATCGCCCAAGCAGGGATATGCCGATATAGCCTCGAACCAGCAGCTTTTTGCCGTTCTCGAGCAGGCGCATTTTGCAGCGATAAATCGTCCCGTTGTCCGGGTCGAGGATATCGCCGCCGCCGAACTCATCCCCGGCCTTCCGGATGCCGCGAATGATCACCATGCCGACGATCGGCTGGCCCTTGCGCTCGTCCTTGCACTGGTCGCAGACGCGTCCGGCGGTCTGGGGGTTCAGGCTGGCTTCGACGCGGCCGAAGATCCGGCCGTTCTCCTCGTAAATCCGGACGATGCTTCTGGGCTTGCCGGTCTTGTCGTCCACGGTCCTCCAGGCGCCCACCGGCGTGGGCTGCGCGAAGACCAAGGCCGGCGCGGCGAGCAGGACAACCGCGGCTCCAGCCCGAAGCATGATTCTTGCGCTGTGCGCGAGCATGATGATTCAGCATATCGCAAGGACCGCCGCCGGCGCGCCTGGATTCGGGAGCGTTTGATACAATGAAGGCGTCCCCGGCTTCTCGTCTTCCCACGCGGTGAGGTGCGAGAGCGGTTGAATCGGGCGGTCTCGAAAACCGTTGAGGGGGTGACTCCTCCGTGGGTTCGAATCCCACCCTCACCGCCAGTATAGAATCAAGTTGAAGGAGAACCTTGCCAACGTGGCTTTGTAGACTTCACCCATACAGCCCTGCCCGAGTTCGCCGGCGACGCGGTAGCGCTCGGCGAGCAGGGTCCCCGCCGGAAACCGGCCCTCGTCGGCCGCGCTGGAGCTGAGGGAAGGCGGCCGGCTGGCCGGGTGCCCGGGCTGCGCCGCCGTCTCCATCCGCGAATCGATCAAAACCGCCCCCAGCGGCGCGGCGCAACTCCCGCAATACCGGCTAGTTTCGGGATTCTCCGTGGCTCAACTGGTACATCGAACCATCGAAGGTAGCGTATCGGCGGGGCAGCCCTCCCGGCCTGCCTTCTTGGGTCTTAGCTGAAAGCTGATAGCTGCTTTTCGTTCCGTGCTAAACTCCACTTCATGCCGCAACCTGGGGACGTCCCCGACGAACCGCCGCCGTTTCTGGGCACGTGGCGGCGCGTCTACATCGCGGTCCTCATTTACCTGGCCGCCATCATCGCGGGATTCTTCCTGTTCACGAGAGCTTTCCGATGAGGCTCGCCGACTGGGCCGTCCTGGTCGGAACGCTGGTCTTCATCGTGGCCTACGGCCTCTACCGCGGCCGTGGCAGCGACACCGTCGACCGCTACCTGCTGGCCGGCAAGACCATGCCCTGGTACGCCATGGCGCTCTCCATCATGGCTACCCAGGCCAGCGCCATCACCTTCATTTCCACCACCGGCCAATCCTACGCCGATGGCATGCGCTTCCTGCAGTTCTACTTCGGGCTGCCCATCGCCATGGTGATTCTCTGCGCCACCGTGGTTCCGCTCTTCCACCGCGCCCGGGTCTACACGGCCTACGAGTACCTCGAGCAGCGCTTCGATGGCAAGACGCGCGCTCTCGCCAGCCTGATTTTCCTGTGCCAGAGAGGCCTTTCGGCCGGCCTCACCATTTACGCTCCGGCCCTGGTGCTCTCCGCCATCCTCGGCTGGCCCGAGCGGGCCACCACCTCCCTGGTGGGTGCCGTCGTGGTGACCTACACCGTTCTGGGCGGCATCAAGGCGGTGACCTGGTCGGACGTGCAGCAAATGTGCGTCATTCTGGTGGGCCTGATGGTCTCCCTCGTCACCATCGTCGCGCTGCTCCCGCATTCGGTTTCCTTCGGCGACGCCGCGTTTCTGGCGGGCGCGGCCGGCCGCCTGAACGCCGTCACCACCCGCTTCGATTGGCGCGACCAGTTCAACCTTTGGAGCGGCCTGTTCGGCGGGACATTTCTGTTTCTCTCCTATTTCGGCTGCGACCAGTCGCAGGTGCAGCGCTATCTCACCGGCCGCTCCGTCGCTCAAAGCCGCCTGAGTCTGCTGTTTGCCGCCGTCGCCAAGATCCCCATGCAGGCCTTCATCCTCTTCATCGGGGCCATGGTCTTCGTCTTCTACGTGTTCGTGCAGCCCCCGGTTCTGTTCAAGGAATCGGAGCTTCGGCGCATCGAGCCGGCCGCCGCCTACGCTCCCGTGAAGGCCGGGTATCTCGAGGCTTTCGAGCGCCGCCGCGCCGCCGCCACGGCGCTGCTCGAAGCGCGCCGCGCCGGCGATGCCGCGGCCCGCGCGCGCGGCGTCTCGGAATACCGCGCCGCGCAGAAGGGCATGGACGCGGCCCGCGCCGGCGCCGCCGCGCTGGTCGGGCGCAGCGGCGGCGAGAAGAATTTCTCCGACGTCAACTACATCTTCCTCTCGTTCGTGACGCGCTACCTGCCCGCCGGGCTTGTCGGCCTGGTGATCGCCGTGATTCTCGCCGCCACCATGTCGGCCAGCTCCGGCGAGATCAATTCGCTCGCCACCGTCACCGTGGTGGACATCTACCGGCGCCATGTCCGCCGCGAGGCCTCCGACCGCCATTACCTGGCCGCCTCCCGCTGGGCCACGCTCTTCTGGGGCGTTTACGCCGTGGCGTTCGCCGGGTTCGCCGGCCGGCTCGGGCCGCTGATCGTCGCGGTCAACAAGGTGGGGTCGCTCTTCTACGGCACGCTGCTCGGCTGCTTCGTGCTCGCGCTCGGGTTCCGCCGCGTCGGCGGTACGGCCGCCTTCCTCGGGATGCTGGCCGGAGAATCCGCCATCCTGGCCACGTCGCGCCTGACGGACATTTCCTGGCTCTGGTACAACGTCATCGGCTGCGCCGTGGTAGTCGCCGCCGCGCTGGCCGTGACGGCTTGCGACCCCCGCCACGGAACAAGCGGCGGCGTCTGTAACGCCTCCGACCGGGGAAGCGCCTTATCGTAAGATAGTCACATGAACCGGCTTGCGGGCGCGTGCGGGCTGGCCTTCGCGCTAGGCGTGCTTCCGGGCTGGCCCCAGGTCATCGAATTCGAGTCGAACGGGCTGAAATACCAGACCCTTACCAAGTCGGCCGTGACCGTCATGTACGCCTCCCTGCCTGCGCGGCTGCACTCCTACGTGGTTATCCAGGTGGCGGTTTCGAACGGGTCCCAGGGGCCTTACATCATCCGGCCCGAGGATTTCACCTTCGTCCGAAGCGACGGGGACGCGGTCCGCGCGGCCTCCGCCGACTCGGTTGTCCAGATGATCTCCCAGAAAGGCGCGCGGACCGACTTGCTGAAGCTGGTGGACGATTACGAAGCCGCCCTTTACGGGGTCAGGACGACGAGATCCACCAACGGATACGAACAGCGCCGGGAGGCGGCGCTGCTTTTCGGACCCGCCAAGCTCCGCGCGGCCGCGGAGGCCAGCGCCGTCGCGCTGGTCAAGACCAAGCTCGCCGCGGGCGAATCCACCGACGGCGCCGTCTTCTTCCCGGCCTCCGGAAAGCCGCTCGGCCCCGGACGCCTGCTGGTCCGGACCAATACCGACACCTTCGAGTTCAAGCCCGACTAGCGGCCGGCTGAAGAGTTGCTAGAATGAGCGTTCATTTTACGAGGAGGTCGTTCGAGTGTTTGCGGCGATCATACGCTATTTCAGTTACCTTTATCACGGCTTGCTAGCCGTCTTTCTTTTTGCGGCGTCCTCGATTGCGGTGGGCGCGCACCAGTCGTTGCGCCTGGACATGCTCCCGTGGACGGGATCCACCCTGACCTACGTGGTCCATTTCGGGAGCCTCGTGGGACTTCTGACGGTCATCCTGGCGGTTTTTCGCAAGTTGCCGGCGCTGTTCTTTCTCTGGAGCCTGGCGGTGGCCGTCCTGATGATCGAGGGATACATCTTCAGCGGCTATGGCTTTGAGCCGGGAGAGTTTTGGACGGCCATGCCGCTGATGGCCGGATCGCCGATCGCCATCGCCGGAGCATGGCTCGGGATGCGCCCGGCCAAACGCTGATTGCGAAGCTTGCATAAGACCGTCATCTTCGACCTGGGCAAGGTCCTGATCCACTTCGATTTCGCGCCCGGCTACCGGGCCTTGGCGGAAGTCTGCCCGTACGCCGCGGCCGAGATCCCGCGGCGGATTGCGTCGACCGGGCTGGCTGAGCGGTTCGAGACCGGTTTGATCGGGCCAACGGATTTCTATGGTGAACTCCGCCTGGCGCTCGATCTGCGTCTGGACTACCAGGGCTTCCTCCCCATCTGGAACGGCATCTTCGACGATGTGCTGATCCCGGAAAGCATGCTGGAAGGCTTGGCCGCCCGCTACCGTTTGCTGCTGCTCTCGAACACGAACGTCACGCACTTCGAGGGAATCCGCGAGCGTTATCCCGTCCTGCGCCACTTCCACGACATGGTACTTTCCTACGAAGTACACGCCATGAAGCCGCGCCCGGAGATCTATCTGGCGGCGATCGAACGCGCCGGCTGCCTTCCCGAAGAGTGCTTCTATACCGACGACATCCCCGCCTTCGTCGAAGCGGCCCGCGCCGCGGGCATGGATGCCGTGCAGTTCGAAGACGCCGCGCAGTTGGCGCGCGAGCTGAAGGCCCGCGGCATCCGCTGGGAATAGCGCGCTATCGCTTCCAGCTCGAAGCGGCGGCGCGCTCTTGGCCGCCTGCGCCGGCAATCGCGATCTTCGTTGACTCCGGGCAGCGACTGTTATACGATTCGTATAACGGAATGCGCTTTGAATGGGACGCGGCGAAGAATCGGGCCAATCTGGCGAAACATGGCATCGATTTCAGGACTGCCGCCCGCGTATTCGAAGACCCGAATCTCGCGCTCATTGAGGACCGCGTGGGCGAAGACGCCGAACCACGCTGGCACGCGCTTGGGCTGGCCCTCGGCGTCCAATTGCTGGTAGTCGTCCACGTTTACAGGGAGGCAGAAGACAATGGCGAAGAAATCGTCCGTATCATCTCGGCCAGAAAAGCTGGTGCGCGTGAAAGCCGGGGATATTTTCAATAAGCCGCCGACGAATCGGCAGCGGGACGCCCTGCGCCGGCTGGCGGCCAGGCCCGATTCCGAAATCGACTACTCCGACATCCCCCCGCTGACCGAGGAGCAGTTGGCATCCGCCTTCCGGCCGAAGGCCAAGCAGTTGGTGGCGGTCCGGCTGGATCGCGACGTCCTGGCCTGGCTGAAGAATTACGGAGAAGGTTACTCCACCCGCATCAACGACATTCTGCGGGCTGTGATGCTTTCAAAGCCCGCCGCGCAATAGAACCGCTATTTCCCGGCGCGGTGCGATATCATGGCGTGTTGCCGCGCGCGGCGGTACATCTATGGATGACGCGCTCTTTATTCACCGGTTTCATTTTGCCTTCACCGTCACCTACCACTACCTTTTTCCGCAACTGACCATGGGCCTCGCGCCGCTCATCGTGATCTTCAAGACGCTGGCGCTCAGGACCAAGAACCCCGCTTACGACGAGGCGGCGAGGTTCTGGACGCGGATCTTCGGAATCAACTTCCTGGCGGGGGTCGTGACCGGCATCCCGATGGAGTTCCAGTTCGGCACGAACTGGGCGCGGTTCTCGCAACTGACCGGCGGCGTGATTGCCGGGCCGCTGGCCATGGAAGGCGTATTCTCGTTCTTTCTGGAGTCCGCGTTCCTCGGCATGTTTCTGTTTGGCGAGAAGCGGCTCAGCCGCATGGGCCACTGGTGGGCCGCATTTCTGGTTTTTGCGGGGTCCTGGCTTTCGGGGTTCTTCATCGTGGCGGCGGACGCCTGGATGCAGCACCCGATCGCGTACAGCCGCCTGCCGGACGGGTCGTTCCAGGTGACCAGCCTGTGGGGAGTGCTGGCGAATCCGTGGGCCTGGATCCAATACGCGCACACGATGAGCGGGGCCGTAGTCACGGGCGCGTTCGCGATGGCGGCGGTGGGCGCATTCTACCTTCTGAACGGCCGCCACGCGGACCATGCCCGCATCTTCATCCGTTGCGGCGTGACTGCCGGGTTGATCGCGGCCGCGTTTCAGATCTTCCCGTCCGGCGACATCCACGGGCGCTACCTGGCCCGTCACCAGCCGGTCACCACGGCCGCCATGGAGGGCCTGTTTCACTCCAGGGCGGGCGCTCCCGTGGTCATCATGGGGCAACCCGACGTGGAACGGCAGAGGATCGATAATCCGATCGTCGTGAACGACGCGCTCAGCCTCCTGATTTACGGCACGACCAGGGCCGAGGTGGCCGGGCTGGACCGCTTCCCCAAACAGGACTGGCCCACCAACATTCCACTGCTGTATTTCTCCTATCACGTCATGGCCGGGCTGGGCACGCTGTTCGTGGCGCTCATGCTGGCCGCCGGGGCGCTGCTGTGGAGGGGATCCCTGTTTCGCACGCGCTGGATCCTGTGGTGCCTGATGCTGGCCTGCCCGTTTCCCTACATCGCCAACACGGCCGGCTGGCTGACCGCCGAGATCGGGCGCCAGCCGTGGCTGGTGTACGGACTGGTGCGCACCGCGGACGGGTTCTCCGCGAACGTATCGGCGGGCAACGGGCTTTTCACCCTGCTCGGGTACATGAGCCTGTACGCGCTTCTGTCGCTGTTCGTGCTGTTTCTCCTGTACCGGCTGATCGAGCGAGGCCCGGCCGTTCCGGAATCGACGCCGGCCACCGTTTCGGGAGGCATTGCGTAGGCCCATGGAAACCATCTGGTTCGTTCTGGTCGCGTCGATGCTGGCGGGATACGCCGTATTCGATGGCTTCGATTTGGGCGCCGGGGCTCTGCATTTGATCGCCGCGCGGACCGACGAGGAACGGCGGAGCCTGCTGGAATCCATCGGACCGGTGTGGGACGGGAACGAAGCCTGGCTGCTCGCGGCGGGCGGCACGCTCTTCTACGCGTTTCCGTTGCTGTACGCGTCGAGCTTCAGCGGCTTCTATCTTCCGCTGCACATCGTGCTCTGGCTGCTGGTCTTTCGCGCCATCGGCATCGAGTTCCGGATGCACCTGGAGACGCCGGTCTGGCGGGATTTCTTCGACGGCGCCTTCTCGCTGGCCAGCATCCTCCTGATCGTTGTGTTCGGAGCGGCCCTGGGCAACGTGATGCGCGGCGTTGCGCTGGGAGCGGATCATTTCTTCTTCGCTCCGCTGTGGACCGACTTCAAGCCCGGCGGCGAACCCGGCATTCTGGACTGGTACACGACGCTCTGCGGCGTGGTGGCGCTGGTGGCGACCAGCGTTCACGGCGCGCTGTACGTCACCGTGAAGACCGAAGGCCCGCTGAACGCGCGCATGCGGGCGGTGGTTCGGCGGCTTTGGCCGGCGCAGGCGGCGTTGACGGTCCTGGCCGTGCCCGCGACGGTGTTCGTGCGCCCGCAACTTCTGGACAACTACCGCGCCACGATTCTGGGCTGGGCGATCCCGGTTCTGGTGGCGGCGGGCTTGGGAGGGATCTTCTATTTCACGCGCGAGCGCCAGGAACGGAACGCCTTTCTGTCCTCGTGCCTGTATGTGGCGGCGACGCTCGGCGGAGCCGCGTTCGCGCTATATCCGACGCTGCTGCCCTCCTCGGGCGACCCGGCGAACGCCATCACCATCCGGAACGCGGCCGCCGGAAGCCATTCCTTATCCGCCGGATTGATCTGGTGGAGCGCCGGCATGGCGGTCGCGTGCGGATACATGGTGGTGGTCTACACCATGTTCAAGGGAAAAGTCCATGCCCGGCCGGGCGGACAGAGCTGAGGGGCCGCTCCATTACTGGATCGACACGTCTTCCCTCGCGAGAATTCGTCCCAGGTCGCGGCGGCCGTGGAGAATGCGGATGATCCGAACGGCCTCTGGCGTCTCCACGTAGTAAACCCCGATATTCTCGAAGCCCGGAACGGGCCATGAGCGGAGGCCCGGCAAGTTGGCCAAGGACCTTGGAGCACCGATGGCCGGATCGCGGCCGATCGTCTTCAGAGCTTCTTCGACGGCATCCAGAAAGCGCAGAGCCACCTCGGGAGCATCCCGCTCCACCAAGTAATAGCGAAACTGGCGCTGAATATCACGGCGTGCCGCCGACCGGACGAACCGCTTCACCGGCCCGGCTTTCCTATCTTCCGCTCTTCGATCATTTCAAGCGCCTCGGACCGGAGATCCTTCCAGAACCGGGCGTCGAGAGGGATGTCTTCACCCGAGGTCAGGCCTTCAAGCAGCAACTCGTCGAGACACGTCTCGCGTTCCTTCTCCTGCGCCTCCCGCAGAAGAGTTCTGAAGTACTCGCTGACGTTGCCGAAGCCCCTGGAGGTCATCTGCCGATCTACGAATTCCTTGAGCGGGTCGGGTAACGAAATCGTGACGTTGGGCATGGATGCGGAAACTCCCGATTTCATCGTAGCGGGTTTATGATCTATTCTCAATAGCCCGTACATTCGGTGGCCATGGCAGCGCGCGGCGCGCGCAAGAAAACACCGGGCGCCACAGGGGGCGCCCGGTCATGAGGAGCGCCTGAAATCGGCTCGGAGGGGGCGGATTTCAGGAGGTGGAGGAGTATATCAGGCCAGCAGGCCGCCGTGACCTAGGCAGGCGATCTCCCAGCCGTTCACGCGATAGCGGGCCAGGAGCGGGGGCAGAATCAGGTCGACCACGTTGGGCTTGGCGGAACGGAAGCAGCCCGGCGCGGAGATAATCGGCACGTCGTCCTTGTAGGCCAGCAGAAGGAGATTCCCGGGTTCCACCGGCGCCAGGAAGCGCTCGACCTGGCCATCCACGCGGCAGATGGCCTGTCCGATGACGTCCTCGGGGCCAGCGGGGGCGGTGGTGGATGCCACCAGGATCACGGAAGGCTTCGAGCGCAACAGATGTTGCAGGCAGCGGCTTGCGGAGTTCTCGTCCTCGGTGCAAGACAGGATGAAGTTGGAGCTGACGCCGAACCGTTCCAGCCGCTGGCGCATGATGTTCTCGAAGAGCTGCCGCGCCCGCTCGCCGCTGATCGGATCGGTGTAGAGAACCCCGATGGCGGGGTTGCGGATGGGCCGCGCCTGGAGGATGGGACCGCGCTCCTTGACGATGTGGGTGATGGCCTCGAGATGGTCCTTGGCGACCGCGAAGGGAGCGCTTTTCACCGTTGCAATCCGTTGTCCCGCAACGGCATAGCTGAAATTCGGAGCGGTGGCGATGACCACGCTGGCGGTGCAGTTGATCTGCCTGAGGAGATCGTCGTCCACCAGCACGCAGCAATTTTCGGAGGCCAGGAGATTGGCCCGGCCGCCCGCCGCCAGGCGGATCTCAAGGCTACCGCACCCGATCTCGCTGGCTACCGCGCAAACCGCGTCGTCCTCGCCGACCTCGCCCTCCTCCAGCTCGGTAACCCAGATGGTTTCCATGCCTTCGGACTCCAAGACCCGGACGTCTTCGTCGCTGATAATATGGCCTTTAGCCAGCAGTTTCTTCCCCCCGGGCCGGAACACGGTGCAACAGAGGACCCGTCCAGTTGAGGACTTCACGTCAACCGTTTGCGCTCTCATGCAAGCCTCACAAGATGTAGGATCAGTTACGAGTAAAAGGCGCCAATACCTGAAATGTAATAATACATCCAATTCGGCCCGAAAGCGTCGAAAACTTCGGCGATCTTTTGTGGGGATGGGGGGGAATCCCTTTTGGGGGTAGCGTCATCGGGAAAAAGGGGATAGATCGATCGCTTCACCCATAGCTTTGTGCCCGGCATCGTTGGGGTGGAGGTGGTCGCCGCTGTCATAGGCGGGCAGGAATCGGCCCGGCTGGGCGGGGTCGCCGACCAACTTGTCGAAATCGATCACGGCGTCGAAGGCCCTGGAGGCGCGGATCCACTGGTTCACAGCCTGGCGCTTGGCCTCTTTCGGAGCCTGGGTGGGAAACGGCATGATGGTGCAACCAAAGACCTTAATGCCCCGCTCGTGGGCCCGCTCGAGGAGCTGCCGGTAGCCCGCGATCATGTCCTCGGCGGTGACGTCCTCGGACATAGGCGCGGAAGCTCCGGGCGATGGGCCCGGATGACCGATGTCGTTGACGCCCTCGAGCACGATGACGTACTTCACGCCGGGCTGGGCGAGGACATCGCGCTCATACCGGGCGAGGGCGCTGGGGCCGTACTGGGGACCCGCCGAGCCGGCGCCATCGTGCAGAATGCGGCCGCCGCCGATTCCGGCGTTGACCACCGCCAGCCGGGTTTTCGTGCGCAAGGCAAGCAGGCGGCTGGCCAGGACGTTGGGCCATCGGCGGTTGGCGTCGTTGGTGGAACGGGCGCCGTCGGTAATGGAGTCGCCGAGAGCGACGACCGTGGCGCAGCCGAGCGGAGCCATCACGTCCACGCCCGTCAGGAAGGGCCAGGTCGAGAGGTTGGGGGTCTCGGGCATCTCCGCGGCGCCGGCCGCATCGCCGGCGGCGAGGTAGGAAGTCTGCATGGCGGAATAGTGCAGGGTGCTGGGAATGGTTGGCCCGCCGGGCAGGTAAACGCTCACGGCCAGATCGGCCGAATCGGGGGCCTGGAGGTCCACGGGATCGCTTAACACGAGCGCGCCCGGCGGAATCGCGATGCCGGGCCGGCCGCCAAAAGCGAGGGCGCGGTCCGATCCCGGGACGATCTTCGAACCGGCGCCGCGGATGGCCAGATGCGCCGCGCCAATCTCGACGGCTTTGGTTCCGAAGGCATTCGACAGACGGACGCGGAACCGGCCGCCGCCGAGGGTGATATGGACGATTTCGCGGAGGGTCTGCTGGTTGAACTCGAGGCCGCGGCGGCGCATGGTATCGGCGGGGCCGGCGGGCGAGGGGCTGGCGGCCCAGGTGGCGATCCAGTGAGAGGTTCCCGGCTTGACCTTGGCCGCGGCGGCGCGGGGGGCGGCGGGCGCGAGTACGAACAGCAGCGCGATGGAGGCGCAGGCCGATTTCAGGCGAGTGGAACGTGGCATCTCGACCGCCATTCTCTCATTTTTCAGGCGGATTGCGCGGCTGGCGGGGTTGGGGGCGGCGAGAGACACTACGGGCTCGGGGATATTGCCGGGCGGAAACGCAAGAAGGCAGACCCGGAGGTCCGCCCCACTGAATTTCGTTGTGGCGGCCGGGGCTCTCGGACTTTTCGCCGTGCGTCACCGGCCGCCAGTGATTTGGACCGCATCTACGTCGATATTGGGCCGCTGGCTGGCGGTCTTACCGGGTCGTTTCGATGCCTGATCCTCTGATATCCGCATGGCAGGGCAAAAGGCGCTATCCCTCCCACCGGGTGTTATGAGTTCGAACCCAAGATCCTCTCGCCGGGGTCATCCAATGGTGACCGCCGTTAGGGCTTCATTCAGGCCCTACGAGAAATTCAGTACCACCGTAAATACAACGCTTCGTGGCCACGAAGAAAGGCTGTTGTGACCTGCGCGGTGGGCGCAAGCCTCTTTCCTAATTTCAAAATAGCAGATGGGGGGAAGGGAAGGAGTTTCAGAGGGCCGCTAACTTCATGAAAAGAAAGCGTAATCTTTTTTTAAAGTTTCTGTGAACGGAATTCCGCGGATCACGCGGCGGATCATTTGAAGAAGTTCAGGGGCGGAATGCGGCTTCCGAATAGCGCCCCCAGATCGCGGTCCGAAGTCCATCCGGACCCGAGCCGGTGGGCCGCCGCGAGGAAGCAGCGGTCGCCCAGGGATACGCCCTTGTACACATAGCGGGCCGAGACCGCAACCATGGCCGGATCAAACGGGGCCGTCTCAAGGTGGAGCGCGTTGTAGGCGGCCTGCGCTTCCGCCGCCGGCATGCCGCGGTTGACCAGTTTCGCCAGGACTTCGGCCGCATTCACCGCGTTGACAACCGCGTCCGGCTGGAGATCCCTCAGCTTATCGGCGCCCGGCTCGCCCTGCATCAAGGCCAGAACGGCGGATGCGTCGAACACCGGCCTATTGGGGTTGTTCGGATTCACGCGCCGCCTCCGCCCGCCGCTCGGCGATCAACTCGTCCGATAGATTCACTCCCTCGGGGATGTACTTGCGCAGGAGAGCCCTGGCGCGGCGCAGTCCCTGTTCCCTGGCTTCCACGACCAGCGCGCCCTCCTCGGTCACGGCAGCGCACAGGCCGGTTGCTTGCGGCGGGCGTTCCAGACCTGCGTCGCGAAGCGACCCGAAATGCCGCGCGAAATACCCTTCGGGCCATTCGTCGGATGGCATAGCCATGTCCCGTCCGGCAGCCTCAACGACCACCACGACATCAACCTCGGCGTCCGGCAATCCAGTGGGTATAGCAAGGGAAAGCGTCCCGTCCGCGCCTGTCCGTGCCTTTGCTGGGAACGTTATCATGAGTCGATCTCATCATCGCTCAGAATGCCGCAAGAGCACACCCACAGGCGCTCACTCGAACGGGTTTTGGGAGGAGAGCCAGCGGACATGCCCGTCATCCGCGGAGGCGATGCTTTCAATGCCCACCGGACCCGTTATCAGTCAATCGCCGCATGCCGATACCAGCGCCGCGAAATCCTTTGGCTGGTACTTCTCGAAGTGCTCCTCCCGCACGAAGAGCGGCTTAAACACCCTCTTGCCATCGTGGGCTGACGCATTGGCGCACCACTGTTGCAGGCGCTCCCACTTCGGCGGGTCGTCGAGATCCTCCCTGCCTTTCGTTTCGACGACCCAGATTTCCGAGTCGGCGCGCTTGACGAGGAAGTCCGGATAGTAGTTGGCGATGCTCCCATCCGCGTTCCGGTATTCCATGCGGAACTGCGTACTCTGGGAGTTTTTCACGAAGGAGACGATGTCCGGGCAGCCGTCCAAGAACGCCGCCACATTCAGCTCGAAGGCGTTATCCGCAACGACCTTGTTGAACACCGACCGTTTGGGAACGAGGAAGGCTTGATCCTTTACCAAGTGCGGCCGCGTTTTGCTCAGCTTGATCGTGTCCCGGATTTCAGTGCTTCCCTTGTCCTGAACCGTCAGCGCGTTGATCGCGCTCTTGAAACCTTCCGTGATCGCGCGCACAGCCTCAATCTCGGAGAGATTCCGCAGGACGTTTAGATCGGCCAAGTCAACCGGCTGCTGGAACAGCTCCGTCTCCACGAAGGCTTTCATCTTTCCAAAGAGGACATCGAAGCCGCCCACCAGGCGGAGGTCGCGCATGACGTTACGAGCGAAGAATCCGACCACGTTCTGATAGCTCGGCTCGAAGACTGAATCCAGCACCGTCGTGTGGCTGGCCTCTTCGGTATCGATATCCCGGAAAACAATCTCCCGCTGCTGCTCCTCCGAGAACTGCTTCAGCGGAAGCCGCTGGTTGCCCAGTTTGGCTACGTCGATTCCTTCGAGGTTCTTGTACTCCCGGTAAATGCGCGGGGCCAGAACAGGCATTTCGATGTCGAGTTGGCCGATGTCCTTGTGGGTGTTTCCCCGATCCACTTCCACGACCATCGGGGACTTCGGCCCCGTGCCCGCGCCCATGGGCTGATACTCCAGTTCGACGCCCTCAACTTTGATGGACTCGACGAAATCCATGAAGGCCTGCGTCCCGATGACGCTCACTTTTTCCGGCACATCCTGCCCGCGGAACATTCGCCGGAGACCGCGCCCGAGGGTTTGCTCCGGAAGAATCCTGCTTTTCGAGGAGTAGGGCCGCAGGCCGACAATCGACGTGACGTTCTGTACGTCCCAGCCCTCCCGCAGCACCATCACCGAGACAATCGCCTTGTACGGGCTTGCAAGGCTGTCGATCACGCGGGAAGCCGTCCGCAGCTTGTCCAGCTCTTCCTTGCTCTTCCCCGTGGCCGCTTCGGAAATCTCGCCGTTGTTTTTCGTGTGGATCACGAGCACCGCGCCTCTCAGTTCGGCGTACCGGGACTCCAGATACTCCTTCACCTCGTCGCAGTTCCGGGTGTCGTCGGTCATCACGAACAGAATGGCCTTGCGCCCGAGCTTTTCGAACTCGTCATAGACCTTTTGCCACTCCAGAAAGCCGAGGTGCAGGTAGTCTTCGTACTGCTCGGTGAATTTCGCGCTCTTGCGCTCGTGTAGTTTGGCGCGGGATGCCGCGTCCGGCAGCACCGGCGTTTTGACGACTCCTTGCCGGATGGCTTCCACCAGCGGGTAATCGCTGACCGTTTGCACGAAGATGGCCCCGTTGTCGTGTTTCGGCGTAGCCGTCAGATCGAACTGCGCGGAGAGATCGCTCCCCTTCTGCCGCAAGCGCAGGACAATATCCTCGATGCTCTTGAACCACGCGCTGCCCGGATCGTGGACATGGTGCGCTTCGTCGTTCAGGATCACCAAGTCCGGCACGTCGCGAACGATCACGCTTAGGTCGACCTGGCTGTCGGTCGTCTTTCCCGTGGGCTTTTTGCCAAGGAAATAGTCGGTCGTGTCTTCGTCCTCGAAGGTCGGCGCGCTGTCGCCTTCGTAGACGCGGTGAATGTTGCTCAGAAAGAGATTGCCGGTGTCCGATACAAGCCCGATCTCGTCCTGAATGTGCACGGCGAGCTGGAAATCCTCGGCCCAGTTCCTCCCCTCGTATCCGTTGGGCGGCAGGATCGGATCGGCAAAGAAGATCTTCGCGCCGTCGAAGTCGATGCGGAGCCGGTCAAGCACGATGATGTTGGGCGCGATCAGCAGGAAATTGGCCGAGAGGCCGGAACCCGGTTCGTAACGGCGGTGGAAATAGGACCACGCCATCAGCAGGCTCATCACCTTGGTCTTTCCCGCCCCTGTGGCCATCTTCAGGACATAACGCGTCCAATCCTCATCGAACATCCCCTTGGAAACCAGCTCGGAAGAATCGTACTTCATCAGTTCGTAAGGGTCGCGCGCCTGCTCGACTTCATAGAGCCAGATGGCGGATTCAACGGCTTCCCGCTGGGCGAAATACCACTGAAAAGACCGGACGCTCCCGTCCGCTTGCTGGAGCAGATGCTCCGTTTGAAACCAGTGGTTCAGCAAAGCCCGGGTCGTATCGCTTGCGCCGGCGTAGCCGCTTTCCCGCCACTTCTTGACGCCACGCCGCACCTTGTGGACAAGCGGTGGCAGCAGCTTTTCGTAGCCCAACTCCGCCAGGAGTTCATCGCCCGGATACCATCGGAGGGCCGGGTCGAGGATCGCGTAAGGATCGGTGGGGAAACCCGGATGCAGGGCCATCAGACGGTTACCTCCACCACTTTCGTCGTGTCGTTGCCGAAAATGTCGATCACCTTCACGGCGATCTTATGCTTCCCCTTTGCCGGGTAATCGTGCGGCGCGGTGGTCATCTCCAGCGTTCGATCCTGCCGGGTGCGAAATGCCTGCCATTCGTTCTCGAAGATGAAATTGCCGGTGCGGACGGAACGCTCATGCAGCTCCCCTCTTGCGTCGGTCTCCATCACGCGGATGGTTTCGGGCCGGCTCGTGAAGTGGAAGTCCACGGCCCAATAATCGATCCAATCCTGCCAGCTCTTGGTGAGTACTTCACGCTTCACCACGCCGCTCTTGTCCTTGGTGACTTTCACGACCTGGCCCTTATCCACCGTGACCTTCGAGCCGCCATTTTTCAGCTCGGAAACGAGCGCCTCGGCGTCATCCTGCCGGTAGTACACGCCGAAGTCCTTGAGCGTGACCGTCACGCTCCGGCCCTTCACGACCGGGCGCACCTCGACATACGCCACGTCGTAAAAGACCACCTGGCCCTGCTCCACTGCCCGCCGGTCGAAGACGTCCTTGGGGATGTAGCGCAGCGCGAGAGAAACGCCCTTGGCCCGCGCCTCATCTTGAGCGTGCGGAACCAATCCCATCTCAAACTCGAAGCCGAGCACGTCCAACCGCGAGACGCGCAGCTTTTGCGCCGCGGCGACGGCCTCATGCACCTGAGATTGGGTCACCGGCGCGTCAATCGGCCCCACCAGCACCAGCGAACCGGCCTTGCGCCCGTGGAACGGAGGCGACTGGAAGGCCCGCTCCGCTTTGTAGGCGTTGAGAATCAATGTCAGGTAGTGCTCTTCCTTCCGGATCGACAGGGCGCGGCGCTCCGTCTCCGGGAGGGTTGGATCGATCCCGACAAAGTACTGTCGCTCGTACTTGCCGAGGTTGAGAATCTCGAAGGAGCGGTACGGCTTGCTGGCCGCCTTCAGCTCACGCTGAACGCCGATGAGCCGCTTGCGTGAGGTATGAATAGCGAAGCGGCCGAGGTCGCAGCCGATCCACTTCCGGCCCAGCTTCTCGGCCACCGCCAAGGTGGTTCCCGACCCGCAGAAGAAATCGGCGACCAGGTCGCCGTCCTTGGAGTTCATCACCAAGATGCGTGTTAATAGGTCTTCGGACTTCTGCGTTTCATAGTAAAGCTTCTCTGGGTCTGTCGGGCTGGTGATCTTCTTGACGTCCGGCCACCAATCGTTTATCGGGGTGCCCTCGTCTCGCAGCTTCGCCTCCGGCCCTTTGACGGCAGTTCTCCCACGCTGGACAGTTCCTTCTGAGTATGGCCTGTACTGCGGCGTGAACGTCCACGACGTGGCGCTCTTTGAATACCAGAGAATTGTATCGTACTTCCTCGGCATCTCCTTCTGAGGAATCCCGCCGCCACTGTAGCAGTAGGCGATCATGTTTCGCAGGTGATCTTTACCAAAAACCTCGTCTAGACAGAGGCGAACAGCAGAGTTGACTCGCCAGTCGCAGTGCACAAGCAGACTCCCATCACCGGCAAGCAGGCCGTGTATCAGGCGTAGGCGTTCAAAGATCATTGACAGGTAAGAGTCCGTTCCTCGCCCCCATGTATCGCGGTATGCGAGATCTTCGATTACGCTCGGTTGTTTAGTCAGCGTGTCGCCACCGACTTCGACTTCAAAAGAGAAGTCGGCTCCGACATCAAACGGCGGATCGATGTACACGAGCTTCAACCCGCCAGCCTGCTCGATCTCTTGCCGTAGCGGCCCGTTCTTGAGCGACGCGAGCACCAGCTTGTTGTCGCCCCAGATCAGTTTATTGCTCCAGCCGCCGGCCTGGCGGCCTGTGTTCGCATCGTAATCGAACAAGCCACCGACCTGCGCGTTCATTTCCGCCCTTGGCTCGTCGATCTGTTCGATGGACTGGAACGGCAGCACCACGCTGGTGACTTCAGAGGTCTTGCCCGGCCAGATCAGTTCGGTCTCATGCGGTTCCGCGAACAACACGGCCCGGTATTTCGGCGGCAGCGGCTCGCCGGCGTCGATCATCGCTTTGATCTGTTCTTTTTCCCGATCGGTAAGTGACATTGTGAGTCGGTTCCGTTCAGCGCGAAATGGGGCACAGTCGCTCTATATTAAGCCATTTTTCCGCGTTTCGGCGCGGATTTTTGGGGCCTGGGGGTTTCGGTGCCCCGCTTCGGTTTTGGGCTGACGCCGTTTGGGCCGGAGGATTTCGGCGGCGGCATCTTTCGCCCCCTCCGGGGGCTTATCCGCACGCGCGTCATTCCCGACGGCTTGCGCCGTGGGCTCTCTTCCGCTCCTTCGGAGCTTGGATGCCGGTCCTCGATTTTCACTTTTTTGTCGCGCACCCAACCGTCGATGGGGATGGAGACGGACTCGTTCATCGAGCCGCGGCGCAAACCGATGACGCGACAACGCCGCAGGGTGGCCCAGGGCGCGCCGTAAGCCCATGAATCTTAGTTGCAGCCGGCCTCCCGGCCGGCCAGACCCGCTGGAAAGCGGGTCCGCAGCCTGAAAGGCCGCCCCACAAAGCAGCATGGCCGCAACGAATTCGAATTCCCGCGACGTGGCGGCGAAGGCGAATTGGGCGGAAGAACGCCGGCAAGGACGCCGGCGTGGCAGGCCTGGAGGCCCACTCCACGGGCGGGATCCTCGGGGCTGGCGAGGAAGCGGGAGGATGGCGACATGGACAAGGCAGGCCAGGAGGCCTGGCCCACTGGCGGGATTGACCGTTGGCGGCTGGGCCACTAGAATGTGGATAGTAAGATGCATTTCAAGGGGTTATGAGCAACGACGCGCAGCTTCAGTCCAGGCGGCAGGAAGTTTTGCGCGCGGTGGTGCGCGAGTACATCGAAACGGGGGCGCCGGTGGGGTCGCGGGTTGTGTCGAAGGGGCGCAGGGATGCGCTTAGCGCGGCGACCATCCGCAACGTGATGGCGGACCTTTGCGACGAGGGCTACCTGGAACAGCCGCACACGTCGGCGGGGCGCGTGCCCACGGAGAAGGCTTTTCAGTTCTACGTGCGGTCTCTGACGGCCGGGCGGGTGGCGGCCCACGAGGCCGAAAGCATGCGGCGGGAGCTGAGCGACCTGCACACGGTCGAAGCGCGGGTGGAGCGGTCGAGCCACATCCTGATGGAATTGACGCGGAACGTGGGGATCGCGGCGGCCATTCCCGAGCTGGCGCAGGAACTCGATCAGATCGAGCTTGTGCCGCTGGCGGACCGGCGGGTTCTGATGATCCTGGCCACGCGGGACCACATGGTGCGAAACCGGGTGGTGGCTTTGGACGAACCGGCCACGGCCGAGGAACTCGCCAACATACGCAACTACGTGAACCGCAACTTCAGCGGCTGGCGGTTGGGCGACGCGCGGCGGGAGCTGCTGCGCCGGATGCTGGAAGAGAGCGCGCTCTACGACGCGGTCATGCGCAAGCTGCAGTTGCTGTATCAGAAGGGCCTGCTGGATGCGGACACCTCTCCGGAGGTCCACATGGAAGGCGCCTCGAACCTGCTGGGACTGGACCTGCACCTCACGCGGGAGAAGATGCGGGAGCTGCTGCGGGCGCTGGAAGAGAAGAAGCGCCTAATCGACCTGCTGGACCGCTTCCTGGAGCAGCCGGCGGGCGAGCTGGAAGTTCACGTCGGCCTGCGGGAAGCCCATCCGGCGATGAAGGACCTGGCGATCATCGGCATGACCGTGCGGATGGCCAGCGGGCTGCCGGCGAAGGTGGCGGTGCTGGGGCCCATGCGGATGCACTACGAGCGGGCGATGGGCGCGGTGCTGCAGACTTGCCGGGCGCTGGAAAGCGCGCGGTTCTAGGGGAGAAGGCAGGAGTCAGAAGGCAGGCAACCGCTCTCTTACGTTCGCGGCTCGTCGCGGAGACGGGCGGGGAAGGGCTCTCTTGCGTTCGCGGCTCGTCGGCGGATACGGGCGGCGGCACTTTGTTAATCTGGAAGTAGTGGATACGCAGAATTCCCAACAGAATATTGCCGAGACGCAGGAAGGCGCGAGCTTGCCCGCCGAGACGCTGGAAGGGCAGCTTGCGGCCCTGGGCGCCGAGCGGGAGGGGCTGCTCGCTGACAAGGCGGATCTTCAAGACCGGCTGCTCCGCTTGCGCGCGGAGTTCGACAATCTCCGGCGCCGGACGGAACGCGAACGGTACGAGTTTCTGCAATTCGCCGCCATGGAATTGCTGCAGGACATGCTCCCGGTGCTGGACGATTTCGAGCGCGCGCTGAAAACGGAAACGACGGACCGGGATTATGCCAAGGGCGTGGAGCTGATCTGGCAGCGCCTCTCGGAAAGCCTCAAGAAGATGGGGTTGGAGCCGATCGAGACGGCCGGCCGCCAGTTCGATCCCAACCTGCACCAGGCGGTGCAGCGGGTGGAGACGGACGAAGCGGAAGACCAGAGCATTCTGGGCGAATTCCAGAGGGGATATAATTTCAAGGGCAAGCTCCTGCGGCCGGCCATGGTCAAGGTGGCGGTCAAGCCGTAACGCCCGGCAAGGGCTTCGCCCTCGAAATCCCCGCGGGATTTGGGAGTCAGAAGCGAGAAGTGAGAAGTCGAACGAATCCGATGAATCCCGTGTCGAAAAGAGATTACTACGAGATCCTGGGGCTGGGAAGGGAAGCCGGCGAGCAGGAGGTGAAGGGCGCGTACCGGCGGCTCGCGCTGCAGCATCACCCCGACCGCAACCCCGAGGACCCGATGGCGGAGGAGAGGTTCAAGGAAGCCTCGGAAGCCTACAGCGTCTTGAGCGACCCGCAGAAGCGGGCGGCTTACGACCGATACGGGCACGCCGGTTTGCAGGGAGCGGCCGCGCCGAACGGATTCAATCCGGACATTTTCGCCGATTTCAGCGACATACTGGGAGACTTCTTCGGGGTTGGCGACCTGTTCGGGGGCGGGAGCCGGCGGCGCAGCCGGGCGCAGCGGGGCGAGGACGTGCGCTACGACCTGGAGGTGGCGTTCGAGGAAGCCGTATTCGGGCTGAACGCCGAGATTCTGGTCCCGCGCCTGGAGACTTGCGAGCGCTGCAACGGATCGTGTTGCGAGCCGGGGAGCAGGCCGACGGCTTGCCCAACGTGCCGGGGACGGGGCGAGGTCCTGTTCCAACAGGGATTCCTTTCGATCCGCAGGACGTGCCATGGCTGCAACGGGGCGGGCAAAGTTCTGAGAGACCCGTGCGCGCAGTGCCGGGGCCAGGGACGCCGCCAGGCGCAGCGGAAGCTGAGAATCAACATCCCGGCCGGGGTGAACGACGGGACGCGCCTGCGCCTGTCGAACGAGGGCCAACCCGGCGCCAACGGGGGTCCGCCGGGCGACCTGTTCGTGGTGCTGAAGGTGAGGCCGCACGCCTTCCTGGAGCGCCGGGAAACCGAGCTGCACTGCACGATACCGGTGAACATCGCGCAGGCGGCGCTGGGCGCGGAAATCGAAGTGCCTACCCTCGAGCAGCCGCAGAAACTCAAGATCCCCGAGGGCGCGCAGAGCGGCGCGCAGTTCCGTCTGCGCCACAAGGGCGTGCCGGATTTGAACGGCGGGCGGCGCGGCGACCTGGTGGTACACCTGGAGGTCAGGACTCCCGAGCGGTTGAGCCGCGAGCAGCGCAGTTTGCTGGAGCAACTGGGCGAGACTCTGCCGGCGGACAACACGCCCGCGGAGAAGGGGCTGTTCGAGAAGGTGAAAGACTACTTTATGTAGGGGGAGAGGCCGGGCAAGGGCTTCGCCCTTGAAATCCCTTCGGGATTTGGGAATCGGAAGCCGGAAGGCAGACCAGGAGGTCCGCCCCACTATTCGATCCATCCGCCGCCCAGGACGACGGGGCCGTCGTAGAAGACGGCGGCCTGGCCGGGGGTCACGGCGCGTTGCGGGGCGTCAAAGACCACTTCGACGCGGTTGGCTTCGGCGGCCGGGAGTAACGCGGCGGGCGCGGCGGCGTGCTTGTTGCGGATCTTCACTTGCGCGCGCATGGGGGCGTCCAAAGCGGCGATGGAGATCCAGTTCACGTCGCGGGCGTGGAAGCGCGCGCGCAGGAGCTCGGCGGCTCCGCCCACCGTCACGCGCCGCGTGAGCGGGTCCGTCGCGATCACGTAGAGCGGCTCGCCGGTGGCCACTCCGAGACCGCGGCGCTGGCCGACGGTGAAGCGGTGGACGCCCTCGTGGCTGCCCAGCGTACGGCCATCGGTGGCGACGATCTCGCCGCGCGTGGGCGCCGCGGGAACGCCGCTCTCCTTGAGGTAAGCGTCCAGGAACGCGGCGTAGCCGCCGTTGGGCACGAAGCAGATCTCCTGGCTGTCGTCCTTCTCGGCCACCGCCAGACCCATGGAGCGGGCCAGTTCGCGGACCTCGGGTTTGGCAAGGCCGCCGAGAGGGAAGAGCGCGCGGGCCAGTTGCGGCTGGGTCAGGCCGAAGAGGAAGTAGGTCTGGTCCTTGGACACGTCGACGCCGCGCAGCAGTTGCCAGCGGCCCGACGGCTCGTCGAAGCGGATGCGCGCGTAATGGCCGGTGGCGATCTGGCGGGCGCCGGCGGCATCGGCCATTTCCAGGAACCGATCGAACTTGATGAAGTTGTTGCAGAGCGTACACGGAATGGGCGTGCGGCCGGCCAGGTAATCGGCAACGAACGGCTTGACCACGCGGTCCTCGAACTCGCGCTCGAAGTTGACCACGTAATAGGGGATGCCGATCTGTTCGGCGACGCGGCGGGCGTCATAGACGTCGTCGAGCGAGCAGCAGCGGCCCGTGGGGCCCTCCGTGGCAAAGCCCGGCAGGCGGCGCCGGTTCCAAAGCTGCATGGTGAGGCCGATGACGGAGCGGCCCTGGCGCACGAGCAGCGCGGCCACGGTGGAGCTATCGACCCCGCCGCTCATGGCCACGGCGATGGGGAGATCAGGCATGGACGGAGATCCGGCGCAGGTGGGCCACGGCGGCCACGACCGCCTCGACCAGCGCGTCCACTTGTTCGGCGGTGTTGGAACGCCCCAGCGAGAAACGCATGCTGGAACGCGCGCGGGCGGCCGGCAACCCAATGCCGGTGAGCACGTGGGAAGGCGCGATGGCGCCGCTGGAACAGGCGGCGCCGGTGGAGACCGCGAACCCGCGCAGGTCGAGCGCGATGGTCATGGCTTCGCCATCGACGCCGTCGAAGTACATGTTGCTGGTGTTGGGCGTGCGATGCGCGCGGGAGCCGTTGACGCCGGAATCGGGAACGCATTTCAGAATGGCGTCCTCCAACGCGTCGCGCAACGCGGCGACCCGTTCGGACTCGGAATCGAGGATGCGCGCGGCAAGCGCGGCGGCGGCTCCGAAGGCGGCGATGCCGGGCACGTTTTCCGTGCCGGGACGCCGGCCGCGCTCGTGATGGCCGCCGTAGGCGATGGGCGCGATCGCGGTTCCCTTGCGCACGTAGAGCGCGCCGACTCCCTTGGGCGCATAGAGTTTGTGGGCGCTCACGCTATAGAGGTCCACGCCGAGCGCTTCCACATCCACGGGAATCTTGCCCAACGCCTGCACTCCGTCCACGTGCAGCGTGACGCCGGCCGCGCGCGCGATGCGGGCGATATCGGCGATAGGCTGGATGGTCCCGAGCTCGTTGTTGGCGTGCATGATCGAGATCAGGACGGTTTCAGGGCGCAATGCGCGCCGCACGTTCCCGGGGTCGAGGATGCCGTCCGGACCCACGGGCAGGCGCGTCACCGCGACGCCTTCGCGCTCCAGTTGCCGGCACGGACCCAGCACGGCGGGGTGCTCGATGACGCTGGTTATCACGTGCCTGGCCGGTCCCGGCGCGGCGCGGACGGCGCCGAGCACAGCCATATTACCGGCCTCCGTGCCGCCGGAGGTGAAGACCAGATTGGAGGGCTGGCAGCCGATTAGGGATGCGAGCCGGCGGCGAGCCGCTTCCATGCGCTGCTTGGCGGCCTGCCCGAAGCGGTGGATGCTGGAAGCGTTGCCATACGCTTCACCGAGACACGACGCCATGGTCTCCAGCGCTTCCGGAGCGACGGGCGTGGTGGCATTGTGGTCGAAGTAGAGGGACACGGAAAACAGCCTTCAGCCATCAGCTATCAGCCTTCAGCTTTGGCCTCCGGCCTTCGGCCGTCGGCATCCGCCGAGCTCTAGCATCCTTGCCTATACTTATACTTAATTCTACCAATGCGAAAACCGATACTGACTTTGACCACGGATTTCGGGCTGTCGGACCACTACGTGGGAACCATGAAAGGCGTGATTCTGGGCATCTGCCCCGAGGCGCGGATCGTGGACATCAGTCACGGCGCGAGGCCGTTCGAGATCGGCGAGGGCGCCTACCTGATCGCGCAGGCGTACCGCTATTTTCCCCGGAAAACGGTGCACGTGGTGGTGGTGGACCCAGGCGTGGGAACGTTCCGGCGGCCGATTCTGATGGAAGCCGCGGGACAGTACTTTGTGGCCCCGGACAACGGCGTGCTGGCCATGGTCTACGCCCGCGAGGTCCACAAAATCCGGCTGATTTCGAATGAGAAGTATTTTCGTAAGCCGGTGAGCCGGACGTTCCACGGGCGCGACATCTTTGCGCCGGTGGCGGCCAGTCTGGCCGCCGGCGAGCCAGCCTCGCGGATGGGGAAGATCGTCAAGGATTATCTGCGGCCGGTCTTCGAAAAGCCGCAGCGCACCGGCAAGCGTTCCTGGATGGGACGCATTCTGTGGATCGACCGCTTCGGCAACGTGGTCACGAACTTTCTTGCCAGCGAGTTTCCAGACCTGGAACGGGGGGATTTCTCCCTGGCGCTGGGTCCGTGGGCGGCCGGCGTGATGGCGCGCAGCTATGCGGAGTGCGGGCCGGGCGAGCTGTTTGCGATCGAGGGAAGCTCCGGGTATATCGAGGTCTCGGTGGGCCAGGGATCGGCGGCCAAGACGATCGGTTGCGAGACGGGAGCGGCGGTGGAACTGACCGTGTGGCCGCCAGACCGCGGGCTGAAACCCACGGCGGCGCGCTGAAGCGCGCGCCATCGCTACGGTTCGAGGATGAGCTGCACGCGATTGCTCTCCTGGCCGTCGGCGGCGATATAGAGCTCGGAGCTGCCGAAATTGGCGATCACGGGCAGCTCGACTTCGATGAGGTAGAAGCCGACGCAGCCAGGGGCGAGAGCCGCGCGCGTCACGCGCAGGGTAGCGCCGTCGAGGAACGCCCTCACGGGCGCGGTCACAGCGTAGGAACCTTCGAGAGGCGTGACCAGGCCGGCCGGCCAATTAGGCTGGACTCTGCCCAGACCGGTGGCGAAGATCTGCATGCGCCCGCCCGAGCGAGCCGGGTTGCGGCCATTGAGCGGCAACCCGCTGTCGGCGTCGTAGAGCCAGGGGGCGCCATCGAGTCCCACGAAGATCGCCGGGGAGACCGGCTGCACCTGGAGGCCGACGGTCACCTGGCCGGCGCTGGTGTCGAGCAACAGCGAAACGGCCGGTCCGGTGGCGCCATAGGGGACTTGAATCTGAGACTCGCCATCGGTGGGTGTTCCGAGCACCGGATAGTCCAGATTGCCTCCGCGAGCGGCGTTCACGCGCGCTCCAACCACGCTGAGCAGCGAGCCTGGAGCGGCCGGGCGCGCGCTGAAATCGGCGGCGCTGACGATGCGCAGGCTGCGCCGGCGGTGCGGCGCCTGGGTTGCGTACACTCCGTAGCCTTCGATCGCGACGTACAGTTGAACGGCAGCCGGATCGAGCAGAACGTCGAAGGCGGCTTGGGGCGGCAGTCCAGCGGAAAGGTCCGTCCAGCGCGGATCGGGACTGGCGGCCAGGAGGTCCACGGTGGTCCAGAAGACACCTTTGGAGTTGGCGACGTAGACGGCGCCGGTCGAGTCGTCGGCGGTCACCGAGTGCGCCGGAACGTCCGGAAGGTTGGAGTCCATGGCGTCCCAGAAATTGCCGCCGTTGAAGGTGCGGAGCACGTGCGGTCCGCTGCCGCCGAGCGCCGCCAGCGCGGCTCGCGGATGAGCGGGATCGGCGTAAATCCGCTCCACGGGTCCGGCTGCGCCGAGAGGCAGGCTAGGCTCGAAGGTTACGCCGCCATCGACGGAGAACCAGATGCGCCCATCGCCCGACCCGGCGTACACCGTGTCTCCGGCGGAGGCAACCGCCGTGATCGGAGTCCCTAGAGCCGCCGAGAACCGCTGCTTCCGGGCGTCTTCGTTTTCGAGCGCGGCGGCCGGCGCGGGAATCCAAAACGCGCCTCCCGGCGGCAGTTCCAGCGCGCCGGGCCAATTCTCCACTTGAATGCGCGCGCCGGCAGCGCCGGATGGCGTGGAAAGAATACGCCGCACGGGCAGGTTGGGCAGGGCGTCATTCAGGCCAGTCCATGCGACCCCGCCGTCCGGGGAGAGCCAGACGCCGAAATCGTTGGCGACAACGAGCCGTTGCGCGTCGGCGGGCGAGACTGCCACGCTCCGCTGGCCCGCGCCGATCACCGGCTGAGACTTGAAGGCGGTCAGGTTGGCCCACGAACGCCCGCCATCGTCAGAGCGATAAAGGTCGCGGTTCAAGGCAAAGAGAGTGGTCCCGCCAGCCGCGCCCGCGACCACGCCGGCGTCCGGCTCGGGAAGACGCGCGGCGGCCGCCGGTGCGGGCGCCGGCGGCGCTTCCACGCCGGGCGCTGGAAACCAGGTTTGGTAGTCCGCCGTCTGGAAGATCGCGCCGGACCGCATTCGCGCGTAAAGCGTTGATCCCTGAGGGGAAAACCAGACTTGCGCCACCGCGCCCGTGGCCGGCGAGGCGAGCGCCAGGTCGGCTGCGGAGGGGCCGACCTTGCGCCATTCCGGCCGCGGCTGGGCCTGCGCGAATCCCGCCGCGAAGACCAGCGCGGCCGCGCCCAGCGGTATGCGGATTGTTGCCCTTTGACACACTGCCGAGTCCTATTTTACCTTATCGTCCGCTACCTTATCGCGTACAAAGACGCTGAATCGGCAGGACTTGTTACAGAAACTTAATATGGGACCGCAACCTGCCTAGCATGTTTGGTGCTAGACTTTAGGCTTCTGGTACGCGGGTTGTTTTCGGACTCCCGCGCTTAGCGTGGCGGCCTATGCTCCGGTTGTGTGCGCTTTCGCGGACCATGCGGATGCTGCTGACGGCGGCAGCCGCCGTGGTGTGCCTGGCGCAGCCGGGGATTCCCGATCATGCCGCGAAGGTGATCGTGCAATACGGACAGGTCTCCGCGTGGATCGATAGCAGCCCGCGGGCGTTGTCGGTGGGCGACTCGGTCACGCCGCAACAGATGATCGTCACCGGCGCCGACGGTTATGCGAAGTTCGAAGTCTCCGACGGCAGCACGTTCGAAGTCTTCGCTAGTTCGAAGATGCTGTTCCGGGAACACGTCGGCAGCATGCAGGACCTCCTCAACGTGCTGATCGGCCACGTCAAGGTCTACATCCAGCATCTCAACGGTCTGCCGAACTACAACAAGGTGTCCAGTCCCACAGCCGTGATTTCGGTACGCGGCACGGTGTTCGACGTGGTGGTGGAAGACGCCGACGGCACCACCTTCGTCAGCGTGGATGAAGGGGTAGTCGCGGTGAAGAACTGGACAGCCCCGGGCGACTCCGTGAGCCTGCGGGCCGGCGATTCCATCCGCGTAATCCGCAACCAGCCTTTGCTGCCGCTGGCCAGGGACAAGAGCTTGATCATGCGCGGGATTCTGCGGGCGGCGGAGGAAGCTGCCCGCGTCGTGCTTCAGCCTGGCGTCCGGGCGGGAGGCCCGATGCCCGGCGGCGGTACTACGGTTCCCACGACCACCGGCAACGGCGACAAGGGAAAGGGCACCGGCACCACCCCAAGCGCTCCCAGCGCTCCGGGACCGCCCAACTGATCGGCCGCCTGGCTCAGGGGATGCATCGTGCGGTTGTCAAAGGGCCTGATTCTTCGAGCGAAGAGCGGGTCCTGGGGGACCCGCGCAGACCAGGGGGTCTGCCCCATAAGCGCTAAGATAATAATGAACCTCTATTCATCATCGCACTCAAGCGTTTGCGGGGCGCCTCGTTCAATTCGGCGGAGAGTTGATTCCAATCGTCAAGGATTTGGCGGAGGGGCAG
>CAIRXZ010000214.1 GCA_903882645.1 uncultured Acidobacteriia bacterium | reverse complement strand
CTGCGCGTTTCCAAATTGGGAAGGGACTGAGGCATGGGCCTCCTTTCTAGAAGTATTATATACTTCTAGAATTGCCGAAACAATCCAGCCTCCGCGAAAAGCTCCAACATTCATGTCGCACACCCCCGGTCCGGTTGCGGTTAGCTAATCATCTGGACTAAGATAAAGGCGTGCCGGAATTCGACGTTCACGAAGCCAAATCCAACCTTTCGCGGCTGCTCGCGCTGATCGAGCGGGGTGAAGAGGTGACCATCATGCGGAATGGCAAGCCTGTCGCCGACCTGGTTCGGAGCCGGCGAGAATCCGGACGGCGGACTCTCGGCGCGCTGGCCGGAACCATCTCGCCGACCGAGGGATGGGACGCGCCGATGACAGACGGCAAGGCGCCCCGATAGGGCCGCCCCTACTTCAGCCGCTGCGCCTCCAGTTTGCCGGTGCCGGCATCGTATAAGACCGAGCCTTTCCGGGCGCCGCTCTTGTCCGTGAAAACGTAGCTGAGCGAGACCAGTTTGCCGTCGCGCATGCTCCTCTCAACCGCGACGCGGGAACCATCGGGACGCGTGATAGCCTTGGTCCAGACCAGAAGCCTGCCTGATTTGTCCGCGGTCAGCGTGGAGTTCCAGCCGTTCAGGGAGAAGTCGCCCGGGTTGATGAGCTTGGACGGGTCGATGCGCGCGGCTGCGAAGTCGCGCGGCGTTCCCAGATAGTGGCCGCAGACATCCATCACCGCTCCGCCGCCGCCGCTGTCGTCTCTGGGGTTTGTGACCTGGCCGCCTTTTTGGGCCTTTGCGGCGCGCTCGGCGATCCCGCCCGCTTGGAGCGCGCGGCTGGCTTGCGTCTGCACGGGCCGGGGCCCCCCGGATGGCCCCGCCCCTTCCGGGCCGGGGTTCACTTTGGCCCAGCGGGCGTTTGTCACCTGCCCCTTCTTCGCGGCATCGGCGACCGCCTTCATCGGGTTGACGCTGCTCGGGTAAAAGCGCGCGTCGCCTTTCTCCACCGAGCACCCGCCGGTAACGCCATAAGGATCGCAGGCCCCGCGCACTCCCGCGCCGACGACCTTGCCGGTGCTCGAACTCGACGGCGTTAGCAGTTCGGCGGTGGTCTTCTTGGCCCATCGCTCAATTTTGTCGATGGGACTCTGCTGCTGTTCGTATTTGAAAGTGGCTTTCGTGTCGCTCCCAATGACCGTCACGCTGTCGTCGCCATGCACCACCACCAGCGAATCTTGTTTGGTCTGATTCTCCACCGTGGTCTGTTGGGTCTTGGGATCGTAAGAAATACTGCCCACGGCATTGCCCTGCGGATCGGTTACTGTGACGTTGTCCGCGGTGCAGATCTGCGTGTCGGCTTCGGACACGCCGGCGCCATCCGCCATCTGGCCGGATTTCCCGGCGCTGTTCACGGGTTTCTGCGGCATCCCGGTGGCTTCCCCGGCCGACGGCGTGGCCACGTCTTTTCCGAAGTTGATGTTCAGGTTGGAGGCCCCGCGGCTCCCGCAGGGGTCGTCTCCAAGCGAGGATACCGGCCCGAGCCCCACCGAAGAGGACGCCTTATCGGCCTCCTTGGTGGCCTGCTTGCTCGAGACGTTGGACTTCGAGTAGGACTTCGCTTGCGCCGCGCACGCCGTTTGGAGAGGCCACGCGCAAAGAAGCAGGGCCACTCCGGCGAACTTCCACAGGATTCTCATAGTGACCTCCGGATGGAGGCACTATACGCCCGGCCCGGGGTGAAAGCAATTGGGGGAAAACCCGCCGCCGGGCTGGCAGCCCGCCCGCTTCTCGGCCAGGGCGCCGCGTTTGCGGCCGAAGGGGGAAGCAGATGGCCAGCCCGATGGCCAGCCACATACGGATATCCTTCCGCTTTGAGATATAGCACGGGGAGGCGGTCGAGTCCGAAATTCGGCGGCGTCAAGTGATTGGGCAGTAAGGAGTTATTTGCCTGCAAGCGCCGGTGACCGCGACGGCGATCCGTGAATCGAGGTTCCCGGCGGGATGGCGGCTTGCAGGCGCCGGCCCGTCATGCCGTATCATAGACGTATGCCTGAACTGGTGTTCGAGATCGTCCAGGAATCCGACGGCGGCTACTGCGCCGAATGCCTTACGGAAAGCATCTTCACCGAAGCGGACACGTGGGACGAGTTGCGCGGGAATGTGCTCGAGGCCACCTCGGCGTTCTTTTTCGACCGGCCGCGGCCCGATCGAATTCGGCTTCACCTTGTCCGCGACGAGACCCTGCTGGTTGCATGAAAATTCCTCGCGACGTCTCCGGCGCGCGTCTCGCGGGCATCTTGTGCCGGCGATGGCAGTACTCGAAGGTTCACCAGGCGGGCAGTCACATCATCCTGGAAACCTCCGAGCCGGCTCATCACCGGATCGCGATCCCGGACCACCATCCACTCAGACTCGGCACGTTCAATTCAATCCTCCGCGCCGTCGCCGGGCACAAGGGCGTCCCGCGTGAGGCGATCATCGCAGACCTGTGAACGATCCGTGGTCACTTGCCGCTGCCGATTCGGCTTGACGGCTGGCAAGGCGCCGCAAGAGCGGAGACCGCTTGGCCGCAGCGTCAGGCCAGGGCGCTGCGTTTGCGGCCGAAGGGGAAGTAGATGGCCAGCCCGACGGCCAGCCAGACGAAAAACCGCAGCCACGTCAGCAGCGGCAGACCCGCCATCAGGACGATGCAGCACGCGATCGAAATCATCGGGAACAGCGGCACCAAGGGCACGCGGAACGAGCGGGGCCGGTCCGGCTGCTTCTTCCGGAGCACGATCACGCTGGCCGATACCAGCGCGAACGCGAACAGCGTCCCGATGTTCGACAACTCGGCGAAGGTGTCGATGTCCCAGATTCCGGCCGGAATCCCCACCACGAAACCGGCGATCCAGGTGCTGATGTGCGGCGTCCGGAAGCGGTGGTGCACGGCGGAGAACATGCGCGGCAGCAGCCCGTCGCGCGACATCGCAAACCAGATGCGCGCCTGCCCGTACTGATAGACCAGCAGCGAGGACAACATGCCCATCAGCGCGCCCACGGTCACGATCAGCCGCAGCCGGTTATACCCGAGCGCCCGCAGCGCGTCGGCCACCGGGGAATCGGTCCCCAGCGTCTTGTAGTTCACGATGCCGGTGAGCACCAGCGAGACCGAGGCGTAGAGGATGGTGCAGACGATCAGCGTCGCGATGATGCCGATCGGGAGGTCGCGCTGCGGATGCCGGCACTCCTCGGCGGCCGTGGAAACCGAATCGAACCCGATATAGGTGAAGAAGACGATCGACGCGCCGCTAAGGATGCCGGGGAAGCCGTGAGGCGCGAAGGGATGCCAGTTGCCGGGGTTGACCGCCTTCGCCGCGCCCAGGCAGAAGATCGCGATGGCCGCGATCTTGATGGCCACCATGACGGCGTTCGTCTCGGCGCTCTCCCGGACTCCGCGAATCAGAACCAACGTCACGAGAAGCGTAATTACAAGGGCCGGAACGTTGAACCAGCCGGCCGGCCCGCCGGGCGCCGGAAACGGCGGGAAGGCGAGCTTCTGCGGCAGATGGAATCCGAACGCGTTCTCGCACAGGTCCTGCAAATACGCCGAGAAGCCGACCGCCACGGACATATTCGAGACGGCGTACTCGAGGATCAGGTCCCAGCCGATGATCCAGGCGACCAGCTCGCCGAGGACCGCGTACGCGTACGTGTACGCGCTTCCGGCGATCGGTATCATCGAAGCCAGTTCCGCGTAGCACAGGCCCGCAAAGAGGCAGGCGATGGCCACCAGCAGGAAGGAAACCGTGATGGCCGGCCCCGCGCCCGGCCGGCCCAACTGCGTGCCGGCGTGCGTTCCGTACAGCGCCAGGTCGATGACCGTGGCGTTGAGGATCGACTTGACGGGTATGACTTTGCCCGCGGCGGCCGTGCCCGTCAGCGTGAAGATGCCGGAGCCGATCACCGCCCCGATGCCCAGCGCGGTCAGGCTCCACGGACCCAGCGTGCGCCGGAGCTTCCGGCCGGGCTCCTCGGAGGCCGCGATCAGAGCGTCGATGCTCTTCGTGCGGAAAAGGCTCACGTGGGTAGAGATATCGGCGATCGGCCGCTTCTACCGTTTCCGCTGGCCCTGCGCCTGGCGGCGGATCTTCTTCTTCATCGATCCGCGAGCTACTCCGCTGGCGCGCTTCGCCTTGGGAGGCGCGGCTTTGCGGGCGGCGCGTTTCTTCTGCTTGCGTTCGGCTTTGTCGGTGATGTTCTTGGTGTTCATCAGCTTCTTTTTAGTCCTGCGTATTTCTCGACCAGCTTCTTAAGACCGTGGCGAGGGAAGTTAACAGTGATCTTAGCATTTTCTCCGTCGCCTTCGCGCCTTAGGACCGTTCCCGTGCCGTACTTGGGGTGTTCCACGGTCATGCCGGGACGCACCTTGCGGTCCGCGGCGGGCGCGGGGGTCCTGGCGGCTGGCGCGGGAGCCGGGGCGGCGGGTTTAGGCGGCGCCTTAGAGGAAGAAGGCGGACCGGGAGGTCCGCCCCACTTGGCCGCGGGGAACTCGATGCCCCGCGCGCTGAAGAACTGCGAAATGTTCTCGAGCGAGTTGTAGGTCTTCCCAGTGAACGTGTTCCGCTTCGCCAACTGCCGCGCGTTGTCGCGCTCGGCGAACAAGTCGATCTCCCCAGGCTCGTCCCGCTCTCCCAGCTCCAGGATCAGATGAGCGGGAACCTCGCTCAGGAACATGGACGGCGTGGAATGCTCCTGCTCGTAGCCCCCGAAGCGCCGGCGGTACTTGGCCCACGTTAGAACCAGCCGCTGGCGCGCGCGCGTCATGCCCACGTAGCACAGCCGCCGCTCTTCCTCCAACGCTTCCGGGGAATCCGCCGAACGGCTGTGCGGAAACAGGCCCTGTTCCATGCCGGTCAGAAATACGACCGGAAACTCCAGACCCTTGGCGTTGTGCAGCGTCATCAGGTTGACCGGGGACCGCTCGTCGACGTGGTCCGCGTCGGAATCGAGCGCGCTTTGGTCGAGAAAATCGGAGAGGCTGTCGCCGCGTTCGGCCGCCTCCGCCCCCGCGTTGAGCAGTTCGTCCACGTTCTCCAGCCGCGTTTCCGCGTCCGGCGTCGCCGCGTCCTGGAGCATCTTGCGGTAGCCGGTGCGCTCCAGCGCGAAGCGGATCAGGCCGGGGAGATCCGAAGCGAGCGCCGCCGCGGAGAGTTCCTGGATCAGGCTTCGGAAGGCCGCCAGCGAAGATTGCGCGCGGGCCGGGATCCCCTGGCCGTCGATGAGGCGCCCGATCGCGTCCCACAGGCCGATCCCCTCCTCGCGAGCCAGGCGCTCGATCTGCTCCACGGTGGTGCGGCCGATGCCACGGGCCGGCGTGTTGATGACGCGCAGCAGGCTCGCCGTGTCCGTGTTGGAGGCCGCCAGCTTCAGGTAGGCCGCCACGTCCTTGATTTCCGCCCGCTGGTAGAAGCTGAATCCGCCGACGATGTTGTACTTCCTCCCGTAGCGTCGCAGCGCCTCTTCGATCTGCCGCGATTGCGAGTTGGTTCGATAGAGGACCGCGACGTGCTCGCCGGGGTTCGAGGCCAGGTGGCTCTCGATGCGGTCCGCCACGAACACCGCCTCATCCCGGTCGTCATGGGCGGCGTAGAGGCCCAACATCTCTCCCGGCGCGGCTTCGGTCCAGAGCTTCTTTCCCTTGCGCGCGATGTTGTTCTCCACCACGGCCCCGGCGGCGGCCAGGATGTTCTTGGTCGAGCGGTAGTTCTGCTCCAGGCGGATAGAGCGGGCGTTGGGAAAGTCACGCTCGAAATCCAGGATGTTGCGGAGATCCGCGCCGCGCCAGCTATAGATCGACTGGTCCTCGTCGCCCACCACGCAAACGTTGCGCCGCTCTTCGGTGAGCAGGCGCATCAGGTCGTACTGGCTGCGGTTGGTGTCCTGGTATTCGTCCACCATCAGGTAGCTCAAGCGGCGGTTCCAGGCCTGGCGCGTGGCGTCGTCGTGGCGCAGCAGGCGCACCGCTTCGAGCAGCAGGTCGTCGAAATCCAGCGCGTTGGCCGAGCGCAGCGCCTTCTCGTACTGCTCGAAGACCGCGGCCAGCTTCTCGGATTCGCTGTTGACGGCCTTCTGGTAAAGGTCGGCCGGCCCCTGCTTCAGGTTCTTCGAGCGGCTGATGCGCGAAAGGGCCGCGCGGTACTGCATGAACTCCTTTTCCTGCAGGCCGAGCGTACGGTACGCGGCTTTAACGATGGCGAGTTGATCGTCCTCGTCGTAGATGGTGAAGCGCCGCGTGAAGCCGGGGCGGATGCCGGCCAGCGGGTCCCCATCCCGCCGCAGCAGCCGCACGCAGAACGAGTGGAAGGTCGAAAGCCGCGGCGTGGACTCCAGGCCGGCGCCTTCGAGCAGGCCGGCGACGCGTTCCCGCATCTCCTTGGCGGCCTTGTTGGTAAAGGTGACCGCCAGGATGGCGGAAGGGGGCACGCGCCGCGCCATGACGATGTACGCGATCCGGTGCGTGATGACCCTGGTCTTGCCGCTGCCCGCGCCGGCCAGAATCAGCAGCGGTCCTTCGGTGTGGGTGACCGCTTCGCGCTGCGGCGCATTCAGCCCTTTGAGGAAATCCATGCGAGGGGAGCAATTCGAGTTTAGCACGTGAAAAAGGGGACAGACGCATTTTCTTGAGAGAAGGCGGATGCTCGCGGCACATTGTATGTATGCCCCGTCGTCCTCGCGTCGTCATCCCCGGCGTGCCACACCACATCACCCAACGCGGCAACAATCGCCAGGCGGTCTTCTCCTCGCCGCGGGACTGCCGCAGCTACCTGGACCTTTTGGCCCGGCACGCGTCGCGCTACAACGCGCGGATTCTCGGCTATTGTCTCATGACCAATCACGTTCACCTGATCGCCGTGCCCGAGACCGAGAATTCGCTGGCCCGCGCTTTCCGAGACGCGCATTCGGAGTACGCGCTTGCTCTGAACCGCAACGAAGGGCGCAGCGGCCACGTCTGGCAGAATCGGTTTTTCTCCTGCCCGATGGATGGAACGCATCTGCTCAGCGCCTTGCGCTATGTCGAGCTGAATCCCGTGCGCGCGAATCTTGTGGCTGCTCCGTGGGACTGGCCGTGGTCCAGCGCAGGCGCGCATAGCGTAGACGGCGCGAGTGACGTGGTGTTAGATTGTCACTGGCGGCAATACTTCGACCGATGGGATTTCGGCGAGTGGAAGGAGATTCTGTCAGCGGGAATGTCAGGCGGCGAGGCTGAGACCGTGCGTCGTGCGACGCACACAGGGGAGCCGCTCGGCTCGCGAGACTTCCTCATAGGGCTGGAACACCGGACCGGAAAGCGGCTGCGCGTATTGGAGCGCGGACGCCCGAGGAAGAAGCCGAGGTCGGCCGGCGAAGCGGCCATCCAAGCTTGCCTTTTCGCTGGAGGCGGCGAATGATACAGATAATGCGTCTGTCCCCTTTTGCCATCCTGCGGCAAACCGGCATTAAGGAACACAAACAATGACCCGGACGTATTCTCTTGTCATCGAAGGTGACGCGGCTGGCTTCAGCGGTTATGTTCCGGAACTCCCGACAGTTCTGGTCACGGGCCGTACCATGGACGAGCTTACCGCTCGCGCCGCTGAAGCGATTCGCATTTACTGGGATGCCGTGCGCGAAGAACGATCCCCCACCTCGCGGGTGCGGGAGATCGAGGTCGACTTGCCCGCCTGACCATCGCACGTGCTCCGAGCGCCCGCGTGTGACCCCACGACCACACGCGCCGGCCCGCAAACCGCCCGAAAACAAGCTTGAACCCCCTGGCAGCGGAATTGCATCCGAGAAACATCGGAGAGGGCCGCCGTGCCGCTGATGAAGATCACTAAACCCGGATTGGTCGCCATCGGTTGCGCGGTCGCCCTCCTCTGGACCTGCATCCTCGCGGAGCGCGGCGTGATGCGGCGCGCCTTGTCGGAGCGCGCGGCGGTGATGCGCGGCCTGGAACAAATGCGGCGCGGGAAGCGGCGGAACCAGCCGGTGTTGGCGCCGGGCGTCTATTTCCCGCGGCCGGCGCGGCCGATACCCGGATAAGCCTGCGTCCCGTTCCGGATGTACAATTGCAACGATGAAGAGATTCGCTGCAATTGTTCCCCTTGTGCTTCTTGCCGCCGGCTGCGGCCGGAACCCCTCCGAACAGTTCTCCCGTCTGTCGGAGGAGTTCGTCTACACAACCCTTTCGTTCTCGCCGTCCGCCGCGACCGGCGTGGGGCTGCACCAGTACAACAACCAGAACCTGGACAACCTGCTCGACGACGTTGGCCCGGCCAGCCTCGAAAAGCAGCGCCAGTTCTACCGCGGGTTCCGCGAGAGGCTGAATGCGCTCGATGCCGCCCGCCTTACGGCGGAGGACCGCGCCGACCTGCGCATCCTCCAGGACCAGATCGGGCTGGCCCTGCTGGACCTCGAGGAAGCGCACAGCGAACAGCACAATCCCACCTCCTACGTCGAGGCGCTCGGGAATGCGCTCTTCAACCCGTTCACGCTGGAGTACGCGCCCCAGCCGGCGCGCATCCGCAACATTATCGAGCGGCTGAAACAGGTTCCGCGCTATCTGGAACAGGCCACGGCCAATCTGACCACGGCGCCGGACCTCTGGACCAAGGTGGCCATCGACGAAAACGAGGGCAATGTCCGCCTGGCGGGGGATACCATCCGCAAGGCAGTGCCCGCCGATCTGCGCGGGTCGTACGACTCGGCAGCCGCGCCGGCGCTGGCTGCGCTTGCGAAGTTCCAGGAGTTCCTGACGAATACGCTGTCCAAGAAGACCGAGGCCGACTGGCGGCTGGGGAGCGACCGCTACGCGCGCAAATTCCGCTTCGTGCTGGAGACCGGCATGGAGCCCGGTGCCACCCTGGCGCAAGCCGAGCGGGAACTCAAGCAGGTGCGCGCGCACATGCTCGACGTTGCGCTGCCGCTCCACCGCAAGATGTTCCCGGCGCACAGAGACCACGCGGAACTCTCCGGGGAGGAGCGCGAGAACCGCGTTATCCGCGAAGTTCTGGATCGCATCGCGGAGCGTCATTCCACGCCGGAAACCTACCTGGACGATGCGCGTAAGGACCTGGACGAGACGCGCGCCTTCGTCGCGCAGAAACATCTATTGACGCTGCCCTCGCGCGCCAATCTACAGGTGATTCCGACGCCCGAGTTCATGCGCGGCGCCTATTCCGTGGGCGGATTCAACCCCGCTCCGGCGCTCGAGCCGCAGCTTGGCGCGTTCTATTGGGTGACGCCCATCCCCGCAAGCTGGCCCAAGGAGCGCATCGAGTCCAAGCTGCGAGAGTACGATTATTACGGCCTGCAATTGCTCACCATCCACGAGGCCATGCCGGGCCACTACGTGCAGTTCGAATTCGCCAACGACGTGCAGCCCAAGAGCCGGCGGGCGCTGCGCGCCGTCTACGGCAACGGCCCCTATGTGGAAGGCTGGGCGGTGTACGCCACCCAAATGATGCTCGACGAAGGCTATCCGGACCACTCCCCCGAAATGGATCTCTCCTTCGCCAAGCAGTTGCTCCGGGTCTTCGCCAACACGATCCTCGATATCCGCCTGCAAAGCTCCAACATGACCGACCAGGAGGCGCTGGACCTCATGGAGAAGCAAACCTTCCAGGAGAAGGAGGAAGCCGAGGAGAAATTGCAGAGGGCCAAGCTCACCTCCTGCCAGTTGCCGGTGTATTTCGTGGGATGGCGCGCATGGCGGGACCTTCGCGACAGCTATAGCAAGGCCAAGGGCGAATCGTTCAACCTGGCGGAATTCCACGACCGGGCGCTGAAGGAGGGCGCCGTCCCGCTGCCCGTTCTGGGGGCGCTTCTGCAATAACGCCGCGGGGCGGTTTGGAACGCTCCCAAGTGTGCCCGCCCGTACAATTCGGAGCGCGCTGTCCGGAAAGACTTGTGTATGATATGTCAATGCGATTAACCGTTTCGATGCTGGTCTTGGCAATGCTGTGCCTGACGTTCCTCGGCGCTCAGCCGCCTCAGGGAGGCGGCGCGCGGCCGGCGCCCAAGAACCTGAAGATTCTGAAGCCGGACGACGTCATGCGGGCCATGCAAGGCTACCGGGTCGGTCTTGGCGTGCGGTGCGATTTCTGCCATGTGCAGAGCGATTTCGCGAGCGACGAGAACCACCACAAGATCACCGCCCGCGAGATGATCGCCATGACGCAGCAGATCAATTCGCACTTTCCGCCCGGCGAAGCGCGCGTCACGTGCTACACCTGCCACCGCGCCGCGGAGAAGCCGCTGACCGCGCCGCCTGCCGGCGGACCGCCTCCGGGCCGCTAGGTCAAGTCACAGTTGGGCCGCGCCGCTCCGGGCCTTCCGGGGCGGCGCATTCGTGTGTCTTCCCAGGGCGCCCTCGCGCCGCCGCATGAACGCGCCGTAACGTTAACTTGCTTTCAGGCTCGCAACGCGCGTTTGGGGCGTCGCGTTTCAATTGGCGGGAGGCAAGAAAATGAAACGCACGCTGTTGCCTGTCGCCGCCGTATTGTTCGGAACCCTTCTCTCGAGTTGCGCCATGAATGGCGCCGTATTCGCGCGCGCCGCCCCTCCACCGCCGCGGTACGCGGTAGTTGGAGCGGCTCCCAGTCCGGGCTTTCTCTGGACCGAGGGCTACTGGAACTGGCGCGGAGGCCGCTGGGTCTGGGTGGAAGGCCGTTGGATGCGTCCGCCCCGGCCGCACGCCGTCTGGGTTGCGGGCCGTTGGGTGGAAACACGCCCCGGCCGCTGGATGTTCGAGCGCGGACGCTGGCGGTAAGTAAGCTGTCAGCCATCAGAAGCTGAGAAATAATAGCCCGCAAGCGGGCTCGGCAGGCGAAACCGCCTGCCCCACCGCTGCAAACACAGGACTTCCAGAGGTGGCGCAGGCGGTTTCGCCTGCGTTTGGCGATTGTTTCACAGCTTCTCGGAAGTCAGGAGCCAGAATCGCCTCGTGTGCTGCGCATTCCGGCTTCTGACTTCCTTGACTCCTGGCTCCCAAATCCCGCAGGGATTTCAAGGGCGAAGCCCTTGCCCGCCCTACTCCCCCAGTATCTCCAGATACCGCGCCACGGCTTCGGCGCCGCGGAAGAGGTTCGGAAGATGGAACTTTTCGTTGGGGGCGTGCAGGTTATCGTCGGGCAGGCCGAAGCCCATCAGAACGCTGGGTATCCCCAGGTACCGGTCGAACACGCCCACAATGGGAATCGAACCGCCCGAGCGGATGTAAACCGTCTCCTTGCCGAAAGTCTGCTTCATGGCTTCGGCCGCGGCGTGGATGAACGGGTTGTCCGGGTCGGTCAGCGACGGGGCCCCGGCGCTGAGCACCTTCAATTCCGCGGTCACGCCTTTCGGGCAGACCGCCTCAATGGCGCCCCTTAGCTGCTCGATGGCCTCGCCGGTACGCTGGTCGCCCACCAGGCGCGTCGAGATCTTGGCCACCGCGCGGGCCGGGATCACCGTCTTGGCGCCTTCGCCGGTGAAGCCGCCGCGGATTCCGTGAACCTCCAGCGTAGGCCGCGCCCACACCCGCTCGAACAGGGTGACTTCCGGCTCGCCGACCAGCTCCTTGGCGCCCATCTCCTTCTCGGTGTACTCCTTTTCGTCGAAGGGCAGGCTCGCCCAGGCCGCGCGTTCCTTCTGGCTGGGCGGCACAACGCGGTCGTAGAAGCCCGGTATCTTGAGATGGCCCTGGCGGTCCTTCAGCGCGCAGAGGATCTCGGAGATGGCCATGATCGGATTCGGCGCGGCGCCGCCGTAGACGCCCGAATGCAGGTCGTGATTGGCCCCCTCGACGCACAGCTCGTAGTACACCAGCCCGCGCAGGCCCACGCAGATGGTGGGCAGATCGGGCGCGAACATCTCGGTGTCGCAGACCACGGCCGCGTCGGCCTTCAGACGCGGAGGCTTGGTCGTGACGTACCGTTCAATGTGCTCGCCCCCGGTTTCCTCCTCGCCCTCGAGCAGAAACTTGACGTTCACGGGCAGCTTCCCCGTGGTCCTCATCAATCCCTCGACGGCCTTGATCTGGAGATACACCTGGCCTTTGTCGTCGCAGGCGCCGCGCGCGAAGATGTCGTCTCCGCGGATCTCGGGCTCGAAGGGCGGCGACTTCCATTCGTCCAGCGGGTCCGGCGGCTGCACGTCGTAGTGGCCGTAGAACAGAATCGTGGGCTTGCCCGGCGCGCCCAGCCATTCGGCGTAGACCAATGGGTTGCCGTCGCCTTCGATCAATTCAGCGGAGGTCATGCCGGCCGCCAGAAGCTCGTTCAAGGCGAAATCGGCTGCGCGCCGGATGTCGGGCTTGTTTTCCGAGAGCGCGCTGATGCTCGGGATGCGGAGGAAGGCTTTCAGGCCTTCGACGAAATCGGACTGGTGCTGTCGATAATAGTTCATGCAGGCTCCTGTCATAGTATCGCGCAGGTCGGTCCCGGCGGCGCGCCGGAACAACCGGGCAAATCCAGCGTTCGGGTCCGCGCAATCGGTTACACTAATGCCCAAAGGGTGATCCGGCCATGGGCAACTGGCGTTATCCAGCGTTAGCGGTGCTCGTTGTGGCATGCTCTCCGTGCGCCGCTTCCGAAGACTGCCTCGTGCTTCAGGGAGTCGCGGGGAAGCCGGGCGGAACGCTGGTTTACGCCCAGCGGACCGAGCCTAAGACGCTCAATCCGGCTCTCGCCGCCGATATCGCGTCGCGCGAAGTCATCGGCAGGATGACCGGCGACCTGATCCATATAGACCGCGATTCCCAGAAGACCGGGCCGGCCTTGGCCAAGTCCTGGACCGTCTCCCGGGATGGGCTGCGCTACGTGTTGGAACTCCGCCGCGGCGTGCGCTTCTCCGACGGACAGCCCTTCGACGCCGGCGACGTCGTGTTCAGCATGCAGGTCTACCTCGACCAGAAGGTCAACTCGCCGCAGCGCGACCTGCTCATCCTGGACGGCAAGCCGATCGCGGTGCGCCAGCTCGGCCCCTACCGCGTCGCTTTCGAGCTGCCGCGGCCTTATGCGGCGGCCGAGCGGCTGTTCGACGGCTTCGCGATTCTGCCGCGCCATCTTCTCGAGAGCGCGTGGCGCGCGGGCAAGCTGGCCGAAGCCTGGGGCCTGGGCGCTCCGCCCGCCGCCATCGCCGGGCTGGGACCGTTCCGCCTGAAGCAGTACGCCCCCGGCGAGCGCATCGTCCTCGAACGCAATCCGTACTATTGGAAAACCGACAAGAACGGCAACCGTCTGCCCTACCTCTCCGAAGTGGTCTTCACTTTCGCCGGAACCGAGGACATGCAGACGCTGCGCTTCCAATCCGGCGAATCCGACATCCTCAGCCGCGCCGGCGCGAAGAACTTCGCCGTCCTCCAAAAGGACCAGCCGCGCCGCGCGTATATCCTTCAGGCGCTTGGTCCCGGCCTCGAATACAGCTTCCTCTTCTTCAACCTCAACGGCGCTTCGCAAGCCCCGGCGTTCCTCCGGCGGAAGGCCTTCCGCCAGGCGGTTTCCCTGGCGATCGACCGGGACGCCATTGTGCGCCTGGTTTATCTGGGCTACGCCGCGCCGCTCGCCGGGCCGGTTCCACCCGGCAACAAGGCCTGGATCGACGCGAAACTTCCCCGCCCGGTCCGCTCCGTGGCGCGCGCGCGGGAGTTGCTGGCCGGCGACGGCTTCCATTGGTCGCGGGACGGCGCTCTGCTCGACCCCGCCGGGCGCAAGGTGGAATTCTCCATCGCCACCAGCGCCGGCAACGCCGACCGCGTGCAGATGGCGACGCTGATTCAGGACGACCTCAAATCGCTCGGCATGGACGCGCACGTCTCGCCGCTCGAACAGCGCAGCCTGCTCGACCGCGTGACGCGGACCAGGGATTACGAAGCCTGCCTGCTCTCGCTGGCCAGCGGCGACGCGGACCCCAATCCCGACATGAGCGTGTGGCTTTCCAGCGGAGGGCTGCACCTCTGGAACCCCGAACAGAAATCGCCCGCCACGCCCTGGGAAGCCGAGATCGATGGCTTGATGCGCCGCCAGATGGTCACCCTCAATTACTCCGAGCGAAAGCGAATGTTCGACCGCGTGCAGGAAATCGTGATGGACGAACTGCCGCTGGTCCCGCTGGCCAGCCCCAACATCCTGGTGGGAGCCAAATCGAGCCTGGGGAATTTTCGTCCGGCCGTGATGGATCATTACGTCCTTTGGAACATCGAAGAACTGTACTGGCAAACGCCTGAAGCCGGACCCCGACGATGAACGCCCCTTCTCCGGGCTGGACCAACACGCGTCTGGTCGAGCGATGCCTGCGGGGCGACGAGCGCGCCTGGCGCATCCTGGTGGAGCGCTATAAGAACCTGGTCTACTCCATTCCCTTGAAAGATGGCGTGCCGCCCCAGGACGCGGCCGACATCTTTCAGGCCGTCTGGCTCGATCTGTTTCACGACCTCGCCGGCCTCCGCGACCCGGAAGCCCTGCAAGCATGGCTCATCCGCGCGGCCACCCGCAGGTGTTACCGCTGGAGACGCGAGCTGGAGCCGGCGGGCGCCGAGTGGAAAGAGGACGAGATCGACAAGCAGGCCGCCGGCGCGCAGCTCGCGCCCGGCGCGCTGGCCGAAGTGGAACGGGAGCAACTGGTGCGCGACGCCGTCGTGGCCCTCTCGCCGCGCTGCCGGCAGGTGATCGACATGCTGTTTTTCGAGCATCCCCCCGTGCCCTACTCCGCGATAGCCAGGCGTCTGGGCCTGGCCCCCGGCTCGGTCGCGTTCATCCGCGGCCGTTGTTTGAAGCGGCTGAAGCGGATCCTCGAAGAGAGGGGCTTCTGATGCCGGACCGGGCGGACGCCGCGGCGGGCCTCGACGGCCTGGCGGAACGGCTGGCGCGGGAGCTGGATTCCCGCGAGCGCCGGCGGATCCTGCTTTCGCGCCCCGAGTGGCGCAGCCCGGAAACCGTCGAGCGCCTCTACGGCGAGATGGTACGGCTGACGCGCGTGGACCTGCCCGGGGCGGAGCGGCTGGCGCGCTCCGCGGAGTGGTTTTCCCGGCGGCTCGGCGACGAGGCCGCGCGCGCCCTCGGCCTGCGCGCCATGGGGCACATCCACTACCTTCGCGGCAGAAACGAGCCGGCCTGGCGGCATTACCAGGCGGCCCTCGCCATCTACGAGCGGCTCGGCAAGGAACTCGAGGTGGGCCGCACCCTGAGCGGCGGATCGCTCCAGATCCTGAGCTACCTCGGCAGGTACGACGAGGCGTTCGCGTGGGCGGAACGCGCCCGCGACATCTTTTCGCGCCACGGCGACCGCCTCCGGCTGGCCCGCCTGGACGCCAACATGGCGAATGTCCTCCACCGGCTTGACCGCTTCGAGGAGGCGCTGGAGCTCTACCAGCGGGCCTACGCCGCGCTGGCCGAGACCGGCGATCCCCAGGACGTGGCCGTCACCCTGCGGAACATGGCCACCTGCCAGATCGGTCTCAACGCCTTCCAGGACGCGCTCGAGACCTACCACAAGGCCCGCGCGTGGTGCGCGGAGCGCGGCATGCCGCTGCTGGCGGCGGAAGCCGATTACAACATCGCCTACCTCTACTACCTGCGCGGCGAATACGCGCGCGCCCTGGAACTCTACGCCGCCACGCGGGAGCATTGCGATGCGCTGGGAGATCGATATCACCAGGCGCTGTGCGACCTCGATCAGTCCGAGATGTACCTGGAGCTGAACCTCGGCGAGGAAGGCGCGCATCTGGCCCGGCGGGCGCTCGGCGTTTTCCGGCAACTGGGCATGAGGTACGAAGCGGCCAAGGCGGCCACCAACGTAGCCATCGCCCTCGGCCGCCACGGCGACGCGGGCGCCGCGCTGGAGCTGTTCCGCGTGGCGCGCGCCCTGTTCACGCGCGAGAAGAACCTGGCCTGGACGGCCGTGATCGATTTGTACCAGGCGCTGGTACTGTTCCAGGAGGGACGTCTGGAGGAGGCCCGCGCCTTGTGCGAGCGGGCTTTCGCGTTCTTCTCCGCGGCCCCGCCCGGCGGCAAGGCCGCGCTCTGCGTGTTGCTGATGGCCCGCATCCACCTGAACGCCGGCCGCGCCGCCGAAGCCCGCGCCGCATGTCTCGACGCTGCCGGGCGCGCTGAACAGGCCGAGTCTCCGGCGCTTGGTTACCAGGCGCACTTCGTGCTCGGGTTGATCGAAGAGGCCCTCGGCGCTCCCGAGGCGGCCTACCAGGCGTATCTGAAAGCGCACGATCTCCTCGAGAACCTGCGCAGTCACCTCAACGCGGAAGAGATGAAGATCGCCTTCCTGAAGGACAAGCTGGCCATCTACGAATCCCTGGTCGGCATGTGCCTCGGCGCGGGCTCGTCCCCCGCCGATTGGGAGACCGCCTTCGCGTTCATCGAACAGGCCAAATCGCGCAGCCTGGCCGACCTGATCGCCCTGCGCGCCTACCGGATTCCGGCGCCCCGCGAGGCCAACCGCCTTCTGGCGGAGCAAGCCGGCGCCCTGCGCGAGGATCTCAATTGGTTCGGCGGCGCGATCCGGCTCCTCGAAGCGCGCCCCGGCGGCGCCGCCCTGGAGAAGCTGAAGCGCGCCGCGCGCGAGTGCGAGCGCCGCCTGGCGGAGGCGCTTTCGACCCTCGGCGTCCAGGACCGCGAATTCGCCGACATTCAGGCGGCCGGCTCAATCGGGCTGGAGGCCATCCGCTCGGCCTTGCCGGCGGACGCCATGCTGGTGCAGTTCTATCGCGTGCGCGGCGTGTTCCACGCCTGTCTGCTCTCGGCCCGCGGCCTGAAGATCGTCCCGCTCTGCCCGGCCGCCCCGCTGCGCCGCGAGCTCCAGTTGCTGCGCTTCCAGCTCTCCAAGTTCCGCCTGGGCGCCGACTACGTCGCGACGTTCCATGGCCGGCTTCTGGAGGCCGCCAACGCGCATCTCCAGGAGTTCTACCGCCGTCTGATCGAGCCCATGGAGCGCGATCTCGACGCCGGCCATCTCATCGTCGCGCCGCAGGACTTCCTGCACTACCTGCCGTTCCAGGCGCTGCTCGACGGAGACTGTCCGCTGGGCGCCCGCTATTCCATCTCTTACACTCCCAGCGGCAGCGTCTTCTACCTGTGCTGCGCCAAGAGCGCCGGGACGTCGGACCGGTCGCTGATCCTGGGCGTGCCCGATCCGTCGGCCCCGTACATACTGGACGAGGTCCGCGCCGTCGCTTCGGTCCTCCCCAACCCCGAGATGCTGGTGGGACCGGAGGCCACCCACGAGGCGCTGCGCCTGAAGGGCCCGCACAGCCGGTTCATTCACATCGCCACGCACGGCTGGTTTCGCCAGGACAACCCGATGTTTTCCTCGATCGGCCTCGGCGCCTCGCGGTTGAACCTGTTCGACCTGTACCAACTGAATCTTCCCGCCGAGCTGATCGCGTTGAGCGGCTGCGGCACCGGCCTGAACGTGGTGGCCGGCGGCGACGAGCTGCTCGGTCTCAGCCGCGGCCTGCTCTACGCCGGCGCTCAAGCCGTCCTGCTGACCCTGTGGGACGTCAACGACCGAAGCACCGCCGAGTTCATGAAGCTGTTCTACGGGCGTCTGAAGACCACCCCCAACAAAGCCCGCGCCCTCCAATACGCAACCTCCGAAATCCGCAAAGCCTACCCGCACCCGTTCTACTGGGCCCCGTTCGCGCTGATAGGGAAGTACGAGTAAGTGGGGCGGACCTCCTGGTCTGTTGGATAGGGCCTGCGGCCCGCGGAGTTTCATGAAAAACCGTGATGGTGAGCTGCCCCCTGGTTCGCCGCCGTGGAGTGGGCCTCCGGCCTGCCATGCCCGCTTTCTTGCGGGCATCCGCCGGCCGAGAGGATGCCGCCAGGAATGGCG
>CAIRXZ010000213.1 GCA_903882645.1 uncultured Acidobacteriia bacterium | reverse complement strand
TGTAAAAGTACTGCCGCAATGCTTCCCGAACGAGCTCGGAACTGGTCCGATTCTCCGCCTTGCGCACCGCTTCGAACTCCTTAAGCATCGCCGGCGGAAGTGAGACGGTCATGGTTTGGCGGGTTCTCATGGTAAGACCTGTCGTCTCGAAGTACCGCGGCGCGATGCCGGCAATGGCCACTTCCGCCGATTCCAGCGCGGTCGCCGCCGAGCCCGGCACCCGAATGCTCGCGCTCGCCATGCCCATCTCGAAGGGGCCCGGGAAGGCGCTGCTTACGGAGGCCACGCCGGGCAGGCGCGAAACCCGATCCGTGAACCGGTCCAGGACCTCTTGTCTCTGCGCGCGCTGCCACGTCGCGGGAAAATCCAGTTGAAATGCGATCGCATTCTGGTTGCGGAGACCCACATCCACGGCGCGCAGCGCGGCCAGGCCGCTGCCGAACAGGCCCGCCAGAGCCACCAGCACGACGGACAGCGCCACCTGGGCCACCACCAGCGCGCGCCGCAGCACGGGCCGCCCGGCGGCCAGCCGCGCTCCGCCGCGCAATCCCACCGCGGGATCGACCTCCGTGGAGCGCCAGGCCGGCGCGAGCCCGAATAAGAGCGCCGCCAACAGCGCGATAGCCGCCGTGAAAGCCAGCACGGCCGGGTCCGGCGTAACGGCCAGCGGCGTCGGAGTTTTTCCCATAATGCTCCGTCAGGTGCTGCTGCATGACCGCATCCACCACGGCTTGCACGCGCTGCCGCGAGGCCTCCGGACGCCGCCGCGCCACCACCCACACCCAGTGGTAGCCCGCGTTCATGATGGGGATGTCGTACATCATGCAGGGCGCCCAGACGTCCGGATGATGCTCCACTTCGACCCCGCGGAAGCCCGCCCGCGCGATGCCGATCACTTGCAGAGGCTGGCCATTCACCACCACGGTTTGCCCGAGCGCGCGAGGATCGGCATTGAAGCGATTGCGCCAGAACTCGTAGCTCAGAACCGCCACGGGATGGGCTTTCGGAGTGCGATTGTCCTCCTCGGCGATCAGCCGGCCGAGCGCCGGCCCCACGCCCAAAAAGCTGAAGTAGTTGCCCGACACATACTCGAACTCGGCGAACTCCACTCCGTCCGAGCCTTGGCGGCTGAAGCGGCCCTTGGACACGCCGGTGCGCGCCGCCGCCCCATCGAACACATCCGAGCGCCTGGCCAGGTCGAGATACAGAGGATACGAGACAAATCCCTTCCCCCAGCCGCCCGTGCGGTAGAGGTAGACGAGTTGCTCGGGATGGGCCACCGGCAGCATGCGCAACATCAGCGCGTGTACCAGCGAGAAGATCGCCGTGTTGGCGCCGATGCCCAGCGCCAGCGACAACACCGCCGCCGCCGTGAATCCCGGGTTGCGCAGCAGGCCGCGCAGCGCGTATCGGGCGTCCTTCATCGACGTTTCGAGCCACGGGATTCCGCGGCGGTCGCGATATTCCTCCTGGGCTTGCGCCACGCCGCCGAACTCCCGCCGCGCCGCCAGCTTCGCCTCGGCCGGCGGCATGCCGCGCGCGCGGAATTCCTCTTCGAGCATGGCGAGATGGAACCCGACTTCATCGCTGAGCTCGCCGTCCAGGCGTCGGCGTCGAAACAGCGCGGCAACACGGCTCCAAACCGTTCGCATCGGGTCTCCTATTCCACGGGCCGGAGAAAGCGCTGCATCAGCGCCACCGTGCGCGCCCAGTCTTCCGATTCGCGCCCGATCTGCCTCCGCCCGGCGCGCGTGAGATCGTAGAATTTGGCGCGGCGGTTCTTGTCCGACGACCCCCAGCTCGATTCGATCCAGCCGCGCTGCTCCAGCCGCAGAAGCGCCGGATAGAGCGTGCCCTGGTTGAGATCGAGCGCGCCCTCGGAAATCTGCTGGATGCGCTTGGCGAGGCCGAAACCGTGTTGCGGCCCCATGGTTTCGAGCGTGCGGAGGACCATGAGGTCCAGCGTGCCCTGAAGAACGTCGGCTTTGGTTGTTCCTGTAGACATCCAAAAGGAGTATGGAGCGACTCCTTTTGAATGTCAAGAGGAAAACAAGCTGTCAGCCGTCGGCTATCGGCTCTCACCCAAAACGTCCGGGGTGAGATTGGCCCTCTTTATCCCCGTTCGCTTGCGCGCTTTCGCGCGTCGCGCTAGCATGCGGCTTCAACCTCGAAGGCAACCCGATGCGCCGTATCTTCGACCTCGTGTTCCCCCTGCTTCTGCTCGTTGCCGGCCCCGCCCAATCGGCGACAAAGTCCGATCTGGATTGGGTTCGCCGGTTCGACGAGGCGGCCGAGCGCGCCAAGGAAACCGGCAAACCGTTGCTGATCGAGTTCTGGGCTTCGTGGTGCGACCCGTGCATGCGAATGGATAAGGAAGTCTGGCCGGACGCGCGGGTCGTCGAGCTTTCCAGGAAGTTCATCTGCGTGTCGGTCGACATCGATCGCGATACGGACGCCGCGTCGCGCTTTCTCGTTAACGGAGTCCCCACCATAGTCCTGGCGGACCCCTGGGCGGAGCCAATGATCCGGCGCGAGGGCTTTTTGCACGGCCAGGATTTGGCCGGCATCATGGAGCAACTGCCCACCGACTTCAGCGAGGCCGGGGAGGCCCGCGCCATCCTCGCGCGCGACCGCAATAACGCGGCGGCGCTCGTCCGCTTGGGCCGCTTCTTCCACAACGCCCAGGCGCCGCGGCTTGCCATCCAGTACTACAGCGGCGCGCTGACGACCAAAGCGTGCAAGTCCGATGCGGCGCTGCGCCGCGAACTCAGCCTGGCGATCGGGCTGGACTATGTTCTTCTGCGGAACTGGAACGACGCCCGCAAGTCGCTGGAGCGGTTCCTTAAGGATTTCCCGGAGTCGCCGCTGCGGGACCAGGCGCTGTGCGGATTGCTGATCGCCAACATGAAACAGGGCAAACGCTCGGACGCCGAAAAGCAACTTTCGGAGCTCAAGAGCGGGTTCCCGCTCTCCCACGCCACAGAAGCCGCCATCCGCGTGTTTGCGGATGCGAAGTGATGCCCGCCGCCGCGCTTCTCAGGCTCTCACCCGAAACAGTTCCGCGTACAGATCGGGAATATTCAGCGCGGCGGCGCGCAATTCCAGGTTGCGGAGTTGCTCCAGCGCGGTGTCCCGGTGGCTGCGGACGTTCTCAACATCGCACCGGGCGATCACCCATAGCAGTTCTTCCGCCCGGTGAGTGATCTCGGCGGGCGTGGAGTTGTCCATCGAGTCCATTGTCAGGCGCCCCGGCGCGGATTTCCATGACCCAATAGGGCTATACGCGGGCAGCCCGAAGCTAGTGCGGCTGATGCCTGCTAAAATCCGGCTTCGGCTGAATTCATGTGGAGGAGGTCTCCGTGCAAAAGATCGTTTTGCTGGGCGTAGTGGCGATCGCGGCGCTTTCCGCGCAGGAGTACAACCACGGGGTGGGCATGTACCCGGGCGACCCCAAAGAGGATTTCGCGCCGGCGCTGGTTCAGGACGCAGCTACGTATCGCAACCTGGCGCTCCACCGGCCCGCGTACCATTCCAGCAGCTCCGACTACAACCAGACCGCCCAACTGATCACCGACGGGATCAAGGAAACCTCTCTGCCGCGATCCGTGGTGGTCACGACCAGCGCCGCGCAAGCGGCGCCCGGCGGCGGCGGGCGAGGCGGCGTCATCATAGGGGGCGCGCATCCCTGGATTCAGTACCAACTCCTGGGCGGTCCAGGCCCGCTTGAAATCGACCGCGTGGAACTGAACGCCGGCAACGGGGCCGGGAGAGGAGGCCGGGGCCCAGCCCCCGCCGCGCCGGCCAGCCCGCCGGCGGCCGGAGGTTGGAGCGTGGCGGTTTCCGGCTCGGACGACGGCCAAACCTGGAAGGAACTGGGCCGCGCCTCGGGCGATACCCCGCCGGCGGCGCAGTTCAGGCCATCCATCCCGTTCGCCGCCCCCGCGCGCAACCGCTTCCTGCGCATCGCGCTCGAAGCGCCCAGCGTGACCACCTGGCGCGTCACCGAGGCGCTGTTCTTCGATCGGAACGCCCGCGTGTATTCGGACGGCCAGAAAAGCTTCAACAGCTCGTGGATTTCCGCCGGCCAGGGCGAGGAGTGGGTGTACGTGGATTTCGGCGCGGCATGTACTTTCGACCGCGTGGGCCTCTTCTGGCTGCGCCGGGCCGCGGCGGGCTCCCTGCAAACATCCGACGACGCCTCCGCGTGGAAGACTCTGCAAGCCCTGCCCGCGGGCCCGGGACTGAACGACGACATCAAGCTGGCGCAGCCGGCCAAGGCGCGCTACGTGCGCGTCCTCATGACCAAGCCCGTCGAGGGGAACTACGCGTTGAGCGAACTGGAGGTCTGGGGCCGCGGCGGGTTTGTGGCGCGGGCCAAGCCGGCGCCCCCGGCGCTAGGCGGCCTGCGCCTGGCGGGCGGCGCGTGGCGCCTCCAGCGCGATTCCTTGGTCACGGCGGGCGGCGAGGCTCTCTCGAAACCCGGATTCCAGGACAAGGATTGGATTGTGGCCACCGTTCCGGCGACCATACTCTCGAGCTACTTGAACATCGGCGCTCTTCCCGACCCGAATTTCGGCGATAACCAGCTTCAGATTTCGGATTCGTTCTTCTACGCCGATTTCTGGTACCGCGACGAGTTCAGGGGCCCGCCGGCGATCCCGGGCAGGCGCTTGTGGCTAAACTTCGACGGAATCAACTGGAAGGCGGACGTCTACGTCAACGGCTCGAAGGTGGGCCGCATCGAGGGCGGTTTCATGCGCGGGAAGTTCGACGTCACGGCGCTCATTCACCCCCGCGTCAAGAACGCCTTGGCCGTCCGCGTGGAGAAGAACGCCACCCCCGCCGCGGTCAAAGTGGCCACCATGCAGAGCACCGGCCCGAACGGCGGCCTGCTGGGGGCCGATAATCCCACCTACCACGCCTCCATCGGCTGGGACTGGATCCCGACCATTCGCGGGCGGAACACGGGCATCTGGGCAGACGTGTATCTGTCCGGAAGCGGTCCCGTGTCGATCGAAAACCCGCTGGTGACCACTACCCTGCCCCTGCCGGATACCTCGCGCGCGGATGTCGCCATAGAAGCGACCCTGAGCAACCATGACCGGTCCCCCGTCTCCGGAACGCTGCGCGGGAAGTTTGGCCCGGCGGCTTTCGAAATGCCGGTGACCATCGACGCGGGAGCGGAAAAGACCGTCAAGCTCAACCCGTCCACGACTCCGGCCTTGCGCCTCGCGAACCCGAAGCTCTGGTGGCCCGCCGGATACGGCGACCAGAACCTCTACCCCGTGGACTTGAGCTTCGTGACCTCCGGCCGCCAAGTCTCGGATTCCAAGGCGTTCCAGGCCGGGGTGCGGCAGTTCACTTACAGCGAAGAGGGCAACTCCCTGCGTATGTGGATCAACGGCCGGCGCTTCATCCCGCGCGGCGGCAACTGGGGCTTCCCCGAATCCAACCTGCGCTACCGCGCGCGCGAATACGATGCCGCCGTGCGGTACCACAAGGAAATGAATTTCACCATGATCCGCAACTGGGTGGGCCAGACCGGCGACGAGGCCTTCTACGACGCCTGCGATAAGTGGGGCATCGTGGTGTGGCAGGACTTCTGGCTGGCGAATCCCGCGGACGGCCCCAGCCCGGACGACAACGACCTGTTCCTGCGGAACGCCAAGGACTACATCTTGAAGATCCGCAACCACGCGTCCATCGGGCTCTACTGCGGGCGCAACGAGGGCGTGCCGCCGAAGCCGATCGACGACGGGTTGCGCCGGATGACGGCCGAACTGCACCCCGGCCTGCACTACATTCCGAGCTCCGCCGACGATAACCAGCAGGGGACCGGAAGCTATGTGGTGACCGGCCACGGGCCGTACCGCGCCCAGCCGATCAAAAGCTATTTCGCGGACCGCGCCACGCCCAAAATGCACAGCGAGATGGGCATGCCGAACGTGCCCACCATCGAAAGCGTGAAGATGATGATCCCGGAATCGGCCCTGTGGCCGCAGAACCTCATGTGGGGGCTGCACGATTACACCCTGGCCGGCGCGCAGGCCGGCGCTTCGTTCAACAGCATCATCGACAGCTCCTACGGCGGCGCCAAGGACGTGAACGAATGGGTCACGCTGGCGCAGTTCGTCAATTACGACGGTCACCGCGGCATGTTCGAGGCGCAGAGCAAGAACCGCATGGGCCTGCTGATCTGGATGAGCCACCCGGCGTGGCCGTGCTTCGTGTGGCAGACCTACGACTACTACTTCGAGCCGACCGCCGCCTACTTCGGGGCCAAGAAAGCCTCCGAGCCGCTGCACATCCAGTGGAACGCCGCCACCGGCAACGTCGAGGTGGTGAACTACAGCGGCGGCAATGCCACGGGCCTCACCGCGTCGGTGCAGATTCTTAACATGGATGGCGCCGTGAAGTGGGAGAAGACGGCCCAGGTGAACAGCCCCGAAGACAGCGTGCAAACGCCCATCAAGATGGAGTACCCGCAAGGCCTGACGCCGGCCCACTTCATCCGCCTCAAGCTCACGCGCGGCGGCCAACTGGTTTCCGAAAACTTCTACCTGCACGGGACCGAGGAGAACAACTTCAAGGCCATCCGCGATCTGCCGAAGGTGAAACTGGAAGCCGCGACCAAGGTGGAGCGCCAAGGCGCCAAGTGGATGCTCACTACCGAGCTGCACAACCCCTCGGCCCAACCCGCCCTGATGGTGCGCTTGAAGGCGGTCCGCGAAAAGAGCGGCGACCGCATTCTCCCCGCCATCTACAGCGACAACTACGTGGCCCTGATGCCCGGCGAGCGGCGCACCATCCAAACGGAGCTGGCCAACGCCGACACGCGCGGAGAACGGCCGCGCATCGCGGTGGAAGGGTTTAACACGGGCGAGGTGACGCAGAAATAGGCATCCCGTCCTGAGCACACAGGCAGCTTTCGACATCGGATCGTCTGTCGATACGTTTTTCGACAGAGAAAGCTGGATTTCGACGTGATGCTGTGTTATGCTTGTGTTCTACTCGACGTGCAGTTTTGAATCCTTTTTCGACTATCACAAAGAGTTTTCGACGGATGCGCCTTGAATCAGGCCCTATCGCGACTTTCCAAGAGAAGACCGTCCCTTACGGGGCCAGATTGGCCGGATCGGCGGCGCTGGTTCGCATGTTCACTCTCTCGGGGCCGGTCCGGCGGCCAAGTTGCGTCTCGGAGCAGCATGTACGCGGTAGCCGTCGGGAAGAAGGAGCTTGGCAGGTCTTCGATAAACGGTATTGGCCGGGCGATACGTTTGCCGATCACCTGACCTTTGCCCTTCGGCATGAACGCATCGATCTCCTGATCCTTAAGCGGGTTTTTGAGGCGGCGCCACAGGCCGAAGTCGAGACGATGGTCCGGGCGGCCCCGGCGGGCATTTCCGCGCGGCGCGCCTGGTATCTCTACGAGATCCTGACTGGCCGAACCCTCAATGTGGACGACGCGCCAGGCGCCGCGGCCATCGACCTTCTCGACCCCGAGGCGTACTTCACGGGCAAGCCGCGCCTCTCGAGACGGTACCGCGTTCGCGACAATCTCCTGGGCACCGGCCGGTTCTGTCCGGTCATCCGGCGCACCAAGGCTCTTGCGGGATTTCGGGAGCTCGACCTCGCCGCGAAGGCGCGGGAAATCGTGGGGCGTACCGGCGCCCATCTGGTTGCGCGCGCGGCTAGTTTCATGCTGCTGGCCGATGGCCGGGCCAGCTTCGAGATCGAGGGCCAGCGTCCTCCGCACGACCGGCTGGAGAGATGGGGCCGCGCGGTCCTCGAAGCCGGCAGGAACCGGCTCACCCTTGATGAGATTGTCCGCCTTCAACACGTCCTGATCGAGGACACGCGGTTCGTACGAACGGGCTTGCGTCCCGACGGCGTTTTCTTGGGCGAACGAGACCACCACGGCGATCCGCTACCGGAATTCATCGGCGCGCGGCCCGAGGAACTGGACGATCTCATGGGCGGGTTGCTGGAGGCGAACGGCCGCATGCGCGACGATGGCGTCGATCCGGTGCTGCAGGCCGCGGCCACCGCGTTCGGCTTCGTCTATGTCCATCCGTTCCAGGACGGCAACGGGCGTATGCACCGCTGCCTGATCCATCACGTCCTCGCCGAGCGGAAGTTCACGCCGCCGGGAATGGTGTTCCCGGTTTCGTCCGTGATGCTGGACCGCATCGACGGCTACCGCGCCACCTTGCAGGCCCATTCCGGTCCCCTGATGCCTTTCATACAATGGCGCCCCACGCCCGAACATAACGTCGAGGTACTCAACCAGACCGCCGATCTCTATCGCTACTTCGATTGCACCGGCGCGGCGGAGTTTCTGTATGCGTGCGTTGCGGGCGCCGTCGAGCGCGATCTGCCGCGCGAGATCGACTATCTGCGCCGTCACGACTTGGCGATACGACGCATCATGGATGCGGTAGAAATGCCGGACCGGGTCGCCGAGAACCTGGTCATGTTCGTTCGGCAAAACAACGGCTCTCTATCGCGGAAGCGCCGCGAGGGCGAGTTCGAGAAACTGCGCGATGCGGAAGTGACTTTGCTCGAAGGCATCGTCCGCGAAGCGTTCGAGGGCTTCGATGAGGCCTCCGATCGTTCGGCCGGCGCCGGCGCAGATGACGATTGACTTGACCGGGCCGATCAGGGAACCAAAAACCGGCCCCACGGACGCACGGCTTGCGGCGGCGCGGCTTCCAGCATTTCCCTCACGGCGAGGCCCGTGACCGGGTGCCGCAAGCCGGGCGCCAGGTCCGCCAGCGGCGCCAGCACGAAGCGGCGGTCCGCCATTCGCGGGTGGGGGATCTCCAGCCTTGCGCCACGCACTACATCGCCGCCGTAGAGCAGGATATCGATGTCGATGCTCCGCGGCCCTTTCGGAATCGTCCGCACCCGGCCCAGCGCGCGTTCGATCCGGCGCACCCGCGCCAGGAGCCGCATGGGAGAAAGCCCGGTCTCGGCTTCCACCGCCAGGTTCAGGAACCAGTCCTGGTTGGTATTCTCCACCGGCTCGGTCTCATACGCCGGCGAAACGCGCAGTACGCGCGCATCCGCCGCCAGCAACTCGACCGCCGCCCGCAAATTCCCTTCGCGGTCGCCGGTGTTGGAGCCGAGGCTGAGGTAGACGGTCTTCATGGCAGCCGTTGTGGGGCAGGTTGGTAACCTGCGGGCCGATTGGCAATCGGCCCGTGCGGCGGTTGCCAACCGCCGCGCAGATTCCCAATCTGCCCCACTGGCCAGTTCCTAGAACAGCCCCGGCTGGTCTTCGTTCCTCGCCTTGCGTTTCACGTTGAAATACTCGTACGCCAGTTCGGTCGCCGTGCGCCCGCGCGGCGTGCGGTTCAGAAAGCCAAGCTGGATCAGGTACGGCTCGTACACCTCCTCGATGGTGTCCGCCTCCTCGGAAATCGAGGCCGCGATGGTATTCACGCCGACCGGTCCGCCGCGGTACTTTTCGAGGATCGTTATCATGATCTTCTGGTCGATTTCGTCCAGCCCGTAGCGGTCCACGTCCAGCAGGTTGAGCGCGGTTTGCGCCACCGGCGGCGTGATCCGGCCGTCCGCGCGCACTTGCGCGTAGTCGCGGACGCGGCGCAGCAGCCGGTTGGCGATGCGCGGCGTCCCGCGGCAGCGGCGCGCGATCTCTTCCGCCGCGCCCGCCTCGATCTCCACGTTCAGCAGCCGGGCCGAGCGGTTCACGATGGTCTTCAGCTCGTCCACCTGGTACGGGTCCAAACGCAGCACCAGTCCAAAGCGCCCGCGCAACGGCGCGCTGACCAAGCCCTGCCGCGTGGTGGCGCCGATGGCCGTGAATTTCGGCATGGGCAGCGAATGGGTCCGCGCGCCCGGCCCGGCCCCCACCAGGATATCCACCCGGAAATCCTCCAGCGCCGAGTAGAGCATCTCTTCCACGTCCGGGAACAGGCGATGCACTTCGTCGATGAAGAAGACCTGGCGCGCGTGGATATTGCTGAGCACGCCCGTGAGGTCCAGCTTCTTTTGCAGCACCGGTCCCGAGGTGGCCGTGAATTGGACCTCGAGCTCTTCCGCGATGATGGATGCCAGCGTGGTCTTGCCCAGGCCCGGAGGCCCGTAAAGCAGCACGTGATCCATGGCTTCGCCGCGCAGCCGGGCGGCTTCGATGGCGATGCCGAGGTTCTCCTTCAGCTTGGTCTGCCCCGTGAATTCGGCCAGGCGATGCGGGCGAAGCCCCGCTTCAAACTGCAAGTCCTCGGCCTGGCGCGCGCCGGAAATCAGTTGCCGGTCGGGCATGTGCTACCAGCTTACCGTACCAGTTCGAGAGCACGCCGGAAGAGAGGTTCGAACTCCGCGGGCGCGCCGGCGGCCTTGGCTTTGCGAACCGCGGCCTCGGCCTGGGAACGGCCGCATCCCAGGTTGAGCAGCGCGGAAAGCACGTCCTGGTCGGCGGCCGAAAGCGCGGCGGGCGCGGCCGGCTCCTCGCCGGACCCAGCCGGCATCTTGTCCCGCAGTTCCAGCACCATGCGCTCCGCGGTTTTCTTTCCGATGCCCGGAATGCGCACCAACCGGTCCACTTCGCCCCGCCGGATGGCGCCGGTGAGGTCCGGCGCGGGCATGCCGGAAAGGATCTTCACCGCCAGCGACGGCCCGATGCCGCTCACGTCGATCAGCTTCTCGAACAGCGCCTTTTCGTCCTGCGTGAGGAATCCATACAGCGCCAGCGCGTCCTCCCGCACGTGCGTGTGGATGCGCAGCCGCACCTCCCCGCCCGGATCGGGCAGGCGCGTGAAGGTCGAAACCGGAATCGTAACGTTGTACCCCACGCCGCCGGTTTCCACGATGGCCTGGTTGGGGTGCTTCTCAATCAGCAATCCGCGCAGCAGAGCGATCATATTTCACTTGGATTCCGCAGACCAATATACGCCGCCGATCGAGGCCGCACCCGCCAAATGACGACTCGGCGCCCCGCGGCAACCTGGTAGACGATGCGGTATTGCTCGCGATAGAACTTGATCCGGTAAAGGTCAGTATAGCCACGGAGGAGAGCGGCCCCGAATAGAAACGGATCGTCGCTCAGTTCGCGAAGCACCTCAGACGCCTCAGCCTTAACGCTGTCGTCGAGCTTTCGGAATTCCCTGCGCGCGGCGGGCAGGAACCGAACGTGCCAGTTGAATTCCATTTTCCCGAAGTACCTGCTCTAAGCTGTACGTCTTACCACGGGCGGCTCGTACGCGCCTCATGCCGACGATGGCGTCCGCATCGTCTTCGGTCACCACGTTCGGATCGGGAAGTAGCGCCTTCTCGCTGGCGGTGAGATTGGTTTGTTCGGTCGGAAAACCTTGCGTAAGGTTCCGCCGCGGAGGCAATACTCTGTTATCTAGCCCAGGCATGTGACGCGACCTCCAACTCTATTCTACGCCAACGGCCCTACAGCAGTTCTTCCATCGCCTCCACGCCCGGATCGGGCGGGCGCGTAAAGGTCGAAACCGGAATCGTCACGTCGTACCCTACGCCGCCGGTTTCCACGATGGCCTGGTTGGGGTGCTTCTCAAGCAGCAATCCGCGCAGCAGAGCGATCATACACCCGTATTGTAGTCGGGCTTGGGATTGCGCGCTGGCAGTGTCGCCGCATCATGCGGCCGGCGGAAGATTCAGGCGTTTCTCGATTTCCAGGAGCCGAGCCTCCACCGAGGCTTGCCGCTGCTGGAGGCTGACTACCACGGCTTCCTGCGCTCCGACGCGCGCCTGCACGCGCTCTCCCATCGAATAGACGGCCTTGAGCACTTCCGTCTGGGTATCGCGGTAGCCCTCCTCGAGCGTGGCCGCCATTTCGTCCAGACGCTGAAACATCGATGTCTTCACGGCATCGAGTTTCCCCTCCATATCCGCGAACCGCTGGTCCACCGCGGCGAACCGCTGGTCCACCGCCGCGAGGCGCTGGTCCATGTCCGCTAGGCGCTGGTCCACCGCCGCGAACCGCCGATCCAAGTAGTCTTTCAGATCTTGATCCATACGGCCCTTTCATTTTACGCCAACGCGCGAACTTCGCACTACCGCAACTCCTTCATTACCTCCGCGCCCGGATCGGGCAGGCGCGTAAAGGTCGAAACGGGAATCGTGACGTCGTACCCGACGCCGCCGGTTTCCACGATGGCCTGGTTGGGGTGCTTCTCAATCAGCAATCCGCGCAGCAGAGCGATCATACACCCGTATTGTAGTCGGGCGTGTTGTTGCGCTGTCGATTCCGTTTTCTCGAAGCGCCTGGGCCGATCCACCGCGCCAGCGATTCCGCAACCAGCATTCTGATTGGTGCTGACAGCCCTTGCCTGCGCATCTGGAGTGCGCTCTGCTCAAACTGAGGCAAATTCGCATT
>CAIRXZ010000212.1 GCA_903882645.1 uncultured Acidobacteriia bacterium | reverse complement strand
GGGTCATGGAGAACGAAGGCATCCCGGTGGCGGAGTACGAGAAACTGGCGGCCTCGTTCCATCCCAAGCCCAACGCCGCCCGCGACTGGGCCCGCCTGGCCATACAGGCCGGCCAGAAGTACATGGTGATGACCACCAAGCACCACGAGGGCTTCTGCCACTTCGATTCCAAGCTCACCAATTACTGCGCTCCCAAACAGGGCCCCGGGCGCGACCTGGTAAAGGAGTTCGTGGAGGCGGCGCGCGCCGAGGGCCTCCGCTGCGGCTTCTACTACTCGCTCATGGACTGGCATCACCCCGATGGCGCGCGCTGCGCCACCGACGAGCAGGCGCGGCGGCGATTCGTGGACTACATCCACGGCCACATCCGCGAGCTGCTCACCAACTACGGCAAGATCGACGTGCTGTGGTACGACGTCAACTGGCCGCTCGACGTCAAGGGCTGGGAGTCGGAGAAGATGAACGAGATGGTCTTCCAGCTTCAGCCGGAGATCGTCGTCAACAACCGCAACGGGCTGCCGGGAGACTTCACCACTCCGGAGCAGACCATCCGGGCGTCGGACACGGCTTGGGAATCCTGCATGACCATGAACGGAAGCTGGGGGTATCACAAGGCCGACACGGATTGGAAGACGCCGCGCACCATCGTGCGCAACCTGGCGACCTGCGCGCGCGATACCGGCAACTACCTGCTCAACATCGGCCCCAAGCCGGACGGGTCGATCCCGGAGGAATCGGTGAAGATCCTGACGGCGGCCGGCGGTTGGCTGGCGCGCAACGGGGATGCGATTTACAAATCGGAAAAGTGCCGAGTCACGCGCTCGGAATTCGCCGGGTTTACGCGGCGGGGCAACACGCTCTACATGCACGTACACTATTGGCCGGGAGAAACGGTGGCGCTGGGCGGCCTCACGAGCAAGGTGAAATCGGCGCGCCTGGCGGCAAGCGGCAAGGAAGTGAAGTTCGATCAGGAGCAGTTCCGCGTCCGATTCACGGGCTTGCCCGCGAACGCGCCGGACGATCCGGTGACCACCATCGCCATCGAATGCGACGGCGAGCCGCGGCAGGACATGGATGCGGTCAGGCGGCAGAGGCAGCGATTGAAGGCGTGAGGGTTGCGCTGCCATTCGGGGTCAGCACGCCGGAGTGCAAACGGGAGCCATACCGGGCCGCTCTGCTGGCCGCCGGCATCGAGCCGGCCGAGAACATCTCGACGCTCGATGGCTTGGCGGGCCTATGCCTGGCGGGCGGCGCGGATGTCGACCCGGCGATATACGGCGGCGCTCGCGAAAAGGAAACGGCGGAGCCGGACCGGGACCGCGACCAGCTTGAAAGCCGCCTGCTGCGCGAGGCGATCGGGCGCGACCTTCCCATTCTGGCGATCTGCCGCGGCCTGCAACTGCTCAACGCGGTCCTGGGCGGGACGCTGAAGCAGGACATCCAGGGGCACAACCGCCGGAAGCAGAGAGACGTTCATGAGATTCGCATTGCGCCGGGCCGCCGGCTGGAGTCGATCCTGGGGACGGCCGCCTACACGGTAAACTCGCGCCACCACCAATGCGCGGACAGGGTAGCCCCGGGGCTGCTCGTCGCGGCGACGGCTCCCGACGGCGTGGTCGAGGCGCTGGAAGCGCCGGGCCAGCGTTTCGCGCTGGCCGTGCAGTGGCACCCGGAAGCTCGAATGGATGGCGAGGACAAGAAGCTGTTCCTGGCGTTCCGGGGGGCGTTGCGTTCAGCCGCGACGGCTGCCGCAACGGGCGACGAAGAACGATCGTCCGCCGCGCCGGACTAATATGGCGGCGGGCGCGCGCCACGGGTTCCCGATGACGGTCCCGCAAGCCCAGTGGCGCCGCCGCGATCGAGGGCCTTGTGCGCTTTCCCGCTGAATGCTACGGTAGTCTTCCGGGCGCGCCGGCGCCGCCGGCGCACAACACTAGCAGGCCTTTTCGGTTTGAATCCGGCGGCGGGAGAACTCTCATGCGACGCTTACTCAGCTTTCTTCTTCTATCGGGAATCGCTTGCTGGGCGCAGGTTCCCAGCGCGCTCGAGGCCGATCCGGGCGGCTGGAAGGACATCATGCCCGCCCCGTCCTTCGAGGGCTGGACGAGGCTTCCCTTCATGACCACCAACCCCATGGACCCGGTATCGCAATGGAAGGTGGATACCGCCGCCAAGGTGCTCATCTGCGAGGGAAACCGCGGCCATGAGTGGCTGCGTTACGACAAGGAACTGGCCAACTCCATCTTCCACGTGGAGTTTCGCTTTGCGAAGATCGAGGGCGGCAGGGGCTACAACAGCGGCGTGATGTTGCGCAACAGCGCGGACGGCTTGGTGTATTTCCAGGCCCAGGCCGGTGAGGAAGGGACCGGGTGGCTGTTCGGCAGCTTCCCCGTCAACGGCCAGGCGCAACGCTTCAACCTGCGATCCGAGATGAAGGAGAACCGCGTCAAACCGGCCGGCGAGTGGAACGTCTTCGAGATGCGGGCCGAAGGCCCCAAGATCACCGTCTGGGTCAACGGCGGGGTGACCACGGAGAAGGCCGATATCCCCGTGCTGAAGGGCTACGCGGGCCTGGAGGCCGAGGGCTACCGCATCGAGTTCCGCAACATCAAGCTGAAGGAACTGAAGTAGAAGCGGCGGGGCCGGGAGAACGGCCAGCCGCGATCCCGCCGCTCAATCGCTTCGAAGGGGGCCGGGGCGCCGGGCTGCCGCACAAGAGGCGCAGGCGCCATGGAAGATTGGAGTCTGGCAAAGGCCGAGGCGCAGCTCAGGCCGATCGCGCCTCTGGAGTAGACCATGCTGAAGGACATTGTTGCCGCAAGCGCGCTCGGCGATTATCGGCTGCATCTTCGGTTCGAGGACGGCGTTGAGGGCGTGGTGGACCTTACGCCCCATCTCAGTTTTCGAGGAGTGTTCGAGCCGCTGAAAGATCCAGCCTATTTCGCGCAGGTCCGTGTCGATCCGGAACTGGGTTCTGTCGCCTGGCCGAACGGAGCGGACCTCGATCCCGATGTTTTGTACGGGCGTCTCACTGGCACGCCGGTTTTACGGGAGCACGACCTCCCCTTGGCGAGTTAGCCGCCGCTCCACGCCCGTGGCGCCAAACCGGACGGTTTTGGGGTTCGAGGCGGGTTGTGGCGCCGCGCCTGTCCGTTTTTCTGCAAAAAACAATTTGCATTCAAATTGTTTTCTGGTATTCTGGAATCGCTCTGGAACCGGTTCCGCGAGAGATATGGAGACAGCCGCGCAAGGCATTCTGACTCGCGATGAAATGGAAAGCCGCCGTCTGCTGGCCGCACAGGATCTGCAGACGGGGTCCACGCAGTCCCAGGTCGCCCGTAAGTTCGGGGTGAGCCGCACGACGGCGTCGCGCTGGCGCCGGGCGTTGAGGGGCAGAGGCGTGGAAGCGCTCCAAAAGCGGAGAGCGCCGGGGCGTCCCTGCCGTCTGAACGCCGAACAGCTCGCAGTCGTGAGCGATCTGTTCCGCGCCGGCCCCCGGCAGGCCGGCTTCGAAAGCGACCGCTGGACGACCATGCGTTTCGCCGAAGCCGTCTACCGCCGCTTAGGCGTGCGCTACGATCCGGACCACGTGGGCCGCATCATGCACCGGCTAGGTCTGCGCCCGCGGCGCCACCGCCGGCATGCCGGAGAACCGGTTCTCACTATCCGGCCGCTCGTCGAGCTGGCTTCCTAGCGCAGTGCGGCAAATGCCTCGGGTGTAGGGGAATTCGCCGAGCTTTCCCGGCTTGTGCGTCACGAGCGTGAGATTTTGCGCGCGCGCATAAAGGAGGAAATGCCATACCAAGCCATGATGCCCGTGGCGATTCCGGCGACAAACAGGCGCACGCCATCGCCGCGCAGAGCGTAACGCACGGCGTAGAACCCGAAGGTAGCCCCCAAACATAAGAAAATAAAGCCAATTACTTCGTTCCAGAGGATCTGGGCCGGTTTCACTATAGCGGGCACAATGTGTCGGACAAACTGTCCTCCGACGCGCATCGCCGAGCGTTTCCGCACCACGCATTCATGGTAACAAAACCGCGGCCCGCGGCTCGCCGGCTATGGCGTTTGGCCGCGGAATTGCCGATAAAACCACTGTCGCCGCTTGTGAACCGCTGGATAGGGTTACAATCGAAGCGGCGGGTGAAGGTCCGTGGATGGAACTCCGGCCGCGTCCGGGGCATCCACTATCTTAGGGAGGAGCTGTGGAAGAGCCTTTGAAGCGCCTCATGCAGGAACTGGGAAACGCGATCAACGATTCCCTTTCCGAGTCCGACCGGATCGCGGAAGCGATCGGCGACATCAAGAAAGCCGGCTACGACGTCTTCCTGGTGCTGGAAGCGACCATCGGTTTCAACCGGAGGGACGAGAGCGACGACGAAGAAGAGGCGGAAGACGTGGAGGCGGCAGAAGCGCAACCCAAGACCATATTCGAGACCACCGGGAAGATCAAGCTGACTTCCCAGGATCACCGTTTCCTCCGGGCCCTGAAAATCGCGGTAGACGACGATAAGTAAAATAGCTTTCAGCCGTCAGCTTTCAGCGCTCAGCTTCGGCTCGCGCGAGCTATGCCGCCGTGCAAAGCGCGGACGGCCTCCAATTCCCCCTTTTGGAATTGGCTGTTTGCCTCCCGTTCGCCCCGTCCCACCCAGCCGGCCAACCGAAGTAGGCTGACGGCTGAAAGCCGACCGCTGAAAGCTACTTATCCCAGCAGTTCCCGATAGACGCCCCAGGTTTCGCGGGCGGCCCGTTCCCACGTGAAAAGGCGCGCTCGCGCAAGTCCCCGGGCCGCCAAGTCCCGCCGCAAGTCGTCGTTGTCCGCCATGTCTCGCAGAGCCCGGGCCAAAGCTTGCGTGTCCTCGGGATCCACCAGCGCGGCCGCGTCCCCCGCCACCTCGGGGAGGGCGGACCGGTTGGAGGTCAGGACCGGCGCTCCTCCCGCCATGGCTTCCAGCACCGGCATGCCGAAACCCTCGTCGAGCGAGGGAAAGGCGAAGATCGCCGCCCGCGCGTACCAGGCCGCCAGTTCGTCCGGATCGACGTAGCCGAGAACGGAGATGCGCTCCCGCGCCGGGCTTCTCTCCATGCGCCCGCGAATCTCATCCGCGCCGTAGCCGAACGACCCGGCCAGCACCAGCCTCCACTCGGAGTTCAGCGTTTCAAACGCCTCGACGAGGCGCGCGACGTTCTTGCGCTTCTGGATGGCGCCGACGTTCAGCACGACCTTTTCGCGCGGCTGCCCCGCGCGGGGCGGATATGCCAAAGGCCGGACTCCGTGCCGCACGACCCGCACCCTCGACGCTTCCACGCCCAGCAGCGAAACCACCTGCGTCTTGGTGAACTCGGAAACCGCGATGATGGCATCGGCCCGCGCCGCGGCATCGCGCGCCTGGGCCGCGAACCTGGCGCGGAACTCGGGCGTGGAGTACTCGCCGGACATCACGAACAGGTCGTGGAACGTCGCTACCGCGCGCCGCAAGCGATGGCGCGGCAGCCGCTGGTTCAAGCCGTGAAACAGGTCCGCCGAGCCGGGACCCAGAGGCCCGGCCAGCAGCCGCCGGCGCGCGTTTGGCGGCAGCGCGCCGGCCCACGAACGCAAGTAGCGGTGCGGCCGGTACCAGTATTCGAAGCGCGTCTCCGGGTGGGCGGCCGCCAGCCCCAGCATGATCTCCCGCGAGTAGAGACCAACGCCCGAAAGCCGCTCGCCGATGCTATAGGTTACGTCCAGTGCGATTTTCAATCCAGACCGTATTGTTTCATTTTCCGGTAGAGCGTGGTGCGGCCGATTCTCAGCAAGCGCGCCGCCTTGCCGCGCTCGCCGCCGGTGGCCGCCAGCGCGTCGCGGATCGCCCGCTCCTCGCTCTGCGGCAGCGAAATCACCGGCGGCTTGGGGGGGATGTAGAATGTTTCGGCCGGCGGGCTCTCGACGGCCTCGGAAAGGCGATGCAGCGTCGAGGAGGCGAGGTGGTTCTGCAGCGCCGAAGGCATGTCGCACATCCGGAGAGCGCCCTCCGAGTGCAGGGCCGCCATGCGGTCGATGGCGTGCTTGAGTTCCCGCACGTTGCCCGGCCAGTCGTAATCGAGCAGGGCATCGAGGACCTCCCGGCCCGGACGGAAGCGCGGGAGGCCGGCGGCCTGGCCCAGTTCCAGGAAACGGTCTACCAGCAGCGGGATATCCTCCTTGTGCTCGCGCAACGGCGGCAGGTGAATGACCACCACGTGCAAGCGGTAGAACAGGTCCTCGCGGAAACGGCCGGCCGCCACCGCGGCTTTCAGATCGCGATGCGTGGCGGCGATGATCCGGAGGTCCACCTTGCGCCACTGAAGCGCGCCAACGGGACGAAACTCGCGCTCCTGAATCAGCCGCAAGAGCTTGACTTGCATCTCGAGCGGCAGGTCGCCGATCTCGTCGAAGAAAGCCGTCCCGCCGTCGGCCAGTTCCACCAGGCCTTTCTTGTTCTCGGCCGCGCCGCTGAACGATCCCTTCACGTGTCCGAAGAGCTCGCTCTCCATGAGCGTCCCCACCAGCGAGCCGCAATCGATGGGGACGAACTGGCCCCGCGGGTTGGCTTCGTGGATGGCGCGAGCCACCACCTCCTTGCCCGAGCCGCTCTCCCCCAGCAGCAGCACGGGCAGGCGAGTCCGGGAAGCTTTCTCGATGAGCCGCTGAACCTCGCCGATCCGCGATGAGCTACCCACCAGAAAGTGGGGACTGCCGATGCCGGGCGCTATCATACCGTACGAATCCTCATCAATTGGTGGGGCGGACCCCCTGGTCCGCGGCCGACGCCCCCGTCGGCCCCTCGCGGTTGTCCAAGGGCTTCATTCTTCGAGCGAAGTGCGGGTCCAGGGGGACCCGCGCGGACCAGGGGGTCCGCCCCATAAGCGCTAAGATAATAATGAACCTCTATTCATCATCGCACTCAAGCGTTTGCGGGGCGCCTCGTTCAATTCGGCGGAGAGTTGATTCCAATCGTCAAGGATTTGGCGGAGGGGCAGG
>CAIRXZ010000211.1 GCA_903882645.1 uncultured Acidobacteriia bacterium | reverse complement strand
TACGCCACTCGATATGCACCGCTGGTACAGCCCGAAAGCGTCGTCGCGTGTCTGATCCATACAACTGAAACATAGATCAGTACTTATGTTTTGGCCAGGGCCTATTTAAGTGGCATTGGGCGAAAGCGCCTGCCCCACCTCAGTTCGTTTTCCGCGCGGAGTACTTGTTCAGCACGGCGAGCAGTTTCGCCGCGGCTTCCGGCGGCTTGAGGCCGCTGGCGAGGACTCGTTTGTTGTCCCAGGGCTGGCCGTACATCTCCCTGTTCACGTCCAGGTCGTTCCGCAAGGTTGCGCCATCGAGCGAGACGCCGCCGAACAGACCGCGCGACCGCGACCACGAGAGGATCTCGGCGCTCATCAGCGCGTCGGTTTGGGCGGTCGCGTTGCGGCCCACCGGGCCGGCGGCCACGGCTGCCTCGCCGCCCAGAGTGAACTTGCTGGTGGTCAGACGCCGCATGCCGCGTTCGTTCATCACCAGCATCAGCACGTCGGTGGAGGAAAAGCCGATCTGAAGGCCGAAGCTCCCGCCCTCAATGCGAACCGCCGCCGGCGGTCCCCATCCGAAGCCGTCCGCGCCGCGGCAAACCGCGAAACCGAGGCCGTACTTAGCCCCGAGGAAAACGAGCGCGCCCTTCTTCATCCCGGGAACCAGGATGACGCACTGGGCCTTGTTTATCAGGTCTTGCGGAATCGACTTGTCCGGGGCCGACATCACCTCCGAAAACAGGTCGGCGGCGGCGGCGAGCCGCGCGGTCGCCTTGGTACTTGGATCGGCGGCGAAAAGGGGCGAGCAGACAAACCCTGCCGCAAGCAAAAACGTGGTCAAGCGCATACCTTTTATGTTAGCGCGCAAGGCCCGGCCGCGGCGCCGGATTCTGTCCTTTGTGTCCTTGTGAGGACGCCTGCCGGCCCAGGCAGGCGGACCGGGAGGTCCGCCCCACTACGCTACGCTTGCGCCAGCGAGCTTCCGTACCCCGCCACCACGGCCGAGACGATCAGCAGCGCCAGGCCCGCGATCAGCAATCGCGCGGTCCGGGAGCTGGCGCCCTTCCATTCACCCAGCTTCACCCCCAGCAACTGGCTGAACAGGATCTGGCTGGCCATCAGAACCGCCCAACCGATGTACGAGGTCTTGCCCATCCGCGGCTCGCCCGTCTTGAAGCAGATGAACTGCGAGCACCAGATGGCGCCGGCCAGACCCGCGAAGAGCAGGTTGGGAAGCAAGGGGGCGCCGCTCTTGAGGTAATCGCCGGCGGTCTTGTTGCGGACGTTCAGGAGGATGCACCAGGCGCCATTCACCAGGAATCCACCAAGCAGAACCACCACCAGCACCGGCATTCCAGCCCAGATCGCGGATGTCACGGGCGCCGTAACCTTGGCGAGTTCCTGAATCCTCGGCCCGCCTTGCAGGCCGAAGCTCATCCCCGAGCTCATCAGCCCGGAAAACACCGCCACCATCATCCCCTTCTTGAAGTTGAACTCCGCGACCGCCTTTTTCTTCTCCTCTTCGGGAAGCTCGCCTTCCTTCGATCTGCCGGCCATCCCCACGAACACGATTCCGGCTACCGAGATCAGAGCGGCGATCACCGAGACGATCCCCGCCGGCGTGGTGAACATGGCCGTCACCGCGTCGCCGCCCTTGAGCATCGGCGGGATCAGGGTACCGGCCGCGGAGGTGATTCCCGCGCCCATCGCCAGTCCCAGCCCGACGCCCAGATAGCGGATCATCAGGCCCCAGGTCAGCCCGCCAAAACCCCAGATCGCGCCGCAGAGCAGGCAGTAAGCGATCTCTTTTCCCGGCGCGGCTTCGAGAACCGCGATCGTGTTTGGGGAAGTCGTCAGCGCGAGAAGCCATGGCACGGCTATCAGCCCAAAGATCGCGTAGATCAGCCAGTAGCTTTCCCACGCCCAGTTTGTGACCTTCTTGAAGGGGAGGTAGAACACCGCCCCTGCCAGTCCGCCAAGGGCGAAAATCATGATCCCCAGGGCTGGACTCGATGTATCGGGAGGCAGAGCTTGCACAGTATTTTCCTTCCCGCTATTATCCGTCTTTTGGGACCCGTGCCGGACGAACTTGCGCCCGCGCGCGCCGAAAACCTCCCTCTCCGCTTTCCTGAAACAAATTAGCCGGTTTTGCATCCGTTCAATAGGGCCGTATTGCGCGAAACTGATAGGGATGTCACTATTCCGAGCCGCGCCCGCCGGGGAGCGGTTCTTACTTGGAGCGATTGCTATTTTCCCGATGCTCAACCAAGCTCCGGCAGTCGGATTGGGACGGGGCTAGGACCATGTCCCAGATCTTTCATCGGAGCGCCAATAGCTTCGCCCGGATCTCGATCTTCGGCGCCGTTTTCATGCTGGCGTTCCTTGGCTGGATCGCCTTCGAAATCGACCGCTCGCCGTGGCAGACGCGCCAGGCGCAGATCCGCGAGCAGCCCGTTCCGTTCAGCCACGTGCACCACGTCGGCGATCTCGGGCTGGACTGCCGCTACTGCCACACCACCGTCGAAACCTCGAGCTTCGCCAACATTCCGCCTACCAAGACCTGCATGAACTGCCACTCGCAAATCTGGAGCGCGAGCCCCACCCTGGAACCCGTGCGCGCGAGTTTCCGCACTGGAACGTCGATCCGGTGGACCAGGGTGTACGACCTGCCGGACTTCGTCTATTTCAATCACAGCATCCATGTCAACAAGGGGGTCGGCTGCGAGACTTGTCATGGAAGGGTGGACCGGATGCCGCTCACCTGGCAGGAACACTCGCTCCAGATGTCCTGGTGTCTCGATTGTCACCGCCAGCCCGAAAAGTACGTAAGGCCGCGCGAGTTTGTTACGGCCCTGGGCTACCAGCCAGCCGGCGATCGGGAGGAGATCGGCCGCCGGCTCGTCAAGGAATACGGAATTCAGGACGTTCGCACGCTCACAAGCTGCAACACTTGCCACCGATGACCGACCTACCGAACAACCCGGACCTCGCCGGCCCGCGGGCCCGGCTGGAAGCCTCGCCCGCCGGGCGCGGCTATTGGCGCAGTCTCGACGAGCTGGCCTCCACGCCGGAATTCCGGGAACTGATGGAGCGTGAGTTCCCGCGCCAGGCCATCGGCTGGAGCGATGACGAAAACCTCGCCGATGGCCGCCGCAATTTCCTGAAGCTGATGGGCGCGTCGCTGGCGCTGGCCGGCCTTGCAGCCTGCACCCGCCAACCCGCCGAGCACATCGTGCCCTACGCGCGGCAGCCGGAAGAGTTGATCCCCGGCCGGCCGCTGTTCTACGCCACCGCCACCACGCTCCACGGCGTGGCCAGCGGCGTGCTCGTCGAGAGCCACGAAGGGCGCCCCACCAAGATCGAAGGCAATCCGGAGCACCCGGCCACGCTGGGCGCCTGCGATAGCTTTTCCCAAGCCTCGGTATTGCAGCTCTACGATCCGGACCGCACGCAGGCCGTCAAGTTCCAGGGCGAAATCCGCTCGTGGGGAATGTTCTTCTCGGCGCTGCGCGAGGCGCTGGAAGCGCAGAAGACGAAGAATGGCGCGGGCATCCGCATCCTTACCGAAACCGTCACGTCGCCCACTGTCGCGGACCAGCTCCGGCGCATCCAGCAGCTCTTCCCGGCCATGAAATGGCATCAATGGGAGCCGGCCGGCCCGCATAGCGCGCGCGCCGGGGCGCTCATGGCTTTCGGCGAGCCGGTCCACGCGTACTACGATCTCGCCGCCGCCAATGTGGTGGTGGCCATCGATTCCGACTTTCTGGCCTCCGGCCCGGCCAGCTTGCGGTACGCGCGCCAGTTTTCCGCGCGCCGCCGGGTGCGCGGCGGCGATACGTCGATGAACCGGCTCTACGCCGTCGAGCCGCTGCCCACGCCCACCGGGTCGAAGGCCGACCACCGCCTTGCGCTGCGCGCGGCCGATATCGAGATCTTCGCCGGAGCCCTGGCCGCCGCCATCGGAACCGCCCGCGGACCCAGGGAAGGCGAGAACCACGATATCTACAAGTGGGTGGGCGCGATTGCCAGCGACCTGCTCCGCAACAAGGGCGCGAGCCTGGTGATCGCGGGAGAGCACCAGCCGCCCGCGGTCCACGCGCTGGCGCACGCCATCAACCACACCCTCGGCAACGTCGGCAAGACAGTCTTCTACACGGACCCGATCGAAGCCAATCCCGTCGATCAGGCGGCGTCTCTCGACGACCTTGTGAAAGATCTCGACGCCGGGGCGGTGGACCTGCTCCTCGTGCTCGGCGGCAATCCGGTATTCGGCGCGCCGGTCGAAATCGGCATGCGCGGCCGCATCCAAAAAGCCCGCATGCGCGTCCACCTCAGCCTCTACGACGACGAAACTTCCGCCGTCTGCCAGTGGCGTCTTCCGGAAGCGCATTACCTGGAAACGTGGGGCGACGCGCGGGCCTTCGATGGAACCGTGACCATCCAACAACCCCTGATCCAGCCTTTGTACGGCGGCCGCTCGGCTTGCGAGGTCTTGCAGATGCTCACGGAGCAGCCGGAAATGACCGGCCGCGAGATCGTCGGGACGTATTGGGCGGGCCGGCGGAGCGGATCTTCGCCCCGCGATTTCGAGGCCTGGTGGCGGCGCGCGGTACACGATGGCGTGGTTGCGGACACCGCCCTGCCCCCGAAGACGCCCACGCTTCATGGTGAGAACATCTCCGTGCGCGCCAGGGCGCCGCGGCTCGGCGGCAAGCTGGAGGTGATTTTCCGGCCCGATCCGGCCGTTTACGACGGCCGCTTCGCCAACAATGGCTGGCTTCAGGAGCTGCCCAGGCCCGTCACCAAGCTGACCTGGGATAACGCCGCCATCGTGAGTCCCGCCACGGCCCACTACCTCGGCGTGAAGACCGGCGACATGCTCCAACTGACTTACCAGGGACGGTCGCTGCGCGCTCCGGCGTGGGTCCAGCCCGGGCATGCCGATGGCGCGGCTACGCTGCATCTTGGCTACGGCCGCACCCGCGCCGGACGCGCCGGCACGGGCGTGGGCTTCAATCCCTACCTCCTGCGCACCTCCAAGGCCTTGTGGCACGACACCGGACTGGACGCCAGGCGCGTCTCCGGCGCCTACGAATTCGCATCGACCCAGAGCGATCACACGCTCGACGCCCGCCGCCACATCTTCCGCGCCGGCGATATCGAGGACTACCGCAAGAATCCCGAATCCGTGCATGCGGGCGCCGAAGAGCCGCCGCGCGGACTCACGCTCTATCCCGAATGGAAGTACGAGGGCCACGCGTGGGGCATGGCCATCGACCTGACCGCCTGCATGGGCTGCGGCGCGTGCGTGACCGCGTGCCAGGCGGAAAACAACATCGCCGTCGTCGGCAAGGACCAGGTGCGCCGCGGCCGCGCCATGCACTGGCTGCGCGTCGACAGTTACTACAAGGGCGAACCGGGCCAGCCGGAAATTCACAATCAGCCGGTCCCGTGTATGCAATGCGAAAACGCCCCCTGCGAGCTGGTATGTCCCGTGCAGGCCACCAACCACTCCAGCGAAGGCCTCAACGACATGGTCTATAACCGCTGCGTGGGCACCCGCTACTGCTCGAACAACTGTCCTTATAAGGTCCGGCGCTTCAATTTCTACCTGTTTTCCGATTACGAGACGCCCAGCCTGAAGTTGCTGCATAACCCGGATGTCACCGTGCGCAGCCGGGGGGTCATGGAGAAATGTACCTACTGCGTGCAGCGGATCAACGCCGCCAAGATCGACGCCGAAAAGCAGGACCGCAAGGTCCGCGACGGCGAAATTCAGACCGCGTGCCAGGCCACCTGCCCCGCCGAGGCCATCGTCTTCGGCGATATCAACGACCCCGCCAGCCGCGTGTCCAAAATGAAAGCCGAGAAGTCGAACTACGGGATGCTGGCCGATCTGAACACCCGCCCGCGCACAACCTATCTGGCCGAACTGCGCAATCCTAATCCGGAGATAGAGGAATGAATAGCTGTCAGCGAGATAGCCGTCAGCGAGATAGCCGTCAGCCATCAGCCGTCAGCCATCAGCTTGCCTTGGCTGTTGCCGGTCCAGATCCTCTCCATCGGGGCGAGCATGTTCCTCCGCTCCCTCCGCGCGCGAACCCCGGGACGAGCGCGATCGCCCAGCCGAACCCTAATGAACGGTTTTCTCTGCGCCTCTGCGCCTCGGCGGTGAATCCCCTTTTCGGTCTCCGCGTCTCCGCGTCTCCGCGTCAAATACTCGTGCCAGCCCATGGCAGATGACACCCAACTCGCCGACCCGCCCCGCGACGTCATCGCCCCCGGCTACACGTTCGGGAGCATCACGGACCAGATCGCCGCCGTGGTGCTCACCAAGCGCACGCCGGTCTTCTGGATGGCCTGCTTCTCCGTCGGGTTCGGACTGCTGCTGCTGTTCTTGTGGGCCGTGGCGATGCTGCTGGCCAAGGGCGTGGGCATCTGGGGCATCCGCACGCCCGTAATGTGGGGCTTCGCCATCACCAACTTCGTGTGGTGGATCGGCATCGGCCACGCGGGCACGCTGATTTCGGCCATTCTGCTTCTGCTGAACCAGAGGTGGCGCAATTCCATCAACCGCTTCGCCGAAGCCATGACGCTGTTCGCGGTGGCGTGCGCGGGCATGTTCCCGCTGTTGCACCTGGGCCGGCCGTGGCTTTTCTACTGGCTGTTCCCTCTCCCCAACAGCATGGGCGTCATGCCGAATTTCCGCAGCCCGCTGGTTTGGGACGTGTTCGCGGTCTCCACCTACGCCACCGTCTCGCTCTTGTTCTGGTACGTCGGCCTCATGCCCGATCTCGCCACGCTGCGCGACCGCGCCGGGAACCGTATCGCGCGCTTAGTCTACGGCGTCATGGCCCTGGGTTGGCGCGGTTCGGCGCGTCACTGGAGCGTCTATGAGACGGCCTCGCTGCTGCTGGCCGGCTTGGCGACGCCCTTGGTGCTTTCGGTCCACACCGTCGTCAGCTTCGATTTCACCATCGCCATCGTGCCCGGATGGCACAGCACTTTCTTCCCGCCCTACTTCGTGGCCGGCGCGATTTACTCCGGCTTCGCCATGGTCCTGGCCCTGGCCATTCCGGTCCGCTCGGTCTACGGCCTCCAGGGCCTCATCACCGGCAAGCACCTCGAGAACGCCGCCAAGGTGATGCTGGCCACCGGCCTGATCGTCGCCTACGCCTACATTCTCGAAACGTTCACCGCCTGGTATAGCGGCGACGTCTTCGAGCAGGCGGCCATCTGGCATCGCATGACCGGACCGTACGCCTTCAGCTACTGGGCGCTTATCACTTGCAACATCCTCCTCCCGCAGGCGCTGTGGTTCAAACGGGTGCGCACCAGCCCGGTCGCGCTGTTCATATCGTCGATCTTCGTGCTGGTGGGCATGTGGCTCGAGCGCTACGTCATCATCGTCTCCAGCCTGGCGCAGGATTTCATGAACTCCTCGTGGGGCATCTTCCACGCCACCCGCTGGGACTGGGCCACCTACCTTGGCACCATCGGCATGTTTCTGTTCCTGTTCTTCCTGTTCATCCGCCTGCTGCCCATGATCTCGATCTTCGAGGTCCGCACGCTGTTGCCGCAGGCCAAGGTCGAAAAGGAGTCGCGCCCGTGACCACGCCCATCTACGGACTCATGGCGGAGTTCGACAGTCCCACCGCGCTGGTCCGCGCCGCCCGCGCCGCGCGCGAGAAGGGATATCGCAAGCTCGACGCATACTCTCCCTTCCCCATCGAGGACCTGAGCGGCGCGCTCGATCTCCACAAGAACAAGCTGCCGCTGATCGTGCTCGCCGGCGGCATCGCGGGCCTCATCGCCGGATATCTCCTGCAATACTTCGTCACGGTCTGGTATTACCCCATCAACATCGCGGGCCGGCCGCTCCATAGCTGGCCGTCCTACGTCGTCATCGCCTTCGAAACCACCATTCTGTTTGCGGCCCTCTCGGCGGTGCTCGGCCTTCTCGCGTTGTGCGGGCTGCCAATGCCTTATCATCCGGTCTTCAATGCGCCGCGCTTTGCGCTGGCTTCGCGCAACCGTTTCTTCCTGTGCATCGAATCCAGGGACCCGCTGTTCGATCGCGCCCAAACCGGCGAATTCCTGCTGACCCTGGACCCTAAAGAGGTGTCTGAAGTTGCCCACTGAAACAGGAGACAGAAGTCGGGAGTCGGAAGTCGGAAGGCCGCGCCCCGGCGTAGGGGCCGGGCATGCCCGGCCCGCGGCCCACCTTGATCGGGCAAAGGTGGGGCGGACGCCCTCGTCCGCGCGCGACCCCCTGGTCGCGCTCTTCGCCTTAGCTGCCGTGCTGCTCGCCCTCGCCTCCTCCGCCTGCCGCCAGGACATGCACGACCAGCCCAAGTACATTCCGCTGCGGCCCAGCGACTTCTTCGCCGACGGACGCTCCGAACGGCCGCTGGCGGAGGGCACGGTCGCGCGCGGCCATCTCAACGGCGACGCGGAATACTACACCGGCAAAGGACCGGACGGACAACCCGTCGAGGCCTTCCCCTTTCCGGTGACCAAGGACATCATCGAGCGCGGCGGGCAGCGCTTCGACATCTACTGCGCCCCGTGCCATGGCCGCCTCGGCGATGGCGGCGGCATGATCGTCCGCCGCGGCTTCCGGCGCCCGCCCTCCTATCACATAGACCGCCTGCGCAACGCGCCGAGCGGATATCTCTACGGCGTGATCTCCAGCGGTTTCGGCGCCATGCAGGACTACGCCGCGCAAATCGAGCCGCGCGACCGCTGGGCCATCGTGGCTTACGTGCGCGCCCTCCAGTTGAGCCAGAACGCCTCGATCGGCGATGTGCCGCCGGAGGCGCGCGAGCAATTGGAGGCCCGGAAATGACCTCCGCCTCGCTCGATTTCGATATCGGCTCCGAACTGCGCGCCGAGCTGCGCCGGTGGCGCAAGCGCGCCCTCGCCGTCGGCCTCCTGGGCGCCGCCCTGTGCGCCGCCGGGTTCCTCCGCGCGCCGTTTCAGTTCTTCCGCTCTTACCTGTGGTCGTACCTGTTCGTCGTCGGGTTGAGCGCCGGGTCGCTGGCCTGGCTGATGCTGCAATATGTCACCGGCGGCGCCTGGGGCGTCGTCATCCGGCGGCCCTGCGAAGCCGCGGCGCGGACCCTTCCGCTGGTGGCCCTGATGTTTCTGCCGATCATAGTCGGCATCCCCAACCTGTACCAGTGGTCGCACCCGAAAATCGTGGCCGCCGACGAGATCCTCCAGCACAAGCACGCATACCTGAACGTGCCGTTCTTCCTCGTCCGCGCGGCGGCGTACCTCGGCGGCTGGCTGCTGCTTTCCTGGTTCTTCAACCGCTGGTCGGCCGCGGAGGACCGCGATGGCCCCGGCCCCGCCAGCCGGAAACTCGCGGCGCTTGCCGGCCCGGGCCTCTTGTTCTGGGGCTTCAGCGTCACCTTCATGGCGATCGATTGGGTGCTTTCGCTCGACCCGAAGTGGTTCTCGACGATCTTCGGCATGATGTTCATGGCCGGCCAGGCGCTCTCCGCGATGGCCTTCCTGATCGCCTTGATGGCGCTGCTTTCCTTCCGCCGGCCCATGTCGGAGATCCTCACGCCGCGCCACCTCCACGACCTCGGCAAGTTCCTCCTGGCCCTGGTGATGGTGTGGGCCTATTTTTCGTTTTCGCAGTTCCTGATTATCTGGTCGGCCAACCTGCCGAGCGAAATTCCCTGGTACCTGGCGCGAATGCGCGGCGGATGGCAATACGTCGGATTGGCGCTGGTGTTCGGGCACTTCGCCCTGCCTTTCGCCCTGCTCTTATCGCGCGACTTGAAGCGAAACTTCAAGCTGCTGGCGGGGATCGCGGTTTTCGTCCTTTTCATGCGCCTCGTGGACCTCTACTGGCTTGTGGCGCCCGGCTTCCTCAGAGGGTCGTTTGGTTTGAGCTGGCTGGATTTCGCGGCTCCGGCCGGCGTGTTCGGCCTCTGGCTGGCGTACTTTCTTACGCAACTGGAGAAGCGCCCGCTGATGCCGCTTCACGATCCGCACTTACGGGAGGCATTGGAACATGGCCGCGAATAACCAGGATCGGCGGCCCGCCGCCGGCCACGAGGAAAGGGACGTCAACGTTTGGGCCGTGGGAAAGTTCGGCATCGCGCTGGCGGTGCTGTGCATTGCCGCTTTAGTGCTGCTCTTCGGGCTGTTCCGGTACTTTCAGAGTCGGGAGTCTCCCGCCGGGGAGGCCACCGTGGCCCTCGGTCCGCCTCCCGAACCGCGCCTGCAAGAAACTCCTGCGCGGGATTTGAAGCAAATGCGCGGCGAGGAGGATCAAATACTTGGGAGTTATGGTTGGGTCGACCGGCAAAAAGGCATTGTGAGGCTGCCGATCGGCCGCGCCATTGACCTGCTGGCGCAACGAGGGTTGCCCGCGCGCCGGCAAAATGAACCGGAAAGCGCCGCCTCCGGCGTGACCGTTCCCACCGAGAGCGGCCTGGGGCCGAAGATGTTGCCGCCCGGTGGCCCGTTAGCCCCGGGTCAGAGCCGCGACCGTTAGGGAGCGGTCGTTTTTTCGTAGGGCCAGGGCATGCCCGGCCCCGCTGTCCGGGTGCTGTCTGAGGGTGCTGTCGTGATCAAACTGCTTACTATCGCCGCGCTCGCGCTCGCCGCCGGCTTCGCTCAGCCGGGCCAATTGGCCCCGGCCCAGCCCACCATCGGCATGCAGGATTCCAACCTCAGGCCCGCCCTCCCCGGCGCGCTCCAAGGCGTCGGAATCGACCAAAGGCTCAATGCCCAGGTCCCTCTGGACATAACCTTCCGCGACGAGTATGGCCGCGCCGTTCCGCTTTCCACTTACTTTCACGCCGGCAAGCCGGTGCTGCTGGCCCCGGTCTACTACCGCTGCCCGATGTTGTGTACCCAGATCCTGAACGGTCTCGCCAGCAGCCTCAAGGCCGTCTCCTTCGACCCCGGAAAAGACTTCGAGGTCGTGGCCTTCAGCTTCGATCCCAAGGACACCGTCGAGTTGGCCGCCGCCAAGAAGCAGACGTATGTCCGCCGCTATGGCCGCGAGAACACCGCCAACGGCTGGCACTTCCTCACCGGCGATCCGGCGAACATCAAAGCGCTCATGGACGCCGTCGGATTCCACTACAAGTACGACCCCTCGACCGATCAGTACGCCCACGCCAGCGGCATCATGCTCCTCACCCCGGAGGGCCGCCTCTCGAAGTACTTCTATGGCGTCGAGTACGCGCCGCGCGACATTCGCCTGGGTCTGGTCGAGGCCTCGCGCAACCGGATCGGCACTCCGGTCGACCAGATTCTGCTGTTCTGCTACCATTACGACCCGTCCACCGGTAAGTACGGCGCCATCGCCCTGAACATGGTGCGCGCCACCGCGGGCGTGTTTGTCCTGATCGGCGGCGGGTTCCTGCTGTTCGTGTTTCGCCGCGAACGGCGCGCGGATAGGCGCCGGCCGGCGAGGGTTGGGTAGTTCGCGATGGGATTCCGGCTCTTTCCCGAACAAGCGTCCACGCTGGCGCCCCAGGTGGACCACCTTCTGTTCTTCCTGCTCGCGGCGGCGGCGTTCTTCACGGTGGCGATCTTCGGCGCCATCTTCTATTTCGCCATCCGCTACCGCCGGCGCTCCGACCGTGAATTGCCGAAGGCGATCCATGGCAGCGTGCCGCTCGAAATCCTCTGGTCCGTGATTCCCTTCGGCCTCACCATGGTGATGTTCACTTGGGGCGCGAGCGTGTACTTCACGGGAAGAAGCGCGCCCGCCGACGCGATTCAGATCGACGTGGTGGCCAAGCAGTGGATGTGGAAGCTCCAGCACATGGAAGGCCCGCGCGAAATCAACGAGCTGCATATCCCGTTGGGACGGCCCATCAAGCTGACCATGACTTCCGAGGACGTCATCCACAGCTTCTTCGTGCCGGCCTTCCGCACCAAGCAGGACGTGGTTCCGGGAAGTTACAGCACCACCTGGTTCCAACCCACCAAGACGGGCAAGTATCATCTGTTCTGCGCCGAGTACTGCGGCGACCGGCACTCCGGCATGACGGGCTGGATCTACGTCATGCAGCCCGAGGACTACGCGGCATGGCTGAGCGGCGAAACTCCGGGCGCAACGCTCGCCGAAAACGGGCGGAAGCTCTTTCAGGACCTCGCCTGCGCCAACTGCCACAAGCCCGATGGGTCGGGCCGGTGCCCGGCCTTGGCAGGCCTCTTCGGCAGCACCGTCTCGCTGGCGGACGGCACGGCCGTGACGGCCGACGAAGCCTACATCCGCGAATCGATTCTGCGGCCGGCCGCCAAGGTCGTGGCCGGCTATCAGCCCCTTATGCCAACCTTCCAAGGCCAAGTCACCGAAGAGGGTGTTTTGCAGTTGGTCGAGTACATCAAGTCGCTCAGCCCCGAGCCGAAAGCCCCGAGTCAGAGCCGCGACCGTCAGGGAGCGGTCCGTAACCCATGATCACCGCGGCAGTCGAAGAACAACAGAATTACCTGAACGCCGGCTATGGCCTCAAATCGTGGCTCCTGACCAAGGACCACAAGCGCATCGCGCTGCTGTATCTCGCCACCATCACGTTCTTCTTCTTTATCGGCGGCGTGTTCGCCACGCTGATCCGCATCGAGCTGCTATCGCCCCACGGCAACCTGGTCTCCTCCGACACCTACAACAAGCTGTTCACCATGCACGGGGTGGTGATGATATTCTTCTTCCTCATCCCATCCATCCCGGCCACTTTGGGGAACTTCTTTCTCCCCATGATGATCGGGGCGCGCGACCTGGCGTTCCCCAAACTCAACTTACTCAGTTGGTACCTGCTCGTAATCGGCGGGCTGTTCGCCATCTTCGCCATGGTGGCCGGCGGCGTGGACACCGGCTGGACTTTCTACACGCCCTACAGCACCACGTATTCCAACACTTGGGTCGTCGCCACGGCCCTAGGCATTTTCATCGCCGGCTTTTCGTCCATTCTGACCGGCCTGAACTTCATCGTGACGGTACACCGCATGAGGGCCCCCGGCATGACCTGGTTCCGCATGCCCCTGTTCGTGTGGGCTCACTACGCTACCGCGATCATCCAGGTGCTTGGCACGCCGGTGCTGGCGGTGACTATCGTGCTGGTCGCGGCCGAGCGCCTTTTGCATCTTGGAATCTTCGACCCCGCCCGCGGCGGCGACCCGGTCTTGTTCCAGCACCTTTTCTGGTTCTACTCGCACCCCGCCGTCTACATCATGATCCTACCAGCCATGGGCGTGCTGAGCGAGCTGGTTTCGGTGTTCTCCCGTAAGAGGATCTTTGGTTACAGCGTCGTGGCCTTCTCGAGCGTCGCCATCGCGGTGCTGGGCTTCCTGGTGTGGGGCCATCACCTCTTCGTCAGCGGCATGTCCCTGTATGCCGGCATGGTGTTTTCGTTCCTGAGTTACTTCGTCGCCATTCCCTCCGCCATCAAGGTATTCAATTGGACCGCGACGCTGTACAAAGGCTCCATCTCCTACGCCACCCCCATGCTCTACGCCTTCGGCTTCATCGGCCTGTTCACCATCGGCGGGTTGACCGGACTCTTCGTGGCGTGTCTGGGAATCGACGTGCATGTCACCGACACTTACTTCGTGGTCGCGCATTTCCACTACATCATGGTGGGCGGCGCCATCATGGCGTACCTCGGCGGCCTGCACTACTGGTGGCCCAAGATGACCGGGCGCATGTATCCCGAAGGATGGGCAAAACTCTCGGCCCTGGTGATCTTCGTAGGATTCAATCTCACCTTCTTCCCGCAGTTCATTCTTGGCTATCTGGGGATGCCGCGGCGCTACCACGTGTATCCCGACGAGTTCCAGGTGCTGCACGTGCTCTCGACCGCCGGCGCTTCGGTGCTGGCCGTCGGCTATATGCTCCCCATTGTCTACTTCGCCTGGTCGCTCCGCTACGGGAAGCTCGCCGGATCGAATCCGTGGAAGGCCACCGGCCTGGAATGGACGACCGCTTCGCCGCCTCCGCCCCACAACTTCGACCAGATCCCGGTCGTCACTCACGAAGCATACGACTACAGCGCGGTAATCGACGAGGAGGTTCCAGTTGGTTAGCGAACCTCACGTGGAAACGCTCGCGCTGCGCGAGCAGTTCGACACCGCCGCGCAGCAGAAGGACGCCTCGTCGCTGGGGATGTGGATCTTCCTCGTCACCGAAGTCATGTTTTTCGGCGGCATGTTCTTGGCCTACACCGTGTACCGCAACATGTATCCGGCGGTCTTCGGCGCCGCCAGCCGCTCCCTGAACGCCACCCTCGGCGCCATCAACACGGCCGTGCTCCTGTGCAGCAGCTTCACCATGGTGCTGGCCGTGCGCGCCGGTCAGCTTGGCCGCCGCAAGGTCGTCATTATCTTCCTCGTACTGACCCTGATTCTTGGAATGGTTTTCCTGGGCGTCAAAGCCTTCGAATGGAACGAGAAGTTCCAGGAACATCACGTCCCCGGCCCCGCGTTCCACCTGGAAGGCACGCCGCAACAGGGCGAGGCGCAGTTATTCTTCTCGCTCTACTTCGCCATGACCGGCCTGCACGCCCTGCACATGGTAATCGGCGCCGGCCTGCTGGCGCTTCTGATCTACCAGACCTACAAAGGCAGGTTCAGCGCCGCTTACTACACCCCCATAGACATGATCGGCTTGTACTGGCATTTCGTCGATATCGTCTGGATCTACCTGTTCCCGCTCCTCTACCTGATCGACCGCCACGGAGTCAAGCCATGACCGGACACATCGATTCCGTCAAGACCTACACCACCGTCTGGATCGCCCTCTTGATCCTTACCGCCGTAACCACCACGGTCGCCTATGTCGATCTCGGCCCGCTCAACGTGGTTGTAGCCCTGACCATCGCCGCCGTCAAGATGCTCCTGGTGACCCTATTCTTCATGCACGTCCGCCACAGCACCAAGCTAACCAAGCTGGTAATCTCAGGCGCCACGTTGTGGCTGGCCATCCTGATCGTGTTGACCTTGGCGGATTACATCTCGCGGGGCTGGCTGTAACCGTGGCGCAGACTCTCAGTCTGCCGCGCCGACACTCATGTCGGCGCTCGGTATTTCGCATTTCATCCCCGCGTTACGTTGGTCGCCAGCTCTTCGAATCACCAGCCGAACCCGATGCAACCCCAGATGCCGGTCCGTCGACCAGCAGCACCCAATTCTTCGTTCACGCATGACCGCCAACCCATGGGCATCGGCCAGCGTCAGATCGTACCGCTGCGGTATACTCGAAATCGATGGCAACCGTCACCGAGATAGGCAGCCTGATCTCGCGGCGCTCCGAAATTCGCGGCGGCCGGCCGTGCATTGCCGGGACGGGCGTCTCGGTTCGCCGGATCGCTCAGTGGCACAACATGGGCCTGATTCCAGAGGAGATCGTGCGGAAGTTTGGCCATCTGTCGCTGGCTCAGGTTCATGCGGCTCTCGCCTGCTACCACGCCAACCAGGCGGAGATCGATGCGGACCTCGAAGCCGAAGAGCGGGAGACAGCGGCCCTCGAAGAGCGGCACAGGCGCTGACCCTCATCTGTGAGCCGGATCAGGATCTACATAGACGAAGACGCGATGGACAGCGATCTTGTCGCGGCCCTTCGTTCCCGCGGCGTTACAGTGACCACGCCTTTAGACGCCGGTCTCATCGAGAAGTCCGACGAGGAACAGTTGGTTTTTGCCGCCGAACACGGGTGCGTCCTCTATACGTTCAACGTCTCGGATTTCTATCGGCTTCACACGTTGTGGGCTGGCGGCGCGCGTCTGCCTTCCGATGCCACGTTCTACCTGATTGTCGAAGAGGCCGTGCGCCGCGCGAACCGGCGGGAGTTCGCGAGCGTGGCGCGCCTGCCGGGATCCTGCGCCTCGCTGGCCGGCGCCATCCTGGAGTTCTGCTCGGCGGGTCCCTTCGCTACCGCTTCCAGGCTCATTCGTCAATGAGAATATGCTGGAGTTGGACGGCCCGCGGATCTACCCCAGGCCTAATCTTCTGCTACCGACCGGGCGGCCAGCTCGCCGAAAAGCGGCAAGGCGTAGGCTTGCTCGTGGGCGGCCTTGACCATCATGAAGATGGCCATGATGGTGAGCGCGACCGAGATGAGGCCGTGCAATTCAAAGTGCGGGAACGGCCAGGGGATCCATCTCAGCACCCACTCGTTCATCAGCACCGCCACGAAGAGGTATAGGCCCTGGAAGGCGTGAAAACGAGCAGTGCGGTCGCCGCGAAACCTGCCGGAGGCCAGTACCACAACGGCGGCCACCCAGCCAATCCAGGGAATATAGCACAGGATCGACGCGGTTCGCGGGCTGATGCCTGCCAACGGGTCCCCAGGCTGCGGCGGGGCGCCCGATGGCCCGGCGGTCCCGGACGGCTGCGTGGCTCCGCACCGGCCGCAGAACCGGGCGGAAACGCCCACTTGGAATCCGCATTGGCTGCAAAACGGCATCTGTCTATCCATACGTTATTCCAGTGCGGCATGTTCCGGCAAGCTTCGGAAGGGGCCAAGGCCGGCGGCCGGGGCATGTTGGCTTACTTCTGCTTGTTCTTCTGGTTCTTGGCGGGCGCGGGCGGCGCGGGCGGGGTTTCCTTGGTCTTGTCCTCGGGTATCGGATCGGGCGTGTCCGTGTCGAATTTGAGAACCGACTCGGCGGAGTATTTGCGATAGTTGTGGAACGATGTGTCGTTCCTACTCATGTAGTCGTCGGCCGCCATGAGGGTCTGCGCCTTGAGCGGAAGCAGAAACCGCTGGCCGGAAAGGTCCGCGTAATCGTAATCCAGAATCGACTGCGCCATCTTCACGGGAAAGCTCGGGGGTAGATTCTCGGCTTCCAGCGTGACGCGGACAATCTCGCGGCTTTTCGGATCCACGTAGACCAGGCCTCGGTAGGCCGGGACGATATCCATCTGGCGGTCGTAAACGATGTGCCACTGCGAACGGGCCTGTTCCACGCGATAGGCGAAGGCCATGGCCAACTGCGAACGCAACGTTGCCCAGTGGTCCCACTGGAAGTGCGCCTGAGTGGCCCGTTCGAAGATTTCCTTCGTCATGCTGCCGAAATCTCCGGAGGTGGTCGCCCCGCCCAGCGTCTTGTAGTCCTGGGTGGTGATGGTATCGTTCTGCATGATCAGCTTGTAGTCTTCTTTTTGTTCGAAGTAGCTGAGCCGGATGGTCAGAACGTCGGGCCCTTGCCAGGAGGGTTCGCTGTCCGCCCGTCCGCCGTACCGCGTACCGGGTCTGGGGGCCACGAAGCGGCGGGTCACCTGCGTGCAGATAAAGTCCGGCAGGTTCTTGCTGTAAGCCAGCGCGTAGGCCCGCACGCCGTCGAGGATAGCGGCTTGTTCCTCGGAGGATGGCGGCGGCGCCTGGGCCGGCGCGGAGGGCGGTTCGATGGGCTTGGCGGCGGGGAGCGACTGCGATTGCTCTTCCAGGCGGCGCAGCGCCGCCAGCGTCCTCGGCCCGATGCCGAGGCTCTGCATCTGTTCGATGGAGCGGTCGTCGAGGCGTTCGGTTAGCTTGGTGGTTTTCTCCAGCAGGAAGTCCGCCAGGTCCTTGTCCGTCATCTTGCCTTCCTTGATGAGCTGAAGCGAAGACTGGACGAAGGTGAACAGCTTGTCCACGGACATGGTGGCCGCCGCCGCGGCCAGGCAGAGCGCGAATACGCCCGCGAGAAGGCGATAACGCATATGTTTCTATCTTAGACGCCCGGGACGGGCCGCCGATTTCATTGCCTTTGCGGGGCGGACCTCCCGGGCTGTTGGGGAGGGCCTGTGGGATACGGAATCTCATGAAAAACACTGAGGGCGGTCCCCGGTTCGCTTCCGTGGAGTGGGCCTCCGGCCTGCCATGCCCGCTTTCTTGCGGGCATCCGCCCGCCGAGAGGATGCCGCCAGGAATGGCGGCATGGCAAGCCGGAGGCTCGCTCCACAAGGGGCGCCGATGCCTACGCTGGCTCTTCGACCCTGCCTTCTTTGTTGCCCTCGTCCTCTCCGGGGATCTCGAAATCCACCAGTTCGCCGCGGAAGCCCCTGGTTTTCCAGGCGCCGAAGGCGATCCCGGCGGCCATCCAGATGCTGCCGGCGATCTGCGCGGGGCGGCTGAGACTCAGCCAGAGCAGCAGGCAGATGGCGAATCCCAGAACCGGCGGAATCAGGTTCGACAGCTTCTTGTCCGCCGCGCGCGCGTAGTAGCGCAGAAAAGCCGCCGCGTTGACGCCCATGAAGGCGATCAGGGCTCCGAAGTTGAGCATTTGCGCCCCCAAGTCGTAGTCCATGAGAAAGGCGCCCGCGAGGCTCACGGCGCCCACGAAGACCACGTTGTTGCGCGGAATCCGGCGCTTCGGTTCGATGGCCCCGAAGAACGACTTGGGCAGCGCGTTGCTGCGGCCCATGCCGAACAGCAGGCGCGCCGCGCCGAGCTGCGCCCCCATGCCCGAGCCGAAATTCGCCACCACCAGCGTGATGCCGATGATGGCGAACAGCGGCGGCCACATCCGCCCGGCCACGTGGACGATGGCGGTGGTCTCATTGGGAAACGGTTGGGACGCGGGCCATACCAGTTGCGCGGCGTACACCTCGGCCGCCGAAAGAATCCCGATCGCGACGCAGGTCAGCACGGTGGCCAGCAGAATGTTACGGCGCGGATTCTCCGCCTCTTCCGACAAGGTGGAAATCCCGTCGAAGCCGATGTAGGTCAGCACCGCGATGGAAGTGCCGCCCAGCACGCCGCCCACGGTGAAGGTCGCCGGGTCGTAAAACGGCCGCGTGAAGAACGCGGCGCCGCCGTGCGGGTGTCCAAGGATGTAGCGGGCCGCGCAGGCGAAGAAGATCGCAATCACCACGCCCATTCCAGCGGCCAGCCCGGTGTTCATGCGCGCCGAGGCGCGAATGCCCTGGATGTTCAGGCCGGTGAATAGCAGGGCGATCAGAATCGCCCAGCCGGCGTAGGGTACGGCTGGAGCGAACACGTGGGCCTGCTGGCCGACCCAAATGATACAGATGATCGGGTTGAGCATGTAATCCATGACCATGCTCCACCCGGTGATATAGCCCAGCGCGGGGTTGATTTCCCGGCCGACGTAGGTGAACGCCGAGCCGGCGCTGGGATACGCGCGCGCCATCTTCCCATAGCTGATCGCCGTGAACAGCATGGCCGCCATGGCGATCAAGATCGTGGTGACGACGTGCCCCTTGCCGCGATCGCTGAGGACGCCGAACACCGACATGGGCGCCACCGGTTGAATCACGATGACGCCGTAAAGAATGAGGTCCCACAGGCCCAGCGTGCGTCGGAGGCGGGTTGCGCCGGTGTGGGGAGCGTCCACGGGAAAGACCATTGTAGTTCAGTGGGGCGGACCTCCTGGTCTGCCTTCTTGGTTTTCCAGTGCAAAAAGAAGGCAGACCAGGAGGTCCGCCCCACTAAGACAAGACCGCTTGGTAGTGCGCTTTCAGGCGGCGGGCGGCGGCGCGGCCGGCCACGGCGGCCAATTGGTCTTCCGTTGCGGCGCGCACCAGCGCTGAGCTGCCAAATTCCTTGAGCAGCTTGACCACGGTCTTTGGCCCGATGCCCTCGATGGCGTCCAGCTCGGAGGTAAGCTGGAGCGCGTTGCGGCGCGACCGGTGGAAGGTCACGGCGAAGCGGTGGGCTTCATCGCGAATGGACTGGATCAGGTGCAGGATGGGCGAGAAGCGGTCGAGCGCAATCGGCTCGTCTTCCTGGCCATATACGTAGATCGTCTCTTCGCGCTTGGCGATAGCCGCCAGCGGCTGGTCCGACACGCCGATGGCCTCGAGCGCATCGGCCGCGGCGTGCAACTGCCCGAGGCCGCCATCGATCAGCACCAGCCCGGGCATGGGCTTCTTCTCTTCCTGAAGCCGGGAATAGCGGCGCGTTACCACCTCGCGCATGCTCGCGAAATCGTCGTTGCCGATGACGGTGCGGATGATGAACTTGCGGTAATCGGCCTTCTTCATCCGGCCGTCCTCCCACACCACCATGCTGGCGACCTTGTCCGTGCCCTGGATGTGGGAGACGTCGAAACACTCGATGCGGGCGGGCGCGTCCGGCAGGTTCAGCGCGTCGCGCAGCGCCTCGCGGATGGCGCGCGAGGAAGGCTTGAGCACCCGGAAGCGGGCGTCGAAGCTGTGTTTGGCGTTGGTCGCGACAAGAACCAGCAAGGCTTTCTTCTGCCCGCGCCGGGGGGTGCGGATTTCGACGCGCCGCCCGCGCTTCTCGGAGAGCAGCTCTTCGAGAGCTTCCTGGTCCTCGAAATCCACGGGGACGTGAATCTCCGCGGGGATGAACTGCTGGTCCAGGTAGAGTTGCTTGAGCAAAGACGAGAAAAAGGCAGGTTCCTCGAACTCCTCGCGGTCCTCCCAGAAGAATTCGCGGCGGTCGACGATCTGGCCGTGGCGCAAATGGAACAGGTTCAGGGCGACCAGGGGCGGCTCGGCGTAGCAGGCCAGGATATCGACGTCGTCTCCGCTGGCGGCGGCCATTTTCTGACGCTGCTCCATCTCCTCCACAGTGGCCAGCAGGTCGCGCAAGGAGGCAGCCTGTTCGAATAGCATGACTTCCGACGCGGCTTCCATGCGCGCGCGCAGGCCGCGCGCCAGATCTCCGTGGCGGCCTTCGAGGAACAGCTTCACGTCGCGCACCGCGGCGGCGTAGGCTTCATCCGTGGTCAGACCTTCGACGCACGGTCCCAGGCAGCGATGGATGTGGCATTGCAGGCACGGCTTGGGATGGCGCCGGGTCAAATCCACTTTGCAGGAGGGTACCAGGAAATGCCGGTGAATGGAGTGTACCAGCCGGTGCGCCAGGTTGGCCGGGAAGAAAGGGCCGAAGTAGGCGGCGCCGTCCTTGCGCAGCCGCCGCGTGACGTACACGCGCGGGTACTTCTCATTGGTGAGCTTGACGTAGGGGTAGGTCTTGTCGTCGCGCAGGAGAATGTTGAAGCGCGGCTTGTACTGCTTGATGAGGTTGTTCTCGAGCGCCAGGGCCTCCTTTTCGTTGTCGACCAGGATGTAATCGATATCCCTGGCTTCGGAAATCAGCGTGCCGGTTTTGAGGTCCCCAAGCTTGTCCTCCGAGAAGTAGCTGCGGACCCGGCTGCGCAGGCTCTTGGCCTTGCCGACGTAGATGACGCGATCAGCGGCGTCCTTGTAGAGGTACACGCCCGGCGCAAGCGGAAGCTGGCTGGCTTTATCGCGGAGTTCCATGGGGGGACCGGCTTCGATTTCAGTATAGCCATGCATGGCGGTTTTCCACCGCGCCGCCGGGCAAGAAGAAGGCAGACCGGGAGGTCCGCCCCACTGCCGCGCTAAAATCGGATCATGATGCGCTCGATTCTGGCTCTGCTGGCCGCGGCTGTGGCGCTCCAGGCGCAGGATCCCAAACCGCAACAGGCGCCGGACCGGAGCGAACTGAAGACAGAGCGCCCGCAACCCGCCCGCAACGATGCCATCGAAGCCCCGCCCGAAGAGGACACATCGCTGGCCGTCACGAACTACTCCTTCAATCCGCTCCAGTCGGAGAGGGACGTGCGGGTGGGCAACTACTACTTCAAGCTGGGCCGCTACCGCGCCGCGGAAGGCCGCTACCGCGACGCCACCAAGTGGAACGACGGCAATAGCGACGCGTGGCTGCACCTGGGCGAGGCGGCGGAGAAATCCAAAGACAAGGAAGCCGCCAGGGAAGCCTACGCCCATTACCTCAAGCTCGAGCCGAATGCCAAGAACGCCGCCGAAATCCGGAAGAAGATCGAGAAGCTGAAATAGCGCGTCAGCGGATCATCCGCACCAGCCCGTAGCAGAACAGGCAGACCCAGAAATCCACCGCCAGGCCCCAATCGATCTGGAACGGCTGGTGCTGGCCTCGCGGCGGCAGGTAGCGCATCAGGGAGAAATAGATGGCGTTGCCGGCGACCACCGCGACGAGGGAACGCCAGAAATTGCGTTTCATGTCATGCGGGTTGCCGCAGCGGGGGCGTGACGGCGTACTCGACCGACATTGGGTTTGCCATGCGCTTGGATGCGTCGAGGACCTCAAGCCCCACAACGTTGCCATCGCCGTCGTAATCCAGGATCACGCCGGGCTTGTCCTGGTCGCTTTCCGCGACCGGAGCATCGCTCAGCAGGAAGCTGAGAACGTCCACTTCGGGATCGTATACGACTTTCATTAAGCGCTCCAGTATTTCGCGATTTTGCCGGTTCTGTAGGCGGTGACGATCACAGGCGGCGCGTGTTCTTCCGCCACAACGACCCGCAACAAATACATTTTCCCATCTTCGAACCGCAGCCGCGACTGGTAGACCCAGGCGCCAGCGCGGGATTCGTCGCGGAGACGTTGTTCGGGAGCGTTCACCACGGCCTGGACCATCGCCACGGGAAGACTGCGGCGGGCCATCTCCCATTGGGCGTGACGCGACAGCTGGAACCTCATGGCTATTACTCTCCCCGGAAAGTGCGGTCGCGGACCAGAAGGGCCGCCGCCTTGGTTGCGGGAAGCGGAACCCTATTGTTATAATCTCATTTTAGAACCACGAGGGAGATTTCCGTCTTATGGCACGAGTATGCGACGTGTGCGGCCGCGGGCCGAAGTTCGGCAACCGGATCAGCCACGCCCACAATGTCACCAAGCGCTGTTGGAACATCAACTTGCAGAACGTTCGCGCGAAGGTGAACGGAGCCAGCCGCCGGATGCGCGTCTGCACATCCTGCATCCGCGACGGCAAGGTCCTGAAGACCGCCTAGCGTCGTCCCGTCCCGCGTACGAATCGACAATCGGCGCAAGAGCGCGACCAGGGGGTCGCGCGCGGACGCGGGCGTCCGCCCCACCTTGGCCCAGCCTTCCGTTGTCACCACCGATCACTAGAGCGTTGCGGCTCAAATCAGCCATGATATCCTAAATCATGGCTGGCGGTCTTCGGAAGGTCGTGGACGAACGGATTTCTCCGTCTATGGCCAAGGGCGACGGTATTCTGCGCCGGGAGATATGGACCGACCATAGGGGCCGGATCGTCCGCTACAACCTCGCATACATCAACCACCTGATTTATGCGGGCGACAATGGCCGTGTCCTGGGTTACGACTCCGCCCATGGACGCCACCACCGCCACTACAAGGGCAAAGAGACCGCGGTTCGGTTCTCTTGCTTCGAAGAGATTGAGGCGCGTTTTCAGAAGGAATGGAGGAGCCTGGTGAGAGAGGTGAACCGTGCGAAAGACCGAGATCCGAGTTGAACCAGTCGAGGCGTTCTTTGAGCGTGGCCGCAAGATCGCGATGCTCGCGGACCGTGGCGCGCCGATTCCGCCCAGTCGAATCGTCGCTTTCGAGGATATCGAGTCTCTTCTTCATCTCTTGACGGAGAAGCGCGTGCTCCTGCTCAAGCAGCTCAAGGCGAGTCCGGCGTCTATCAGCGATCTAGCCAAAAGACTGAATCGGGACAGGAGCGCGGTCACACGCGATGTGCATACGCTGGCGCGCTTTGGCGTCGTGCAAGTTGCCGACAAGGCTCTGCCGGGCCATGGTAGGCAGAAGTGGATTACGCCCGTGGCGCGGGACATCCGGCTAACCGCGCAACTGTAGAAGCGCCTCGCGAACACGGGCTAGCGTGGCGTCGATATCGGGGCTGTCCACCCGGATCACGTGGCAACGGCCGCCCACGGGGCGCCAGCGCTCGAACATGCGGAGGGCCGGGAAACCGGCGAAAACGCTGATCACAGGCACGCCGGCGGCGGCGGCGACATGCTGGCCGGCCGAATCGTATCCGGCGTACAGCGTGGCGCCGGCGACGATCGAAGCGAAACCGGCGAAGGAGCCTTCCCAGAACGAGGCCCGAGCGCCCGAGCGCGCGACGGCGCGCTGCGCGCGAGCGGCTTCCTCGCCTCCGGCGCCTTTGTCGATGACAATGGGCGCGCCGCCCGCGGCAAGCAGCCGCAGCAATCCTTCCTCGAAAGGGTCCGGAAGGCGCTTGGCGGGGTTGTCGCCTACTCCGAGACTCACGGCGGTGTGGCCGCCCGGCTTCGGAGATCCCTCCAAAGCCAACCAGGGCTTCATTCTGGAAACCCCGAATGTCTCCGCCGCCCACGCGGCCGCCAACTCGGGCAGCGCGCGGCTGCTATCGCCTCCGTAGGCGCGGCTCTCAAAGAGGTAATGGCGGTCCTCGGGGCAAACCGGCAGCAGCCCCAATTGCGTGAGGCGGGAATCGGGGTCGATGGTCACGCTGTCCGGATCCCCGAGCAGTTTCTCCAGGCTGTCCCAAACGGCCAGGCGCTGGCGCAGTCCGCCGCGGAGGTAGGCGATTTCGGCGTGGCGGATACGCGGATCGCCGGCAAACAACTCGAAGTTCTTGCGGGGGCCGGCGAGCACGATTTCGGCGCGCGGAAAACGCAGCTTGGCCGCCGCCAGCAGGACGCTGGTGATGGCCACGTCGGCGCCGAGCGTCACGCGGGAGAGCACGAACACGCGGCGCGGATCGCCGGCGGCCGGGCGGACGCGCCGCACCCGCTGGTAGCGCGCCAGCAGAGACGCGGCGTCCCAACCCTCCGCGGCGCGGGCCACAGCCGAAGAGAACAGGCGCGCGTACGCGTCGCACAGCGATGGCTCGAAGCGATCGGCCAGACCCTCCACCAGGGTCCCGAAGAGCGCGTCGCCCTGTGGGTCGTCGGCCAGCGCTCGCGGCAACTCCTCGGGAGGGCGGCCCGCCAGGCACTGCGCGAGGGTCTCCTGGGCGATCTCTTCACAGGTACTTTTCAATGAGGATACCCAGCCTGGCGCGGGTGGTTTCGGGAACCAGCTTGCGGTCGGTGATGATGGCGTTGGCGAGGGCCGAGCCGCACTTGCAGCCGCGGGCGGAAGGCATGGCGGCTACCGCCCCGGCCACCACCCGGCAGGCGTTCGCGGCGTTCTTTACGAGGTTGGAAATAATCTGGTCAACCGTGACGGCGTCGTGATCGGGATGCCAGCAATCGTAATCCGTCACCATGGCGACGGTAACGTAACAGATCTCGGCCTCGCGGGCCAGCTTGGCCTCGGTGAGGTTGGTCATTCCAATCACGTCCATGCCCCAGGAGCGGTACACGTTCGATTCCGCCTTGGTCGAGAACGCGGGCCCTTCCATGCAGAGATACGTGCCGCCCTGCTTCGCGTTGACGCCCGCGGCGCGGCAGGCGCCCGCCACCAGATCGGACAGTTCCGGGCAAACCGGGTCCGCGAAGCCGATGTGCGCCACCAGGCCTTCGCCGAAGAACGTGGAGACGCGGCCGCGCGTGCGGTCGAAGAACTGGTCGGGAATCACGAAATCGAGCGGCCGGTGCTCTTCCTTTAGAGAGCCCACGGCGCTGAGTGAGACGATGCGCTCCACGCCCAGCGATTTCATGCCGTAAATGTTGGCGCGATAGTTCAGCTCGGAAGGGGAAAGCCGATGCCCCCGCCCGTGGCGGGCGAGAAAGGCCACCTGGCGGGCCGCCAGGCGGCCCACGACGTAATGGTCCGAAGGCCCTCCGAAAGGCGTGTCGATAAAGACCTCGTCTTGGGCCTCGAACCCCGGCATGGAGTAGAGGCCGCTGCCGCCGATGATTCCGATTTCCGCTGTCAAGTTCCGCACCCGTGGATCAGACGATCTCTTCCTTCTCCGCATCCCATCGCACGGTACGCTGAAGCCGATGGCTTTCGACCGCCATGCGGCACGCGATCGCGACGCGGTAACCAAGCTCGAACGGGCAGTTAGGCTCCGCGGCGCCGCGGATGCAGTCGAAGAAGTTCTGCATGTGAGCGCGCGGCGGAGTTCCCGTCTGGCCGGTCATCTCGTTTCCCTGGGGCCGGTTCACCTTCTGCGGCGCGTAGCGGATCTGCTGGCCGCGCGACACGGTCCCATCGGTTCCGAGCACGTCCTCGCTGAGCCCCAGCTTGTCGTTGCCAAAGCTGGAATCCCAACTGACCAGGATTTCCTCCGGCTGCTCCATCGTGACGTTCATGGTGTCGGGCACCTCGCGGCCGTCCTTCCAAAGGTAGAGGCCGGCGGTCATGGTGACCGACTTTGGGATCTTCAGGCCCAGCAGCTTGTACCAGAAAGCCACCTGGTGGCACATGTTCTCGTAGACGTTGCCGCCGGAGTAGTCCCAGAAGAAGCGCCAGTTGATGTAGCGGTTGGCGTCGAAGGGCCGCTGCGGCGCCTCGCCCAGGAAGGATTTCCAGACGATGTTCTCGGGCGTCATGTCCGGATAGACGGGCCTGGCCCACTGCGGCTTTCCGTGGGGCGTGTTGCGGTACATGTGGGCGTGGATGGCGGTGATCTTGCCCATCAACTCGGGCTTCAGGAAGCTGGCGGCGTCGGCCACCTGGCCGGTGGAGGTCCACTGATGGCCGATCTGCACCACGCGCTTGGCGGCGCGCTGGTAGGCCGCGCGCATCTTCTTGGCGTGCTGGACCGTGAACGCCATGGTCTTTTCCTGGTAGACGTGCTTGCCGGCGTCCAGCGCGGCGGTGAAGTGCTCCGCGTGCAGGTGCTGCGGGGTGGCGATCAACACCGCGTCGATGCTCTTGTCCTCCAGCAGGCCGCGGTAATCGCGATATGTCTTCGCTCCGGGCGCGATGGCGCCGGCTTCTTCCAGCCGCTTGCTGTAAACGTCGGCCGCGCCCACGCACTCGACGTTGTCGCAGCCGACCGCCTCGCGCAGGATTTCCTTGCCGCGGTCTCCCGGGCCGATAATGCCGATCCGGATGCGCTCGTTGGCGCCGAGCGCGTTGGTCGCCGCCAGGGCGCCGGTAATGCCGCTGGCCACTTTGCCGATGAAGAATCGCCGCGACTGCATGGAAGAGGAACTCCTTGGATTCGGGCCGCGCCCGGGGGAACAAGAACGATTATACCTGCTGGCCGGGACGGGTGTTCCCGGCTGGGCGGAACGGATTCACAATCTCCACGCCGAGAATCTTCTGCCCGTGTTGCAGGTCCTCCGTATACAGGAACTCGGATCCGGAGCGCACAGCCGCAACCACCACCAGCGCATCCCAGAATGACAAGCTGGCGTTCTGGCACAACTCGCCCGCCTGCCGTATGACGCTGTAGTCTAACGTACGCACCGGCCAGTGGGCGACCTCATCGAGGTATCGCAGGGCCTGCTCTGCGGTCAGGTTCCTTCGCCCCTTCCTGGTGAGAACCACAAAGAGCTCTTGAAGGACTTGCGTGCTGGTGTACAGCGATCGCGCCGCCATCAGGCCTCGCAACAGCTCCTGCGCGACTGGCGAGCGTACTGCATCGTCGTTTAGGTAAGCATAAGCGAAGACGTTCGTGTCGACGAACGAGCGTACGCGCGGGTCACCTCTCATGCAGCTCTTCGCGTGTCCACGTACGTGGGCCCATCTCGAACTCGCTGGTGCGATAGAGTTCCTCCAACCGCGCCATAGCTGCCTTCTGCTCGTCAGTCGCGCCTGCGAATTGCGCGAGATAGTCGCGGACCAACTGGTTTACCGAGGTCTTTCGGTCAAGCGCTGCTTTCCGCGCGGCCAGGAGGACATCTTCGTCGATGGTAAGGGTCAGGTTCCTTCGGTGCACATAACCAGTGTAGCACGTAACCTGTGCTGCTGTCCTACCATGCGAGCGTCTGCAATCGCGGCACGTGGGTGAAGTGCGCCTCCCTCGTTGCCAGCGGCAGATCATACTGCCGGGCCATCGCCGCGATCCAAAGGTCGTTGTCCGGAATAGGCCTGCCGAGCCGGGCGAGTTCGGCCTTGAGATCGCCGTAGCACTCCGCAGTGCCTTCGTCGGGCAGCAACAGCGTGGTGGTGCGAAGAAAGGCGCGGACTTAGGCAAGCGCTTCGTCCGGCCGAACTGCCCGCCGCGCGCCAAAACGCAGTTCACCGAGCACGACCGACGGCACATGAATGCCGGCAGCCTGGGTGAAGCGCGTGGGCAAGGACTGGTCGCCCCGGAGGTAAGGAACCACGACGCTGGTATCCAGCAGGACGCTACCAGCCGTGTTCATTAATCTGCTCGCAGCCTTCCTCGATGGCCTTCTCCATCGCGTCCGCGTCTTCCGCTGAGAGGCTCCCGAAGGTCCGGGCGAGAATCGCCTTGCGCTCCTCTTCGCTGATCCGGCTAAGCCGGTGGACGAAGTCGGCGGCCACTTCCAGCCTGCCCGGCGGAAGCGTCTTCAACTCCTCGACGATGTTCTCGAGAGGGCTCACATTCATTAAGGTGCACCGCCCTGACTGCGCTGGCAATTGCGCCAACGCGCTCGATTTCAAGATGCGCGCCACGGTGCGCATCTCCGAAACCGCCGCGGTTCTGAGCCGCGCTGCCGTGCCGTTCCTCATTCAAGGCGACGCGTCGAACCCGGTCTTCAAACCGGACGTCAAGGCGCTGGCCGCGCAGGAAGAACAGAAGCTGAAGGCGACGGCCGGGAAGGCGGCCACAGGCTTTCTGAAGAACCTGCTGGGCGGGAAGAAGAAGTAAAGCGCGCCGGGGGAGACGCGGACGGTTCAGATCGCTTCGGGCGGCTTCGACATCGTTGCGCCACCCAAGTCCGCCGCCCCGCCTCTTTGACGTTGCAGCGCCTTCTGGCGCTTCCGCTCCAGCGCCAGCAGCTCGCGCCGCCGCCGCCCTTTGACGCGTTTGTCCACCTTGCGCCAGAACTTGCGGAAGTAGCTTACCGCGGAGATCATGGCGAAGAACACCACGGCCCACATCAGGATCATGGCCGGCGTGCGCAGCGCCCCCCACCGCCTGCCGAGCATCACGAAGGAAATCGCGACTACCTGCGACACCATCTTGGTCTTGCCCAAATCGCTGGCCCGGATAATGTACCCTTCGGCGGCGGCGATGCCGCGCAGCCCCGATACGGCGAACTCGCGGCCGATGATCAGAATGGCCATCCAGCCTGGCAAGGCCCCAACCTGCACCAGCGACACCAGCGCGGCGGAGATGAGCAGCTTGTCGGCGATAGGATCGAGCAGCGTGCCGATCGTGGTGACCTGCTTCCAGCGCCGCGCCAGGTAACCATCCAGCATGTCGGTGCCGGCGGCCGAAAGGAAAATGGCCAGGGCCAGCCACTCCTGCGTGACCTCGATGCCCGCCAGATGAACGCCCGTCTCGCGCTGCTGTACCAGCGCCGCCACCAGCAGCGGCACGAAGAAAATACGCAGGATCGTGAGTGTGTTCGGAAGATTCATCGCCCCAACCAAATATAATGCCGGGCGCGCCCGGCCACAACCGGAGAAGCCCTTCAACTCCGCTTAACCCACTATACTTATATTTCAGCCATGCACCTATCGCGCCGCCATTTCTTCCTCGGCAGCCTCGCGCTGCCCGTCCTCGCCGAAAAGAAGAAAGCCGGGGACCAGCCCAACATCGCGCTGGTCCTGGTGGACTGGCTGCCCTCCTGGATGCTGGGCTGCTACGGCGGCAAGGAGGTCCGGACGCCGAATATCGACCGCATCTACGACACCGGCGTGCGCTTCCGCAACCATTTCGCGGCTTCCCCGGCGCCGGGGCCGGCGCGCGCCTCGCTGCTGACGGGCCGCACGGCGCTGCAACTCGGCGGCGCCGAGGCGATACCCGGGGCGGAGATTCATCTGACCAGGATACTGGGCGACCTGGGGTACGGCTGCTTCGCCGCCGATAGCGGCGCCCCGGATGCCGTGGCCGCGCAGGCGGCGAAGTTCGTCGATGCGCAGGCGGCCGGCAAACCGTTCTTCCTTACCGCCGCCTTTACGAGTCTCGTCCCGCCCTACGATGGCGTCCCGCGGAAGCACCGCGACGCTTATGCCCAGGCAATGTTCGAATCCTGTTTCCCCTCCGATTCGCCAGCCCCCAACGCGCGCGGCGGAAAGGAGATGCTGCCCAACCTGCTTGCCAGCCTGCGCAAGGTTGCGGCCGCCATCTCAGCCGTGGATGAACAGGTTGGCTCCCTGATTGAGAAGCTCAGGCAGAGGCAACTGCTCGATGACACGCTGGTGGTCTTCACATCGACGTGCGGCTCGCTATACGGCCGGCACGGCCTCTGGAATTCCGGCGAGGCATCCGACCCCGTCAACATGTACGAGGAATCGGTCTCGACCCCGATGATCTGGCGCTGGCCCTCGCGCCTGCCGCCGCAGACCACCCGGCCCGAATCGCTGAGCGCCTGCGATTTCGTGCCCGCCATCTGCGAGGTCGCCGGCGTCGCGCCGCCCGGCCGCAACCTGTGCGGGCGCAGCTACCTCACGCTTGCCATGGGGAAGCCCCTTCCCAAGAAGCAGCCTTGGAGGGGCGTGGTCTTCAGCCATCTCCAGGACACGGATATGGTTCGGGATTCGCGCTACAAACTGGTGCTGCGCGGCGGCGGCAAGGGTCCTAACGAATTCTACGACCTGCAAACCGATCCGCGCGAGAGGACCAACGGCTACGAAGACGGACAATTCACGTCCATCCGGCCGGCCCTGGCGGCCGAAATCGCCAAGTGGCGGCAGAGCTATTCCGCGTGAAGACAACTATCAGCCGTCAGCCGCTAATACCTCGCGGTCAATCGTCCTGGCGCGCCCGCAGCCTTGGTTTGAGCGGCGCCTCGGCCTCAGGCCCGGGCTTTCAACGACCGACGATGCATCAGGAAGAGAATCCCGGCCACCAGCGGCGGTCCGGTGAAAACGGCGGTCGTGATCGCGCGGACGGCCAGAGGGAGCCGCGACCCGTCGCGCCTCACGATCGCGGCCGACGTGATCGCATAGGTCGCCCCAATCAACAAACTCATGACCACGAGAAGAAGCCCCCCGGCCGCTTCCCAGCGCCAGAATCACGAACAGCAGGAGCACCGCCGCCCCGGGCACGATTACATGTCTGGGCGCGCCCTCGACTATCACCGATGCCACGAAGAAAAAGATCCAGAATCCGGCCCACAACAACGCCAAAGCGCGGGCGGCGTACACCATCCAGGGTTTCACGGCTGTCCTCCAGTGGCCAATATGATGCACCGGCCTCAAGTGTGCGCCCTTTGGCCTCCTGTGACAAGCGCCCTTCGATTTCAAATGGGTGTCTTTCTCACATAGCCATCGGCGCCGTGTCGGGCTTGTGGAGGGATCCCTCTGGACCGCGCGGGACGCCTCCGTCACGCCGCCGGATGCGGAGGCACGGGCCTCCCTGTGCCTACTCTAACCGCCTCACCTCGGGGATCGCCGCCAGTAATGACGGAATGCAGTGCGTTGGTGGTGAAGCACTCGCGCGGCTCCACTCAAAAAAGGTGACGGCGGCAGGCGCGATGAGTCTATCGACGGAGACCTCCCCGCTGAAATCTGTGTTCTCGTCTACATGCCTCCCGCTGAGGCACAGAACCCAGGTCTCGACACTGCGCCTGGGGACTAAGTGAACGATCGCCTCGCCGTCGGTACGCGCGGCCAACCTGGCCCGTTCGAGGGCCTCTCGGAGTTGGCGAATACGTCGGCCCATGTCGCCCGTATCGGCGTCAATCGCTACTATGAGCGCCGTCTTTGCGCGTGCGGACCGACCTCGGTATGCTTGGACGGCCCGTGCGTACCTTTCGCGCACCCACTGCTCCCCACAACCCCTCCCGCTTGATAAGGGTTCGACACGAATATCGTGTCGAGAGTGCCCCAGCCGGTAGAGGTACAAACGGACTAATCGTGCATGCCGGTCGTCCTCAGCGAGGACTATGACCAGCGAGGGCCTACTCACGCTCCCATCCGCGAGCTATGACCTCCGACGGGGGCAGGCAGTTCTCAGGATCCCCGCGAAACTGCTCGACGCGAACGGGCCCAATTCCATCCCGAACGAATTGCACTCCGTTTCTTGGGGCCCATTGATCGAGGACCTCCGGGTGGTGGGAAACCAAGAGAACCTGTCCTTGACCCCCCTCAACGGCATCCGTTACCGCCATCAGCCACGGCTGAATCTCACGGAGCGATACAAAGTTGTCAGGCTCGTCGAGAATTACCGTGCTACCCTTGGCAAGGACAAAGTGTAGAATTGTATACAGACAAATCAGACATCGCTGACCATCGGATAATTCGTTGAAGTAAAACTTGCTGGTCCGTCCGCCGCCCTGGGCGAATTCAGCCGCTAGCAGACGGACGTTCTCTCCCGCCGGCTCCAGTTGAAGAAAACTGAAATTGTCCAGTGATGCACGCAAACTCTCGAGCATGGCGGCATTCTGCTTAGGGTCCGCTTGAACCAAGTGTCGGTACCATGAGGCGATGTTTGAGAGATCGACGTTAGGAGAAAGGTTCTCCCCTTCCGATCGAGGCCCCATCGCAAATGGGTTAATCCGAAAGCAGAACAGGCCGGCGATCCACATTTTGAATCGGCTCAGCGTCTGATTGTCCCTTCGCGGAATGATCGTCGCCAGCGCCGAACGATGCCAGTCAAACTCGTAGGTGACCTTGTGCTCGAATCGGTCGTTGTAAAGACGCACCTCGCCGGTCTCAAACTCAAAGATCGGTTTCCCGTTGAAGTGAACGGTCTCCGACTTGACTCGCGGTCGCGCAGGTTCTCCCCACGGCTCAATTACAAGGTGGTAGAGATACCTGCCGCCGTCCAGCTCCGCTTCGAGCTCGCACGTCTGGTGTTGTTGATTCAGCCATCGCGTTCGTTGGCTCAATATGAAGAAGTCTTCGAACACGTCGCCCTTTGTGACGAACTGGCGCACAAACAGTAGCGCGTCCAGGTAGGACGACTTGCCGGAGCCGTTACGGCCGAGGATCAGTTGCTTGCGGGCAGGCTTGTGCTCGAAGTTGACAAAACATCGGAAATTGTCGATGTAGATCCGAGTCAGCATTCAATTCAATTCTACACCCCGCCCTGCCCGCCGCACCAACGAGAAACGACAAACGAGAAACGACGAGAGTCGGGGAGCGCGTTAGGCTGCACATTCCTTGGGATGCCCGTCGGCGGATCTCCCCCCGAGCCCGGCAGCAGGCGGACACCCCCATTCGTAGGCTCGTTCCAAGACTTCAAGCAGACCGCGAAGGAAGAAGTCTAAAGTGGACCCCTTTGTCAAGACCATTTTTCGGC
>CAIRXZ010000210.1 GCA_903882645.1 uncultured Acidobacteriia bacterium | reverse complement strand
TTTCGTCGGCCGCGTTTTCCATGCTTCCGCACCCTGAAATCAGAGTACGCAAAAAATGAATAGAAGTCAATCATTATCTTAGCGCTTATGGGGCAGACCCCCTGGTCTGCGCGGGTCCCCCCGGACCCGCTCTCCGCTCGAAGAATCAAGGCCTTGTACAACCGCGACTGGCCGACGAGGGCGTCGGCCGCAGACCAGGGGGTCCGCCCCACCACTTGTGCAGGTGTTCATTTACGAGATAAGTTTGCGGCATTATGCTCCGAGCCCCCAACCCATGGCCCCCGTTCCCGCTCCGATGCCCGAATCCCGCCCCGGCTCCGCCTCGGAGCCAGCTCCCCTCGCGCTTACGGGCGGATTACGCCCACCGAAGGATAGCTGGCATCGGTCCCGCTTTGCGGTAGCATCGACAGGGGCTTCCGCGCGATGCAAGCCGGGCTGGCCTGTCGGCCATCGGCCATCCAGGTATAAGACGCAACCCAACTGCCTGGGAAAGAATAAGACTTGTTGGTGAGACCTCTCTTCTCAGCATTGGCCGGTTTTCGTTCACCAATACTTTTTTTTTCTTAATCCATTCAAAACAAAGGGCGTGTGGGCCTCAGCCGACCCCGGGGCTTGGGGGCCTGCGTGGTACGCTGAGCCTGGAAGAGGAATTATGCTCAGGATGTTTCTGTTGGTCTTTGCGGGGCTGACGCTTGCGGCGCAGACTCAGATCGATTTACGCACTCAGGCTAAGCGCGTGGACTTTACGGCGGCGGATTCGACCCGGCCAATGAAGACGGGGACGGCGTTGCCCGCCACCTGCGCGCTGGGAGACATGTTCTTCAAAACGGACGCCCAGGCTGGGGTGAACCTGTACGGATGCACGGCGGCGAATACCTGGTCGGTACAAGGCGGGATTCCCAGCGGGAACTGCCAGTACGATGCGGCCACCCACACTTTGAGGTGCGCGGATACGAACGGCAACGTCTATACCACGGTCGAGACGGCCGCGAGTGGCACGGCGAACCAGTGGGTCGACTACATTGCCCCTACGGGGATTCCGCATACTTCACAGCCCACGGCGGCCGCCGTGGGGGCCGTTGCCGATCCGGGGTCGAACGGCGTCCCTTACCGCAACGGGCCGGGGACCGCGGCGCCGGCCGGCGCGGACCAACTGAGCGGCCCGTTCTTCTGCCAGGATGCGGGCGCGGGAGGTGGCTACGCTTGCAACCTCAACCCGCCGATTTCAGGTTACGGGACTGGCACGAGCTACTGGTTCAAGGCCGGCGCCGCAAACACCGGCGCGGCCACCATCAATTTCAACGCCCTCGGCCCAAAGCCCATTGTGAAGCAGTACAATCAGGCGCTGGCGGCCAATGACATCCATGCCGGCCAGTGGGTGATCGTGACGTATGACGGGACGAACATGCAGATGCAAAGCCAAACGGCCAATGCGCCGCAGGGGGCGGTATCGAGCGTGTTCGGGCGCAGCGGCCCGGTTGTGGCGCAGAGCGGCGATTACACCACCGCGCAGGTAACCGAGAGCGGGAACCTGTATTTCACCAGCGCGCGGGCGCGGGGGGCGCTCTCGGGGTCCGGCCCCATCTCGTTCAACGCCTCCACCGGCGCGGTGGATTGTCCAGGCTGCGTGACGAGTTCGACCGCGGCGGACACGGACCTGTACGGGAGTTTCCCGCATCTCAGCGTGGTCAGGCTGCAGGGTCAGCCGGTGTCCAGCACGCCGCCGGCGAACCAGCAGTACCTGGGGTGGAACAGCGGCGCGAACCAATGGCAACCAACGACGCCGCCGGGGGCGCCGGTGAGCTCCGTATTCGGGCGCGCGGGCGCCGTCGCCGCGCAGAGCGGCGATTACACCACCGCGCAGGTAACCGAGAGCGGGAACCTGTACTTCACCAGCGCGCGGGCGCGGGGGGCGCTCTCGGGGTCCGGCCCTATCTCGTTCAACGCCTCCACCGGCGCGGTGGATTGTCCAGGCTGCGTGACGAGTTCGACCGCGGCGGACACGGACCTGTCCGGGAGTTTCCCGCATCTCAGCGTGGTCAGGCTGCAAGGTCTTCCGGTGTCCGGCGCGCCGCCGGCGAACCTGCAGTATCTGGGATGGAACAGCGGCGCGAACCAATGGGAGCCGAAGGCGCTGCCGGCGGCGCCGGTGACCTCCGCGTTCGGGCGCACCGGCGCCGTCGCCGCGCAGAGCGGCGATTATTCGTTTTCGCAGATCTCCGGAACGGCCGGCGCCTCTCAGTTGCCCGCCGTGGCCATGCTCACGAATCAGAGCAATGCGGTCACTGCGGGGACGCAGGATTTCAGCAACGCGGCGCACACGCTTCCCATGAAGTCCGGGACGACGGCCATGCTGCCGCCCCTGTGCGCAACCGGCGAGACCTATTTCGCCACGGACGCGCCGGCGGGGGGCAATGTGTACGGCTGCGCGGCGGCGAACGTCTGGTCGGCGCAGGGGAAACTCTCGGTCAAGAGCGCGGGTTTTACGGTGGGGACCAGGGGCGCGGCCAACTTCATCACGGGCGCGGGCCTGATGAGCACGATTAGCGACGACGGTTCCGAAATCAATATCCAGTCGGCCCTGGATTCGGCGGTGGTGCAGACCCAGCCGGGCGCACAGAGCGGCGCCGCGCTGCTTTGCGCTTCGAGCAGCGGATCGGCCAGCCAGTACGCGTGTTCGTTAAATCCGACGCTGGCCGCCTATACCAGCGGCATGGTGCTCCACTGGAAGCCCGACGTGGCTGGCGCCGGCGGCGCGACGACGCTGAATGTAGACACGTTAGGGGCGAAATCGTTGAAAGCAACCGACGGCGTGAGCGATCCGGCGTCGACCGATATCTCGGCGGGCAAGCTGTACAATATCTGGTACGATGGCGGCGTTTTCCGGTTCGTGACCGGGACGGGGGGAACGTCCGGCGGAGGGGCGGTGGCCAGCGTTTTCGGCCGGACCGGTTCGGTTGTAGCCCAGAGCGGAGACTACACCACGGCGCAGGTAACCGAGAGCGGGAACCTGTATTTCACCAATGCGCGCGCGCAATCGGCGCTCTCGGGGATGTACCAAACTCCGATCACCGGCGCTCCGGGGACCTGGCCGAGCACCTGGGCCTGGGCGTCTCTGTCTGGGGCGCCGAGCTTTGCCACGGTAGCGACCAGCGGATCTTATGCCGACCTGAGCAACAAGCCGGCGCTCGGCGCTCTGGCGGCGGTAGGCTATCCATCCGCGGGCATTGTCAAGTCCAGCGGTTCGGCGTTCGCCGCCGCCGTTTCGGGTACGGATTACGCGCCGGCGACCTCCGGGACTTCAGTCCTGAAGGGCAATGGTTCCGGCGGGTTCTCGGCCGCGGCGGCGAGCGACATTCCGGGTCTCTATCCCGGCGCCGGCGTTCCCAATTCCACCGGATCGGCTTGGGGATCTTCGTACACGGTAGGAACCGGAGCTAACAACTTGGTCCAACTGAACGCGAGCGGCCAGCTCCCCGCGGTGAGCGCGGCTCTGTTGACCAACTTCCCGGCAACGTTGATGACCACGAGCACCGGCGTGACCGCCGGTCAGATGCCCGCGCTAACCGGCGATGCGACAAGCGCCGCGGGCGGCGTGGCGACGACGGTCGCGAAGGTGAATGGAGCTTCCGTACCCGCCAGCGCCGCATTACTCGGGACCAATTCAAGCTCCCAGCTCGTCGCGCAAACGATGTGGGGAACCGGGACGAAGCCCGTTGCGGCGTCCGCCCTGGGCACTTCGGGCGACTGCGTGCAATGGAGTTCCGCCGGAATTGGGGATGCGGGGGCGCCTTGCGGAACCGGTTCCGGTTCGGGGGGAGCGAACGCGCTGGGATACTACTTTGTGTCCCAGGCCGCGAACCAACCGGCGAACGCGGTAAACCTCGGAGCGTTGAACACCGGGCTGCTCAAGATTTCCGTGTCCGGCGGAGTCGCCACGCCATCGAACGCCGCGGCGGGCACGGATTATGTGACGCCCGGCGGCAGCATTACCGGGACCGCCGCTAACGTGACCGGCACGGTAGCCGTGGCGAATGGGGGCACCGGCGCCGCCGGCGCGCTGAGCGGGTTGGTGCGCGGATCCTCCTCCGCCATGACCGCGGCGGAACTGAGTGGAGACGCTACTACCAGCGGCAGCAACGTGGTAACCGTGGCGAAGGTGAATGGGACCAGCGTGCCGGCGAATTCCTCGGCCGATCAAGTGCTGGGCACGATCGCCGGCGCCACGGGATCGTGGATATCCGTCGCGAACTGTCCCGCCGGGCTGCTCCAATACTCGACTTCGTCCCATGCGTTCTCCTGCGGAACGCCGCTGTCCAACCCCATGACCGCGGCCGGAGACCTGTTATACGGAGGCGCGTCCGGTTCCTTCACGCGCCTGGCCGGCGATACGAGCAACATCCGGAAGTTTCTCCGGACGCAGTCGGCCGGCGGGACTGCGGCCGCTCCGGCCTGGGACACGCTCACCGCGGCCGATATTCCGGCCGCATTGAGCGCCACCACGAGCGTGAACGGGACGCCGATACCGCCATCCAGCACGTTGATGGCGACGAATACCTCGGTGCAGGCTTCGCAACTGCCCGCTTCCGCGGCAGGTGCGCTTGGTGGCGTGAATAGCAAGGATTGTTCCGGCGTTGGCGCGGTCCAGAAGATCAACACGGATGGATCGATCGCCTGCGGAAGCGTGGGAGGGTCTACGCGCACCTGGCCGTTCAGCTTTCGGGGCATCGTACAATCCGGCGTCGCGGGCTTCACGGCGAATCTGCCATCGTCCAACGCTCCCACTCCGACCAATGTGGGCGGAACGGACCCAACCCCGGTTCTTGAGTGGCCCACGGCCCAGAGCGTCGATTACGCATGGTGGTTGTTCGATCTGCCCGCGGGATACGTGAGCAATAGCAATATCGGTTATTCCATCGCATCGCGCTCGACGGATTCCACGCACGCGGCCATCTTGACGCCATACTGGGCCTGCGTCTCGGCGGGCGCGGTGGACGCGCCGGCCTGGAATGCGGGATCGACGGTGAACATAACCGGCGCGGCATCGAGCGGGCGCGTCGTCACCACGGGAAACATCGCGCCAACCTGCGCGGCGGGGAACATGGCCGGGATCAAATTCAAGATCGATACAAGCGCCAACTCCATGACCGGCCCGTTCGACCTCGTGTCGGTGACGTTCAGCGTGCAGGGAGGGATGTGATGAAAGAGAGCTTTCAGCATTCAGCCTTCAGCCTTCAGCTAAAGAAGATCGCGGCGGTCGCGTTCTGCTATCTGCTGGCGGCCGTCCCGCTGTGGCCGGGCACTTGCACTCTCACGAACAATTCAGGCTCCGCGTGCGCGAGCAAAACGTGTACGCTCTCGGCGATTGCGGCGGACACGTCTCACGCTAATTGGACGGGGACGGGTTGTACGGCCACCGGCTACGTTCCGTCGGGGACCGGGAACTACAACACCGCTCCAAACGATTCGGTCGTCATCCCTGACGGCTACTCTTTGACCGCCAACCAGAACTGGACAATCGGAGCAAGCGGGGCGATCAATACGACGGCGGCGGTGTCGATGGCCAACACGGGGAGGCTCATTGTCGCCACCGGCGCGACGCTCACGGCGCGGGGCGACATCCTCGCATCGGGGGGCTATTCTGGCAACCCGGCTTTCCTGACGCTGAACGCGGGGTCCGGCCTGACGTTCGATTCCACTCAATCGGCGTCGCCCACTGCCACGCGATACCGCGTTGGCACTACGGCGTCGTTTGATCCAGGGCGGCAGATCGTGATGAGCGGTACGTCTGGTTCCCATGTCACGGTAACGAGCAACCTGACTGGCGGCGCTTTGGCGGGGCAGTTCCGCGCGGGGACGGCGACCGTTGGGGCCGGGTATAGCTACGGCGTGGCGAATCACAGCGTAGCTTACGTGGACTTCTCGAACATTGGGGACGCGACTACGTATGGGCAGGCGTGGACACCGGCGGACAACGGAGCTGCCAATGTCACTGCCAGTATTACGCATAGCACCTGGAACAATTCAGGGGAATATCTCTGGCACCTGACAACCAATGTGGCGTCAGACGTGTGGACGTACAGCAACAACGTTCACACCAACAGTTTGAGCGCGCTGAACGGTACGATGTTTCGGCTGGCGTCGTGGCAGTCCAACTACAGCGGGGCCGCGACGATCTCCAACAATGTCTTCGACGCGCCGTTCAATTGCGCCGGGTACGGTCCGTTTGGCATCACGTTCACGGGTAATTACTTCGGCGCCGGAAATTGTGCGGGAGGCGGATCGGCGACTACCGTCATGGCGGACAATTTCTTTCGCCCACAGACCAACACCCCCGTGTACCTATACGCAGACCCGAACACCGGAAGCTACGTGTTTGGGGACTACGCGGGCGAGGACAATCCGCACGTGCTGGTGGGCGGCGCTGGCGCATCGCCCACGATCTCCGGCGGCGCCGTCGAATACACGGACGACTTTACCTCGGACTCCGGCGAGATGGACGTGACGAACGGCAACTCGCCGTATCTCTCCTCAATGCAAAACATGATCCTGGTTCCATCGAAGACCGGCAAAGGGACGATGGAGTTACAATCCTACACACACTTCGCTCCACCTGCGGGGTACGGGACCGGGGCGCTCCTGCATAATACCTGGGTGGCATCGAACGGTTTCGGAATGTTTCAGACTAACGAGGGGGGCGCGGACTTGTCAGCTATGAATCTTGTGGAATCGAATCTGGCGTGGTCCGCGGGTGGGACGTACTGCAAGGTCAGTACATTTGCTAGTTCGGGCGTGTTTAACAACCCGGTCACCACGGCGGACTACAACTACGGCGATCAGTACATGCTCCCCGACTCGCTCTCGCCGCACGCCTGTAGCGTGTCGTGCTCGGCGGGCGATTGCCCGCACCAAGGCAACGGATACGCGGGCAGTTGGTCCGCCACGCCAGGGACGCATGACCTTGACGTGGTGAATCCGTCCGTCAAGTCTCCGTATCTGGCCGATCCCTACCTTCGCAACGTGGCGCTCTGGGACACGAGGTATTTGGGCAATGCGGCGGGCGCGGCTTGGCAGACAAGCACGGCCTATACTGTCGGCCAGATCGTTTCCGATTCGCACGCCGGATACTGGCAGGGCGCGACGGTCAACTTCCGCTGCATTGCAAACCACACCTCGGCGGCGGCCACCGAGCCGAACGTCGGGGCCAATTGGCGGAACGATTGGGAATTTGCGTCGCTCTACGACCTGCGAACAGCCACCGCCGCCGGGTCCACGTACACCGATGGGGCGATTGGCTGCTCCGGCTGCACGGCGATTCAGGCATTGGTCAAGTGGGTGCGGCGGGGATTTACGCCTCAGAACCCGGCGCTGTGGTGCGCGGGACACGACGGCGAGGCCATAGGCGCGGTCCCCTTCTGCGCGAAGGGAAAGGTTATGCTTGGAATTCTGGCGGGGATGTAGCGGCGGAACGGTTTTGGAGAGAGTGAGAGGGTTATGATGCAACGCGATCGCCACGGTGACGCCGTGAGGGTAATGTGCATAGGGGTGTTGGTTCTTGGGATTGCGCCGGCTTTCTGCGCGCAGCAGTCGGTGCAGGTGACGAGCGGGTTGCCTTCGGCCACTCTTCCCGGTACCGCCCCATGGACTACTATCGGGTTGAATACGCAACCCATGCGCTGGGAGTTACGGATCCATAACTTTGGTACGGATTGGCCCGCGTACCCCTCGTATCTCGTGAATCTGGGCCCGGTGCGCCTCATGCGGGGCTATAGCGCCAACCAGGTGATGGCGGGCAGCATGCTCTCTAACTCTTTCGACGCCATATCTAATAACGGCCCCCTGATTGCTCAATGTTGCGGCGCCCTGGGCGATGTACTGGTCCGCGTGCAAAGGGATGTCGTCAACACCCGGTACACCATGGAGGTATGTAATGCGCTCGGCGGGGGCTGTTTGTCCGCGGCGGCGGCCATTGTTTCGTTTGGGCCGCCGTCATGGGCCAACCAAACTCTGGGGTTGTCTGGGGGCGGCAGCATTGCGTTTCTTCGCTGGTTTTCCAGCGTGGTGGCGGTCGGCACGCCAATTCCACTCGGCGGGGTGGTCGGGGACTTGGGAGACTGGGAGTTCGAGGGGAACTTGCTGGATTCGAGCGGCCATGGGCTCACCTTCAGCGGCGGCTCGGTCGGTTACTCGGCGACGCCCGTCTACCCGCCCGTATGCAATGCGGGGGCCCAGCAGTCGTTTCGCGCGGGGTATCCGGCGAATCTGGATGGATCGGGCTCTTATCCGTTGGACGGCGGCACGTTTCTTTCGTACGTATGGCAGTTGGCCTCCGGGCCGGCGGGGCTGCGCTGGTCCAGCCACATCGTGACGGGGCCGCAGATCAAGGGGTTGGTGTTCGGGAGCTACGTGTTCCAACTGACGGTGACCGACAGCAGCAAGCAGTCGAGCGTGTGCACGGTGAAACACGGAGCGGTAGCGGCCGACAACAACAATATCGTCATCACCAACAATACGGCTGTCGACACGCTGCTGGGGCCTATGGTGCGGTATGGGGCCAGCCCATGGCCCTGGTATGACAACCGTCATAAGCAGGCGGCGGACAACCAGAATTCGATCATGGACGTCTATTTCCCGGCATGGTGGGATACGCCCGGGCCGGGGACAGTCACGGTGACCACGAACAGCACGACGTTCGTAGGGGCGGGGACGACGTTTACCACTACGTTCTGTCAAGGGCCGGCCAAGCCTACCGTGCCAAATTCCACGGGATCTGTAATCGCAGTCTGGCACCCTCTCGGCTCGGGGACCGGACGCCGGATGTTCGGCGTGGCTTCCTGTACCGACGATACTCACCTGACGGTGGACGATCCATATAATGACGATGGGAAAACGCCGCCCGGCTCGGGGTTGACCTACGCCGCGGATACCACGGGGGCCGCTGCGCGTTGGGGGTGGGCCCAAGCAGCCGCCCCGGCGAACTACTATGACAACGTGGCGGCGTATTACGCCCTCTATTACCGCAGTGGGATTGACGACTACTTGACCGCCGCGCGGAAATTGGCGGACCGGTTTTGGGAGAGCCCCATGATCGATCAGGGGGTGCATCCGTGGTACTACGGGTATGGCGGGCGCGCCACATCGGCCATGGGCCTGGTGCTTCGCGCGCTGGATGGGCGGTCGGACATGTGGGCGGCGCCGTCCGGAGCGGCTTACGGCGGGCTGCACACCATTTGGAACGATTACATGAGCTACTTGAATGGGTACGATCCGGCTTGGGGGCCTGGATTGTGGGATACCCGCGAGTGCGCCTACCACCTGGCGATGGTGTCCTATTGCGCCCTGTTCGACGCCGATCCGGCTTACCGGAGCACGTGCAAGACGGCGATTTCGAAGTCCTTCCCAACCGTTTGGACGGCGTTCAAGTTCCCGGACGGGAGCTGGCCGGTGATGGCCCCCGTTATCGCATCATGGAGTACCACGCCGGCTACCAGCGTGACGCTGACCAATGGCAAAACCACGGTAACCGGCGTGGGAACGAATTGGAGCGCGGCGTCCTTCTCGGCCGGCCAGCGGATCTGGTTTACGAACTCGTCGTCGGAGCCGGCGAGCAACTCCGCCGGCGATCCGGTTGCCTATACCCCTGCTTTTGTGGATTCGACGCACCTGACCCTGGATAAGCCCTATCAGGGCGCGAGCGGTTCGCATGGCTGGGAGGTTGCGCCGGTAGTGGGGTGGCTCTCGCAGCCTTTCATGACAGGCATTCTGTCGGCGGCATTCGATTTGGCCGCAAAAGCCGTGGCGGATGTAGACCCGGCCACGGCAAGCCTGGCGCACAGCTACAACGTCGCGTCGGCGAACGCGATCAAGAATTATGGCTACTGGCCGGCCAGCAAAGGGATGTACTATTTCGTGGGCGGAATAGACTGCCAGTTTCCCATCGCCGACAATAACACCCTCTGTACCGGCGGAAACAGCCCGGGGCAGGCCCGCACTCTGTCGGCTGAGGCGTTGCGCGGCCTCGACGCCGCATACGCCTATACCCAGGATTCAAGCCTCGGAACGTTTAACGATACGCTGTACAACGCCATGTGGGCGCGGCCAACTACGTGCCCAACCGGGTCCACGCTGTGCGTGGCGGACGGATCTTACATCGACCCAATGGACGACGGGCAATACATGATTGCGGTCCCGGGTTTGAGTTCCCTAGGTAATGCGACTCCCTGGAAGTGGTTTGGAATGTTCTTCGGTTTCAGCGCGCAATCCTCGTGGCCGGGATACCGCGTCGGGGGGCTGCAACCCTGGGCGGGCGAGCCGTTGTACATCGGCGCGAACCTGCCAGGGGTTCCCGGCGCCGCGGCGATACGGGTTGTGACCACGGATCCGAGCGGGGTTACCTCTACGACAAACTGCGGCGCGTTGCCCTGCGCGGTGACCGTGGATCACCGGCAAGGCGATCATCTGATGTCGATACAGTACCTGTCCGCAACCGGGGCGGTGCTGGCGTCGAGCAGCGTTCCGCTCATTGGCGGGCAGTAAGTTTCGCCCGGGGCTTGTCGCCAGTCATGTTCGTTTGACCAGGCGGCAGCGCACCACGGCCGTCGTGAATTCGCGCGTGAAGCGGTTGTGGATGCGCCGGAGCTTTTTGATGGGCGCAAGCTCGAGCCCGGCGAACTTGAAGGGGCTGCCCGCTACCAACTCCTTGAACCCGGCAATAGTCATTTGGTTCAAGCCCCCGGCCACCTCGCTGAATCGCGTTGCGCCATCCGTCTTAAACGCGGACCGCCAGCCGATAAGGGCCTTCTCGCTGAATATTAAATGTGCCCAGGGGAAAACCGAGAACAGGTGCCCGCCCAATGGGTGATACCAAGGGGGGCCGAAACTGATGAGCGCCTCCCCTGCCGGCCGCAGAAGCGCGCTCATAATACGCAAGATTTCGGCGGGATCGGCGAAGTGCTCAAAGGCGTCCACGGAAACGATGATGTCCGCGAGCTCCTTCGTCGAATGCGCGAAAACACAGGTATTCTGAACGCCCGCATCGAGCGCGTTCTGTCTTGCCGCTTGCAGAACGTCTTCGCGGATATCGAGACCGATCACGCGCGCAGCCCCATTTCCGGCCATTTCAACGGCGTCGGCCCCTTCTCCACAGCCGAAGTCGATGATGACTTTCCCCGCGATCTTGGTGAAGAAGTCATCCCCCATTAAAACCGCGAGCCTCGACTTGCCTTCGTAAAAGCACTCGCTACGGCAAGCCGGGGATCCGGGGGAGATCTTCTTAAGAAGTCGCATTTGGATGCCGGTTAGCATTTCACTCTGGTTGTCCTCCCACCGTTGTCCGGCCGCGCTGCTTGTAATCCCCCCGGCTGAAGTACTTTTCCAGCCAGCAGTAGAGCGTAATGAACAGGTACCGGCTGCCCATTTCTTTGATCTTGAGCTTGGAAATCCCGGAGCGCCGGTTGCGCCAGGTTATCGGCATCGTGGTCCAGGAGTACCCGCGAACGATGATCTTCAGCGGCAACTCCACGGTCAGGTTGAAATGCGGCGAGAGGAACGGACGGCAGCCCTCCAGGGCGGTTCTCCGGTACGCCTTGAAAGCGTTCGTGAAGTCGTTCAACGGGACCCGGAACATCACTCGCAGGAAGGCGTTCGCCAGGCGGTTGACCACCAGCTTGTGCAGCGGATAATCGATCACCGCTCCGCCGCGGACGAAGCGGGAACCGAATGCCGCATCCCACCCTTGATTCAATAACTCCCAGTACCGCGTCACATCGCGGCAGTCGTCGGACTCGTCGGCCATCACGATCGCCACGGCGTCGCCCTGGCTGTGTCCGATGCCGAAGACTACCGCGTTCCCGAAGCCGTGCGGCCCGGTATTCCGGACCGCGTTCAGCGTCGGGACCCGCTGCCGGAGCTTGCCCAGCGCTTCCCAGGTCGAGTCCGTACTGCCATCGTCCACCACCACGATTTCATGCGGAACGCCGTGCAGCCGCAGTTCCACGTGAAGATGCTCCACCGTGCCGGCGATGCTGCCTTCCTCGTCGCGGGCCGGAATCACTACCGAGAGGAGCCGCAGCGGGTCCGTCGAGGCGGGCCGCGGGACCTTGCTCATAGTCCGCTCCTTTCCAGCCAGTCGGGATTGTCCTCCGCATGCCGGGCGATCTCTTCCAGCAGATCGGCCGCGGGCGTTTCGATCTTCCAGCCGAAGTCCCGTCCGGCATCGTGGCTGTCCATCACCACCCAGGGAATATCGTAGGGGCGGTCCGCGGTGTCGGCGGTGGGAGCGAATGCCCCGAAACGGGCATCGCACCAGGCCGTCAATTGCGCCAGCGACATGGCGTTCGCATTTCCGCCGCCGGCGGTGTAGACCCGCTGTCCCCCGGCGCTCGAGCGGGACATCTGCGCGTCGAGCAAGCCCGCCAGGTCCCGCGGATGGAATACGTCGCGCACTTGCCGGCCGGTCCCGCCGAAGCCGATGTAGCGCAGCGGGCGGCGGCGTAAGTGCGCATGGATCCAGTAAGAAAAAATGCCCTGGTCCGGCGTGCCGAACTGGCCCGCCCCCGCGAGCACGCCGCAGCGCGTGATCCAAACCGGGAAGCCAAACGCCTCGCCATATTCCAGCGCGACCACTTCCGAAGCGAGTTTGGTGCTGCCGTAAAGCGAGACGGGAGGCGCGGTGGAAAATCCGCGCCCGATGCCGTCCAGCGTCAAGCCGCCGGGCAGCTTGGCCGCCCCGTCCAAAACGAACCGGTTCCCTTCCGCGCGCAGGGGAAGCGATACCAGCGCGGGAATCGAGTACACCCGGCTGCTGCTCAGCAACGACAACCCGGCGCCGTGCATCTTGGCGAACTCCAGTACGTTCACCAGGGCGCCAAGGTTGTGCTCGAAGAGCTGACGGCTGGAAAAGCCTCCGCGCACGCCGGCCAGCACGCTCGGATTCGCCGCCGCGTCGATTACCCAGTCCGCGGCGGGCAGCGCGGCGACGTCGCTGGCGCAACGGATGTCGCCGTGTACCACCGCGATCCCGAGCTTTCGCAGCCTCGGGCGATTGCCCTCCGAACCGGGGCGCATCAGGTTGTCGATCCCCGTGACGCTTAGCCCGGCCCGCCGCTCCAGCAAGGACTCCGCAATGGCGCTGCCGGCGAATCCGCAAATTCCGGTGATCAGGATATTCATCGCCCGGCGGTCCCCCGCGCCAGCCGTTCCATCCAACTATCGGCGATTTCCTGGAAAATCGCCGCGAGCGGCTTGGCGATGTCCCAATTCGGGTAGTGCGCCTTCATCTTGCGCAGGTCGCTGTAATAGCAGATATGGTCGCCGATCCGGTTCTCCTCCACATACCGCCATTTCATGGGCCGGCCCGTCGCCGCTTCGGTCATGCGGAAGGCTTCCAGGACGGAGCACGCGTTCCGCTTCCCGCCGCCGAGATTGTACACCTCCCCAACGCGCGGAGCCTTCGCGAATTCATACATGAAGCGCGCCACGTCCTCGGAATGGATGTTGTCGCGGACCTGCTTCCCCTTGTATCCGAAAACCTTGTATTCGCGCTCCTCGACGTTGCATTTAATCAGGTAGCTGAGAAAACCGTGCAACTCGACGCCGGAATGGTTCGGCCCGGTCAGGCAGCCGCCGCGCAGGCAGCAGGTCGGCATCCCGTGATAGCGGCCGTACTCTTGCGTCATCACGTCTCCGGCCACCTTGGAAGCGCCAAACACCGAGTGCTTGCTCTGGTCGATGGAAAAGTCCTCCGCGATTCCGTTCTCGTACGCCGGGTCCGCGTAGTCCCACCGCGTCTCCAGTTCCGCGAGCGGGATGGTATTGGGCCGGTCCCCGTACACCTTGTTCGTCGACATGTAAATGAAAGGCGATTCCGGACAGGCCTGGCGCGCCGCCTCCAGCAGGTTGAGCGTGCCTACCGCGTTGACTTCGAAATCGAGAAAGGGGATCGCCGCCGCGCGGTCGTGCGAGGGTTGCGCGGCGGCGTGAATGATCAGGTCCGGACGCAGCTCCTTCATCAAAGCCAGCACGCCGTCCCGGTTGCGGATATCGAGCGCTTCGTGGCGGTATCCGGGGATCTCGCTCCGCAGGCGGCCCAGCACCCAGCTTGTGTCCCCTTCCGGCCCGAAGAACACCGCGCGGTGGTTGCTGTCGATCCCGGTAACGCGGAATCCTCGATTGGCGAAAAAGACCGACACTTCGGAACCAATCAGGCCGCACGAGCCGGTAACCAATACGTGTTGTGGAAGCGGCATGTTACCCCTTTTCGATCATAACAATTCGGGGCGCAAAACACTTCGGCTCCGGGGGTGGATCACCGTCAAATAGCGTCTGGCTAAGCTCGCGCCCGCGCAAATACGCCGATGCCGCTTCGAGCCAGCGCGAGAAACTCGACTAACAGCGCTTTGTTCCGCCAGTACATCGTGGCTAAGTAGATCGCCGCGCCGAAAGGAACGAAGACAAGCAGCGCAAGAGCCGCCGGGAGGCGTATGGACCCCAGTACCAGCCACCGGAGCGCCGCGGTCGCGATAGCCATCGCCGCGGTCGCGCTAGTGATCGGCCAGAGCGCAATCCAAAGGTCCCGCACCCGCAGACGAATGAACCGGAACGGGATCCAGAATACGGGGAACAGCGTCAGCAGCGTGACGATCGCATAGGACGATGCGACGCCGGCGACTCCCCAGTGCAAGCCTATAACAAACCCAGCCACGGTGAGCCCGGTCGATACCAGGCTCCATCGGAACATGGTGCTGGTCTTCCCCATGGCCATGTAGATGTACCCGGTCGTCGTGCCGATCGACTGCACCATCCCAACCGGCGCCAAGATGCGCACCAGGGGCGCCACGGGACGCCACTTCGGGCCTAACAACACGGCGATAAGTTCCGGCGCCAGCGCCGTTGCGCCGGCCATGAGCGGGAACGTCACGAACGCTATGGCGGCGCAGGCGCGCAGGTACGCGCGCCCGAAACGTTCCAGGTCGTCCTGCATCTGCGCGAAGGCCGGGAATAAAACCCGCCCCATCGTCCAACTGATCGTTTGCAGCGGATAGAGCATCAGGGTGTATGCGAAATTGTAATATGCCAGGGGGGCGGCCCCCAGATATCTCCCTATGAGTAAGTTATCCGCGTTCCGGTCGAAGTAATTGACGATGTTGAAGCCCGACAGGTTCAGGCCAAAGCCGGCGACCGGCGCGAGCCGGCGGCGTGAAAAGCTCAGCTTCGGCCGCCAGGGGCTCAGCGTGATGTATAGAATCGACATGACCGTGACGCTCACGAAAGTCCCGGCGATGATGCTCCAGACGCCCGCGCCCAGGACCGCGCTCACAATGGCGGTCGCCAACCCGGCGGCGCCGCCAAGCAGCTCCACCGCCGCGATGCGCGCGAACTGAAAGCCGCGGTTCATGAGGGTGGATTGCACAGTCGATGCGGCGGTGACCAAAAAGGAGAGGCTTAGCACTTGAAATACGGCCGGGAAGGCCGGTTCTTTGAAGAACCTGGCGACAAATGGAGCGCCCAGACAGCAGGCGGCGGTCACGCACAGGTTCAGCCCCAGATTCAGCCAGAATAGGCTGCTGAGCAGATCGTCATCGAGGTGTTTCTCCCGGATGATGGCGGCGGAAGCGCCTATCTCGCGGAACAACGCGGCGAAAATCACGGCCGTTTGCGCCATCGCGGCCAGACCGTATGCGCGAGGCGAGAGGAAGCGCGCCAGAACAGCCGCGCTGGCAATCGAGAACGCTTGCAGGCCGGCGCGCGCCAGCGCAGTCCAACTCGCGCCCGCGACGACAGCGGCGCCCGTACCCCCTGAAGCCGGCTCTGGCATTCGTCGAATCTTATTGTAGCGGCGATTATCCCGAGGCGCCTCGCCGAGGGTTGTCCATGCCGCTCCGGACTCTTCGCACTCTCGACGCCAATCCGGCAGCCAAGTCAAGCGAGACGAAATTCCGAATACCAGCCCCTTGACATTGCCCGCCCTTTGCCGATTCGCCGGGGACCTCCTAGAATGAAGGTGATGAAGAGGACTTCCAAGACCTTCTCCTATTCGGTCTTCTACGAACAGGCTCCCGAAGGCGGCTACGTTGCGTTCGTTCCGGCTCTGCCCGGATGTCACACGCAAGGCGAAACCCTGGAAGAGACGGAGCGCCACGTCAAGGAAGCCATCGCGTTGTGTCTGGAAAGCCTGGCCGCCCACGGGGAGGCGATCCCCGAGGAGGGGCGATCGTTTCAGGGAAGGGTGACCGTTCCCGTCTCCGTTCCCGCGTGATTCATGGCCAAGCTTCCGGCTCTCACTGCGCGGAAGGTGGTGCGGGCGCTGCATCGTGCCGGATTCGTCGAGGATCGGCAAAAAGGAAGCCACCTGATGTTGATTCACCCCGAAACGAAGGCTCGAACCGTGGTCCCCGTTCACCCCGGCCGGACCATCAAGGATCCGCTGTTGCGCGCCATTATTCGGGATGCGAACCTCTCGGCCGACGAGTTCATCGAGTTGCTTTGATCTGAAAATGGGGCAGCGAAACGGGACCGCGCAAAGCCCGTGTTTGCAGGGGCCGCGCGGCGTCCCGAAACCTACCCTTTGGGAGACACGACGAGGGCGACGGCCACAACCCGCGTATGCTCCGTATCTTCAGGCATAACAATAATATACAGCGCCTGTTGTTACACTGGAATTCTTGCGTATCGCGCTGCTCCAGATCAATCCCACGGCGGGCGATCTTGACGGGAACTCCGCGCTGATCGTCCGCGGCGTTCGCGCCGCCGGCGCCCAGGGGGCCGGCCTCGTGGTCACGCCCGAGCTGGCCCTGATGGGATACCTGCCCCGCGATCTCCTGATGAGCCGCGGGTTTGTGAGCCGCGCCGGCCGGATGCTCGACCGCCTGGCGGCCGAATTGAGGGACGCTCCGCCGTTACTGGTCGGAGTCGCCACCCCGAATCCCGGCGACCGGGGCCGCCCCTTGTTCAACAGCGCCGCGTTGTTGAAGGATGGCGCCGCCGGCCCGCTTTTTCACAAAACGCTCCTGCCAACCTACGACGTCTTCGACGAAGACCGCTATTTCGAGCCTGCCGCCGGCCCCCAAATCCTGGAGCTGAACGGCTGGCGGCTGGGCATCAGCATCTGCGAAGACGTCTGGAACGACCGCGATTTCTGGAGCCGGCGGCGCTATCACCAGGACCCCATCGAAGTGCTCGCGCGGGCCGGAGCGCAGGCTATTCTCAACCTTTCCGCCTCGCCTTTCACCGTCGGAAAGCAGATTTTGCGCGAGAACATGCTCGGCCATCTCGCCCGGAAATACGCGTTGCCCTTGCTCTACGTGAACCAGGTGGGCGGCGACGACGACCTCATTTTCGACGGCCGCGGCGCTGCTTTCGACGCTCAAGGCCGCATGTTCGCGCGGGCCAAAGGCTTCGAGGAAGATCTCTTGCTGGTCGACCTGGCCGCCGGCGCGGGCGCCATCGCCGAGGACGATTTCGAACCCGAAGCCGAAATATGGAATGCCCTGGCGCTGGGCGTCCGCGATTACGCGCGCAAAACCGGTTTTCGGAAAGCTCTGCTGGGCCTCTCCGGCGGCGTCGATTCGGCCCTCACGGCGGCCGTCGCCGCCGATGCGCTCGGCCGCGAAAACGTCCTCGGCGTGCTGATGCCTTCCTGTTATTCCAGCCCGGGCAGCGTGGACGACTCCATCGAATTGGCGCGCAACCTCGGCATCGAAACCCTCACCCTGCCGATCGCGCCCATCATGAAGACCTACGATGCCGCCTTGGCCGGCGCCTTCCAGGGCTTCCCCCAGGACGTGACCGAGGAGAATATCCAGTCGCGCATCCGCGGCAATCTTCTGATGGCCCTGTCCAACAAATTCGGCTCGCTGCTGCTCACCACCGGAAACAAGTCGGAGATGTCGGTAGGGTATTGCACCTTGTACGGCGACATGAACGGCGGCCTGGCCGTGATCGCCGACTTGCCGAAGATGATGGTGTACCGGGTCTCGCGCTGGCGCAACCGCCGCCGGCCGGAGATCCCCGAAGCCATCCTCTCCAAGCCGCCTTCAGCCGAACTGCGCCCCAACCAGACCGATCAGGACAGTCTCCCGCCCTACGAACTGCTCGACCAGATCCTGGAGCTGCACATCGAGCAGTGTCAGTCGGCCGAGGAAATCATTGCCCAGGGCTTCGACGAACAGACCGTGCGCCGCGTCCTGCGCCTGGTCCGCGCCGCCGAGTTCAAGCGCAAGCAAGCCGCCCCGGTTCTCAAAGTGACTTCCCGCGCCTTCGGAACGGGCTGGCGCATGCCCATCGTCCGAGGCGAATAGGTTTCTTACGCCCCTACGGGGCTAACGTGTTTCCCGGACTGGTCCCACAGGGCTTACGCCCTGGGCTATTTTCTAACGCCTCTGGCGGGGCTTGGCGCCCGGGCCGGGCTGCCGCCCGGCTGATGACGCCAAAAGGCGTCATCGCGGGCCCAAAGGCCCGCCCCACGTTACTGGCCTTCTTGTTCCATGAAGAAGTAGCAGATCATGTGCAGGGCGATCATGTGGGCGTCTTCGATGCGCCCCATGTGCGGATGCGAGACCTGGAGATTGAGCTGGGCCAGGCGGCCGAGCGCGCCTCCGTTCCGGCCGGTGAGGGCGATGGTCCGGCATCCGATGGAGTTGCCGTATTCCACGGCGCGGAGCACGTTGGGCGAGTTCCCCGAGCCGCTGATGGCCAGAACTACGTCTTCCGGCGCGGCGAAGTTTTTCAGTTGCTCGACGAAGACGCATTCGTAACCGACGTCGTTGGAATATGCCGTCAGGGTGGGGAGAGAATCGGTTAGCGCCATGATGCGAAAACGCGGCTGCCGGCCGTAACTCGCGCCTTTCACCATGTCGCAGACGAAATGCGACGCGGTGGAAGCGCTGCCGCCGTTTCCGCAGACGAAGATGCTCCGCCCTTCCCGGCGGGCGCGGCGCAACGTCTCGATCGCCTGCCCGACCTTTTCGAGATCGATGGTCTCGATAGCCTTCAGGACTTCGGTTTTATACGACTGGGGGAAGGCGTTCGCCATGGAACGGGACGGTCTCTCCGAGCATGTTACCACGGCCCGTTCGCAGAGCGGCCAAGAGAGGCACTTCGGGCTTGAGGATATGGACGAGCGGGGGACGCAAGAAGGCAGACCAGGAGGTCCGCCCCACTGGGCACACTTCGGGCTTGAGGATATGGACGAGCGGAGGTTGCCCGGCTTGGCAGGCGAAAGCGCCCAATGCCACTTAAATAGGCCCTGGCCAAAACATAAGTACTGATCTATGTTTCAGTTGTATGGATCAGACACGCGACGACGCTTTCGGGCTGTACCAGCGGTGCATATCGAGTGGCGTAGTGGAG